>JAGZBF010000039.1:0-4928 GCA_018370025.1 Collinsella sp. | reverse complement strand
CGCCTATGGCACTTCAACATCATTGTCGCAGCCCCGACCCGCGGTCACGAGCGGGGGCTCCTATCTTTTTAGTGCCCTCGGATTGGGTCATAGTGTCTGTCGGTGCCAAAACATCGGCGTAACACTTGGCACATGGGTAGTCATTGGGGACGTTCTTAAACGACTGGTCAAAGGGGGCACTCTTGATGCACTTGGCACTTGGGGACGTTCCTTTTGTACCGGCAGTTTGGGACACTCCTTGCTTCAAGAGGCTGGCGTGCGTCAACCTATTCTCGTTGCAGTAAAAAAACCGCCCCGTTCTTGGTTGAGGACGGGGCGATTCGTCTTTTGGACTTGTGCAGCCAGGCTTATGCAAAGCGGGCGACGAGCTCCTGGAGCACGTCGGTCATCTTGACGAGCGAACTGACCGGGACGAACTCGTTGACGCCGTGGTAGCAATAGCCGCCGGTGGAAAGGTTGGGGCAGGGCAGACCGCGGAACGACAGCTGAGCGCCGTCGGTGCCGCCACGAATCGGCAGCACTTGGGGCTCAACGCCGCAGGCAAGATAGGCTTCCTTGGCAACATCAATAAGCTCGGGATAGCCACGAACGATCTCGGCCATATTTCGATACTGCTGCTTAATCTCGACCGTCACGCGCTCCTCACCTAGACGCTGGTTGAGCATCGAGGCGGCGGCATCAATAAGGTCGAGTTTCTGCTGGAACTTGGCGGCGTCATGGTCGCGGACGATATAGCGCGCTGTGGCGTGATCGACGGTCGCAGATACACCCTCAAGGTGATAAAAGCCCTCGTAGCCTTCCGTATACTCCGGTCGCTGCACGTAGGGGAGCAACGCGTTGAAGTCGCAGAACAGATTGCCTGCGTTGACCATACGGCCCTTAGCGTCGCCCGGGTGGATGGACTGGCCCTCAAAGCGGACGGTCGCCTCGGCGGCGTTAAAGCACTCCCACTCCAGTTCGCCGATGGGGCCGCCGTCGACCGTGTAGGCGTACTTGCAGCCAAAGGTATCGATATCCAACAGCTCGGCTCCGTGGCCGATCTCCTCGTCAGGGCAGAAGCAAATGCCGAGTGCGGGATGGGGCAGAGAAGGGTCCTGAGCGATACGCGCGACAAGCGACATGATCTCGGCGACGCCTGCCTTGTCGTCTGCGCCCAGCAGCGTGGTGCCGTCGCTGCAGACCAGGTCCTCACCCGCGAGGTCATTCAGGGCGGGAAGCTTGGCGGTACTCATGGCAACGGGTTTACCGTCAACCGTGCCGCAGACCAGGTCGCCGCCTTCGTAGTGCACGATGTGCGGCTTCACGCCGGCGCCCGGTGCAACTTCGGTGGTGTCGAGATGGGCGATCAGGCCCAGGGCGGGCTTGTCCTCAGCGCCCGCACTTGCGGGGATATGCGCGCAGACATAGGCGTGCTCGGTCACGTGGGCATCTTCCGCACCAAGCTCGCGCAGCTCTTCAGCCAGCACGTTGGCAAGGTCAAACTGAACGGCGCTCGAGGGTACCTGGTCGCAGTTTGCATCCTCGGACTGCGTGTTGATCTGGACGTAGCGCAAAAAGCGTTCGAGGACATCGGGGCTCGTGGTGGTGTTTTCCATAAAGACCGCTCCAATCTTGGTCGTCGTGTGCAACAAGAACTCTAGCACGGTATGCCACGGCATACCACGACGCTTGGATGGGGTAGAATCAGCCATTGAATGCAGAAGGGACGGAAGATCATGGATACGACAAATAGCTCGCGCGAACTACATCTGACGGTGGCGAACGAAGACTACTTGGAGTGCATGGTTCGCATTGAAAGCGAAGAGGGGGAAACCAACGGCGTGCGATCGGTCGACATCGCGCAGCGTCTTGGCGTCTCCAAGGCATCGGTCAATAAAGCGGTTTCGGCGCTCAAGGCATCCGAACTTGTCGAGCAATCGCACTACGGCAAGGTAGTCCTGACCGATCGCGGCCGCGAGGTTGGTACGGCTATCTGGTACCGTCATCGCCTCATCCGCACGTTTTTGGTTCAGGAGCTCGGTGTCGAATTTGAGCGAGCCGATTCCGAGGCCTGCATGATGGAGCATGCGCTTTCCGAGGACACGATGAACCGCTGGCTCGCCTATCTCGAAAAGCAGGGAATCAGCGTCGAGGAATAGCGGGATATATATGGATACGAGTTATTACAACCGCTTTGGTGCCGAGGAACTTACGCGCCGCTTGTCGAGCGAGACCTTGTTGGCGCAGGGTCCCATGGGCAGTGTTCTGTTGAGTGAGTACGATGCCGCCGACATTCCACCGGCGTTTTGGAATCTGGCAGAGCCGCAGACCGTTTCTCGTATCCATCGCTTGTATGTCGCCGCCGGCGCGCAGGTGCTCATTACCAACACCTTTCAGGCATCGAGCTATGCCCTCAAGCACGACCAGATTGCGCCGTCCGTGGCGGAGGTCAATCGCGGGGCTGTCGACGATGCCCGCCAGGCGCACCCTCAGCTGCTGCTGGGCTCGATGGGCCCGATCGGTATTGAGTGGTTTGCCGAGGACTCTGCCGAGTATCGTGAAATCCGAGGCATTGCGCGCGAACAGGCGCACGCCTTGCTCAATGCTGGTGTTGACGGTCTGCTGATCGAGACGGTGACGTCTATCCGTAATTTGCAGCCCATGCTTGCCGGCGCCCGAGATGCCGCCGATGGCATGCCTGTTCTGGTGAGTTTTGTCGTTGACGATAAAGGCGACCTGTTGGGCGATGGCCTCAACATCGAGGCAGCCGTTTTGTACGCCGAAAAACACGGCGCAAACTCGGTTGGTGTTAATTGCTGTTCGCTTGCGGCCGCGAACGCGGCGGTGCCCAGGATGGTTGCATCGGCGACTACTCCCGTCACGGTGCGTCCCAACGTGGGCGACCCGGTCCAGACTCAGGATGGCCCCGTATGGCACGAGAATCCCGAAGCTTTCGCGCGCGCATGCATCGAATGGAGACATGCCGGTGCCGCAATGGTGGGCAGTTGCTGTGGAACCACGGCAATCACTACGGCCGCGATGGCCGAGGCGCTCGATATATAAAGGGCAAAACCGCTCCATACGGGGCGGTTTTTTTTTATTGCTTGCATGTCCTCGGCAGCATTTGCCCAAATGGTGAATGCTGGTGCCGGCAGGTTGCCGAGTGCATGTTGCGGGTATACCCCATGCGTACCATGATCCAAACACTGTGAGGTGTCTGCGCGTGTGCGCGATAATTCATTTTGGAACTGACGGTTGGCGCGCTCGCGTCGATGAGGACTTCACTGCCGATAACGTTGCCCGTATCGCCGATGCCGTCGGCGAGTTGTGGCAAAAGACCAATCCGGGCAAAACGGTATATATAGGGTTCGACACCCGGCCCCTGGCGCGCGAGTTCGCTGAGCTTGCGGCGGGCGCGCTAGCAGCGCACGGGCTAGACGCCGTGCTCGCTTCGCGGCCTGTCGCGACCCCTGCCCTTACGTGGGCGGCGGCTTATGACGGTGAGGCGTGCGGCGCGCTCATGGTGACGGGGTCCCATCATCCGCAGGGTTATCTGTGCCTCAAGATTCGCATGGGTGACGGCTCGACCGCCAACCAGGATGTCATCGAAGAGCTCGAAGAGACTATGGCTCCCGAGCCAATGGGGATCGAGGGGCAATATCGCACCGCGGATATCATTCCTGACTATATGCAGGCGGTGGCATCGTTTGTCGATGCCGAAGCCATCCGCGCCGCGCACTTGCGCGTGGTTGTCGATCCCATGGGCGGCGCAGCCCAGGGCTATCTAGCCGACTTGCTGCGCGAGCTTGGCGTTGAGGTGCACGAGATTCACGCCGGGCAGGTGTCTGATCAAGAAGATATCTGCCCCGACCCCGTTGAGCCTTGGGTGGACACTTGCGAGCGCACGGTTATCGAGGACGGAGCTTGCGCTGGCCTGGTGACCGACGGCGACGCCGACCGTATCGGCGCGGTTGACGAGCGCGGCAGATATATACATCCGCATCAGATCATGGCGCTCGTTTTGGGCGACTTGGTTCAATTTCGCAATTTGGAGGGGCGCGTCGTCGTCAATCTTTCATGCTCGACGCTCGTGCGTCGCATTGCCGAGGCGCTTGGCTGCCGCGTGACCGTCAAACCAGTCGGTTTCAAATATATAGCGGCGGAGATGAAGAAGGGCGGCGTCCTCATGGGCGGCGAAGAAGCCGGTGGTATCGGCATCGCCGCGCATATGCCCGAGCGTGATGGAATCCTCGCCTGTCTGATTCTGTGTGAGCTTATGGCAAAGACGGACGCGCCTTTGGGCGTTCTGGTCGACCAACTCGAGGACAGTTTTGGTAAGACGAGTTACGGTCGACGCGATTTGCGCCTTGAGGCCGAAGATGCCGAAACGTTACGAACCCTGCTGCCGGGCGTAAACCCCAAGTCGATTTGTGGCAAGGTGCCGCAAAACGTTAGTCATATGGACGGCTTGCGTCTGTCATTCGAGGATGACACGTGGCTGCTGGTCCGTCCTAGCGGGACCGAACCAGTGGTGCGCGTCTACGCCGAGGGGTTCTCGGTGGAAGAACGTGATGAGTTGCTCGATGCTGGCTGTGCTTTAGCTAGGGGGACGTATCCGCTTTAACCATGAGGCTGCCTTATATAAAGAGATGCTCGGCGAGCGGTAGGTAACGGCTGGCAAACGTTAGTCGGATCAGAAGATGTGTAGGAAATGTGTACGCCCAGATTCCCGCCCCCGGCGCCCCTCCGGTCTGGCAATATATCTCCTTGCCGCGCGGCCCGGTGCAACCGGGAACCAGCGCAGGCGTGCACCTTGAGAACCGGATACTGCGAGGATGGACACTCACTTCAGTGTCGCATCCGGGCAGACATCGAACCATTTGAAATGGTCTAACTTGGATTTGTTTTTCGCAAGGCCGCCGAGAGGCGGCCCCGAGAAATTCCTTTTC
>JAGZBF010000038.1:0-5088 GCA_018370025.1 Collinsella sp. | reverse complement strand
ACGAGATAGTCGAGAAGCGCGGTCTCAAGAAGGAGTAACATCGGGACTTGCAGCGACGGACCTCAGGACACTCTTACACCACGTCTGCGCGCGCGACCAGACCTCGGGTTCAACGAGGCGATTTTGACCCAAATACGCTGTTACTAAACTGGTAACAGTACTCATATTTGGCCTTTTTTGACCACGGGTCCTCTTGTTGGTGTCACACAGCTGCTTCGTGCGGGTATCCTAATGCCAACGTGTGCCTATCAGAGGAGAGACCATGCTGTTGTCCGGTATCATCGCTGCCCTTACCAGCCTTTTGATTCCCATCATCATTCTGTTGCTGCTGCTTCCCAACGCCTGCTACGTCGTTGAACAGCAGCATGCCGTGATCATCGAGCGTCTGGGCAAGTTTAACCGCATCGTCAACGCGGGCTTCCACATGAAGGTGCCCGTGATCGACCGCAAGGCCGCCACGGTGAGTCTGCGAACCATGAAAAACGGTTTTGGCATCGACGTTAAGACCCAGGACAACGTGACCATCGGCCTTGAGGTCTCTGCTCAGTACCACGTGAGCTATGACATGGGCGCCGGCCCGGCAGATTCGGGCATCTACAAGAGCTACTATATGCTGCAGGAGCCCGTCGACCAGATGCGTGACTTCATCACCGACGCCCTGCGCTCTTCGATTCCCGTCTACACACTCGATGAGGTCTTTGCCAAGAAGGACGACATCGCCAAGGATGTCAACGCTACCGTTTCCGAGCAGATGGCCGCCTACGGCTTCACCCTCGTGTCGACGCTCATCACCAAAATCGCACTGCCGACCGAGGTTGAGAACTCCATGAACGACATCAACGCCGCCCAGCGCAAGCGCGCTGCGGCACAGGAGCTCGCTGAGGCAGACCGCATCAAGCGCGTCACCGAGGCGACCGCCGAGGCTGAGGCTATGGAAAAGGCGGGCGAGGGCATCGCCAACCAGCGCAAGGCCATCGCGCTGGGTATCAAAGATTCGCTCGAGATCATCCAGGAGACGGGTGTCGGCAATGACGAGGCCAACCAACTGTTCATGTTTACGCAGTGGTCCGAGATGATGACGGAGTTCGCTCGCACGGGTAAAACCTCGACGGTCGTGCTGCCGAGCGACTTTTCGCAGTCGGCCTCGATGTTCGAGCAGATGCTGGCCGCCGGCAAAGTTCAAAACGATTCGAAGGAGTAGACGCGCGTGAAATACACCGTCGTTTGCGTCGGTAAGCTCAAGGAGCGCTTTTGGAAGGACGCGTGCGCCGAGTACACCAAGCGCCTGGGCGCCTATGCCAAGGTGGATGTCCGCGAGGTGGCTGATATCGACCCGGCTAAGGCGGGCGGCGTGGATGCCGCGCGCGACAAGGAGGGGGCGGCGATACTTGCAGCCCTGCCGCCTCGAGCGCATGTGATCCTGCTTGCCATTGAGGGCAAAGAGCGCTCGAGCGAGGAGCTTTCGGCGCGGCTCGATGATCTTATGCTGCGTGGTAACAGCGACATTGCCTTTGTGATTGGCGGATCGGACGGCGTGAGCGATGACGTGCGCGCACGAGCCGACGAGATGCTCAGCTTTGGACGCATTACCTTGCCGCATAACCTGGCGCGCGTGGTGCTGCTGGAGCAGGTTTACCGCGCCTGCAAGATCAGCCGTGGCGAGCCGTATCACAAATAGGTCGGCAATACGAAACAATGCCGTGGGACAATAGTCTTCGTTTTGAAGAGCGTGTCTGAGAGGACTATGAGATATGAAGATCGGATTTGTCGGTTTTGGCAATATGGCGAGCGCTATGGTCGATGGCTGGATCGCCGCCGGTGTGGCTGCGAGCGATATGTGCGCCTGCGCGGGCCACTACGACGCCTTGGTTGAGCGTTGTGAGACGCGTGGGATGGTTGCCTGTCGTGATGCGGCGGAGGTCGTCGCCGCATCCGATATCGTGGTTGCTGCGGTCAAGCCATACATGATCGAGAAGGTCTTCGCTCCGCTCAAGGATGCCCTAGCCGACAAGGTTGTCCTTTCGGTCGCCTGGACTTGGGATAGCGCCAAGTGGGAAAAGGTCCTGCCGGGTGTCGCACATATCTCGACGGTGCCCAACACGCCGGTTTCGGTGGGCGAGGGCGTCATCGCCTGCGAGAAGTCCTCTACGCTCAACGGCGAGCAGCGTGCCGTGGTGCTCGACCTGCTCGGTAAGCTTGGCACCGTCGTCGAGCTCGACACGAGTCTGCTGTTTGTGGGCGGTACCGTGGGCGGTTGCGCACCGGCATTTGTCGCCATGGCGATTGAAGCCTTGGGCGACGCGGCCGTCAAGCACGGTATCCCGCGCGCCGATGCCTATCGCATTGTGAGCCAGATGGTGCTGGGCACGGCAAAGCTACAGCTTGCGACTGGCCAGCATCCTGCGGCGATGAAGGATGCCGTATGCTCACCCGGTGGCGCCACCATCAAGGGCGTCGTCGCGCTCGAGGACGCCGGCATGCGCAGCGCTCTGGTCAAGGCCATCGACGCCACCCTCCAGTAAAACCCACCATTTAGGGACAGGTTTATTTTGGCAGGTTTTTTCCTGCGGTTTTGTTGCATGTACGAAAAGCGCCCCGCAACTGGCTCAATTCCAGTTGCGGGGCGCTTGCGTTTGCCCAGATAAAACCGACCAAAATAAGCCTGTCTCTTTTTGGCAGGCTAGTCCCAGAAGCCGTCTTCTTCGTCCTCGGACTTGGGGCCACGGTCGACATACATCTTATGGGTGCGCTTCTCCATTACAAAGGCAAGAATCGCAAACAGTAGGATGCCGCCGGCGAAAAGGATGGCAAAACCGGTGCGGGTGCCAAACAAAAAGGAAAAAACTGCGTCCATTGGGTGCCTTCTTGCGTAGTTGGGTTGGGTCGTAAACGCTCATAAGTATATACTTGCCCATACATGTACAAGGTTGCAACCTAAATGGAATGTATATCGCCGGAGGATCTAATGCTTGATATCAAGTTTGTTCGCGAGAACCCCGATGCCATCGATACCGCCATGGCAAATCGCCAGACGTCTTGGGATCGCGAGAAGTTCTTTGAACTCGACGACGAGCGCCGTGCCGTCATCACCGAGGTCGAGGAGCTCCAGGCCACGCGTAACGCCGAGTCCAAGAAGATTGGCGCCCTGATGAAGGAGGGCAAGAAGGACGAGGCCGAGGCCGCCAAGGAGGCCGTGCGCGCCGTCAACGAGAAGATTGACGGTCTGGCCGAGCGCCGCACCGCTCTCGAGCAGGAGCAGTACGACTTTATGGCTCACCTTCCCAACATCCCTTGCGAGGCCACGCCGTACGGCAAGGATGAGGACGAGAACATCGAGCGCCGTCGTTGGGGCACCCCGCGCGAGTTCGACTTCGACTTTAAGCCGCACTGGGACCTGGGCACCGACCTCGACATCCTCGATTTCGAGCGCGGCAACAAGCTCTCCGGCAGCCGCTTTACCGTTCTCGGTGGCGCCGGCGCCCGTCTTGAGCGCGCCCTCATCAACTTCTTCCTTGACACGCACACCAGCCGTGGCTTTAAGGAGTGGTGGCCGCCCATCGTCGTCAAGCGTCAGACCATGTTTGGCACGGGTCAGCTGCCCAAGTTCGAGGACGACGCCTATCATGTCTCGGGCGACAACTTCCTGATCCCCACCGCCGAGGTCGTGCTTACCAACCTGCACGCCGGCGAGGTTCTCGATGCTGATACCCTGCCGCGCCGCTACACCGCCTTCACCCCCTGCTTCCGCGAGGAAGCCGGCTCCGCTGGTCGCGACACCCGCGGCATCATCCGCCAGCACGAGTTCGACAAGGTCGAGATGGTCAAGTTTGCCAAGCCGGAGGAGTCCGACGAGGAGCTCGAGAGCATGACCGCCGAGGCCGAGTTCCTGCTTCAGCAGCTGGGCCTTCCGTATCGCGTGATTAGCCTGTGCACCGGCGACCTGGGCTTCTCTGCCCGTCAGACCTACGACATCGAGGTCTGGCTGCCGAGCTATAACGCCTACAAGGAGATCAGCTCCTGCTCCAACTGCGGTGACTTCCAGGCTCGCCGCGCCAACATCAAGTATCGCGACCCCGAGAACTTCAAGGGTTCGCGCTACCTGCACACCCTCAATGGTTCCGGCCTGCCGGCCGGCCGCACCATGGCCGCCATTCTGGAGAACTACCAGAACGCCGACGGCACCATCACGATCCCCGAGGTTCTGCGTCCTTACATGGGCGGTCTCGAGAAGATCGAGCCGGTCGCGTAAATTGGCTGCATAGGGGATATGCAAGGGCGCTCCTTCGGGGGCGCCCTATTTCGTGCGCAGGTCCATACCATGCCGTGCGGACAGCTCAATAGAAAACACACGAACAACTGTTCTGTATACAGCCATCTACCTGCTATGCTTTTGCTAAATAAGAGCGAGAGAAAGGGGACGCGATGGAGCTGTTTGATGATCGGGTGGTTTTGTTTGAGAGCGACGAGGGCGGGGAGTACCTGCTTGTAACGTGTGAGCCGTCTGGCATGGGTGGCCTGGTGGTTCGACAGACGAGCGAGGGTCCGTTGACACAATGGTGCTTTGAGGAGTCGCCGCATGTGGTCGAGACCTTTGTGACGCACGAGGGACTTGTGGCGCTGGAGCACTTCTATGGAGTTGGGACTTCCAACCAGGTCGCGCGCATGCTGAGCATCTCGTTTGCCGATTATGATTGTGCCCAGCGGGTGAGATCGCTCCTGAGGGAACTTGATGCCAAGTTCGACGTGATCGAAAAGCCAATCGATCGTACGGGGAACGTCGGTATATGCGGAGCAGCATGACAAAACTGCGTTCCACAAAAAAGTTTGAGATTGTGCTTGACTCCAATAAGCTAAAGTGGTTTTATATGTCTTGCGCTGCGGCGTTACCTCAGCTGGATAGAGGGTCTGACTACGAATCAGAACGTCATAGGTTCGAATCCTATACGCCGCACCAATCGAACTTGAAGCCTCCGGCAGCGGGGGCTTTTCTAATATGAGAAAGCCATTGTCAATAGGCATGTTCGTTCGAGCCCGGTTTGAAACCGGGCTTTTTCGTTTCCCGTCGGGAGAGCCCGCGCACGCTGCATG
>JAGZBF010000037.1:0-6283 GCA_018370025.1 Collinsella sp. | reverse complement strand
ATACTACTATTAGGACTTGGTTTCCACTGCTTTTTTATTTAGGAAAAGAAAAACTGCGTCACAGCCTTGGCAGGCCATCGCGCAGCGATTTTGTTCAATTATTATTTGTAATAATCTGCTTTTCCAATGTCTATAGATGCCTCATGATTTGCCTTCATCAGTTCTTCATCAATGCACATAGCTCATCTGATAATATTTCAATTTGTGTCACCACTGGTGACACAAATTTATTCATACCTGCCTTCGATACCATAATAGATAACGTACGTCAAATTTCTTCCCTGATAAAAAAAGCTATATGTGAACCTTGACTAACCATATACTCTAATACAGCTTGTGTTCTCTGTGCTTGAACTATATCTACCCTAAAATCATTTCGGTGGGAAGCAACAAAATTTCCAACATACTCTTCTAAATAATATAATGTCTTCATATAAAGCTTTGTTCCACATTCTGGATCTTTTTGAATTAAATTATATATCCACTGAATTCCTTTCTCAAAATATGGTTCCTTGCCTACCGTATTAAGTAATCTAGCCACAGAGTAAAGCACTGCCTTAAAACTACCCGTATGTGCAATAAAATCATCAAAAAATTCCTTTCTTTCTTCAGAAAGCAACGTGCATCTATAAATATTTTCCCTCCATTCAGAATTAGCAAATAAATAACTAGCGATGACTCTATCTTTACCTATCGGACCATTATAATCTGTATAATAGTATCGATCCTTTTCATGACTCAATTCAAGCATTTTCGGTTTCAGGGCCTCCCACACACTCCAAAATTCATTTACCTTACCATGAATTTCTTGTTCCTGAATAAGCCATTTCAGCAAATACTCTACATTATTATTCCCAACAAAATCTGCCCTCTCTAAAAATGAATTAACAAGCATAATTCTATCTTGATTATCACAATGTAATAAAACATCTGCAAACCACATTGTATAATTAAATATGTATCCATATATATTTCCATATTTTTCTTGTGCAGAATTCTTATCATTAAAAGTAATCTTCATTGCGATGTCTTTTGTCAACTCCGCAACTAATGATGCTTCTTTAATCTTAAATGGAATCATTAAAATAATCACAAACATAATAGGTATACTTAATTGTTTAAAATCAATATCAGAATAGTTACTTACTTCTTTGTCTAATGCTTGCTTTATCAGTTTCTTGTTCTTTCCAAAAAAATCATTTATTGAAATATCCCTATTTTTTTTAATTTCTTTTTCATATTGTTCTGCAATCAACGAGAATGCATACAAGAATTGCCAACCATATTGTTTTTCATAATCCCATATATTGCTTGATATCTGATTTATTATACAACTATCATCACTCCAATCTATAAGAATCAATTTCAGTAACAAATACAACGGATTATCTCCACTTATTAAATGACGATTATTTTCACTTATTAAAGTAATTAGTCCTACTATAATTGCTTCTACTCCATTTCCAGCTTGAACAACTTCATACCTTGATGCTTCTGTAAACATTTTTCCCAAACTAAAAACGATTAGCTTACATAATTCTTGTTCCTTTTGTTCTAACTTACCGAAATAGTCTCTAAGTAATACTGCACTAGTATACGAAGCTATTGATACATATCTATGGATAGCCAACCATTTATCATCATTATTTATGCTATCATCTGTATGCGTTTTGCTTAGCAATTCCCATACCTCTCCTAATTCTTTACAAATCACATTAGTGTCAGAGTACTTCGCATATTTCATGAACTTCTCATTGTGGTTAAACTTATAATTACTCCAACATTGTAAATCTGCATATTTAAAGGAGAAATCGCTGGCTTCTTGGCTTTCTTTGCTCAATAACTTCATATCCTCTGTAAACGCAGGTGCTATAGTATATACTTCATGACCTTCATTATCGATATTAACATCCGTCACCTCGTTATAGCGGCGTAAATCCATTTTATAATAAGCATACTTATCCTCAGTCCGCCATGTATCTATATCTACTGTTGCCTCATCAATGGCTACAAAGATTTTTTCTCTCTGTTTCGCAAAATCTTCTTCAGATAATTTTAATCGATCAGTCTGATATTTCAAAATTACATCTTCCAATCTTATTTTTCTATGTGTAAGTTCATTACTCTCTTTTCTCTCATTGCTAAATAAATCGTTCTTAAACAGGGCAAATGAGGTCGTACGTTCAGAACTAAACCGAATGGAATCTAAGTGAAAAATCTCCTTGGTCTTAATTAAATCACAAACAATATCCAACATTTTCTCTGGATAAGCTTCCGCAATACTAACAATTATTGCGGTTAACATTACATTTTTTATTATCACATAATATATATTGACAATACTCCTCAACCGTATTAGTTGGAGATATTTTTACAATATTAAGTAACCAACTTTCAAATCCCATCAAAAGGCTAACCAGAAGATTTGGACCCACATGGCTTCCCCTATACATTTGCCATAACCGAGTCGATGCTGTCTGAGTTGCTGACTGCCCGCCCACACAAATAGTAATATCAAAGCATTCTCCATAATCTATATTTAAATGTGATTTTTTATAAGCATCTCCTGCTTTGTTACAGAAATCTATAACAAACTCTGTCGCCAACATCTGATTAGCTTGTAGTAACCCCCATATTGGTGTTTTAAACGCACTCGTAGGGTAGTAATCATATGACAAATGTTCATTAAGTCCAAAGTAACCATTCATTTCTATAGAATTATAGTATACAGGCATTCCATCATGTCTAAGCCACAATTTTTTCATCAGTTCAAGTGTCATCTCAGGCATAGCATACGGAACTTTACCATAATGATATATGTCAGATATAGCTTTTTCTGCTAAATCAATATACAACTTTGGTGCATCAGGTTTTCTTCTTCTGCTGCCAATAGGATCAATAGGCTCTTCCTCATCATTTATTCCATTAATAACAGTCTGAAATATATTACACAATTGATCTTTTATCATCCAAGCTGAATTCAACAAAATATCTTTCAATTTTTCAATATAATCTTTCTTTATTTCATATCGAAACTCTTTACTTGCTGATATTTCTTCAAGTAAATACAAAGCAATATTACCACTTACCCCCGTATTCTCCGTTCTCTGATTTTCCGATACCTTAGTCCAAGAATCCAAAATTTCAACAACACATGTTACCAATTCCTGATCCCAGATTATTTTATCTTTATTATCATTAATGAAATTTAAAATCGACGCCCATGCATATCCTGACGGTTTGGACAATCTTAAAGGCAACATATTTCCCTTATTTAAAGATACTTCTGCATGTTCTGCAACACGACAACATGTATTAATCAAAAAGATAGTTTTCTTTAATAGGGCATAATTATTTTCAGCCATATTTAAAGTGATTTTATTATAGCAGGCTCTCAGTTTTTCTGTACTAATTATTGTTAATAAAATTTCATCTTTCCATATTATATTGATATCCTTACACTCAAGCATTTCATCTATAAAACTCTGATGTTCTTCTATAGTCGCAAAATCTGTTAACCATCCGCGGAACAGCTTCCTAATGCGTAATGATGTCCCAAATTGTTCAAAAAATTCTTTTTCAGGAATATTATTTTTATACTGTTCTGTAAAGATATGATTTACTACTAATTCTTCAAACACATCATGTCCATGGTAATATGTTTTAGCATCTTCGGATTGTATTATCACACCAGTCTGTTCCAATTCAAAAAGTGCATCATGATCATCTCCAGATTTTATCATATATGAATAGCTTTCATTTTTAAGCATTTCCTTTGTTATGAATACTAATGTATCTTCTCTTCTCGTTGGTAAGTTGTTTTTACGCCTCTTATTATTGCGAATTATTTCATCCCATATTTTTTCTTCAAATGCCTCTCTATTCAAAGCCGATAACCCTACATCCTCTATATTATCAAGTGTCAAATATAGTCCTAGATAAAATGGTGCGCGAAGCATATCTATCAATTTCTTATCACTTGGCAATACAAATCCAAATTGAACAAAATCGCTGCGCGATGGCCTGCCAAGGCTGTGGCATAGCGATTTTCTATTTTCTGTAACAAAAAACAGTGGAAAGCAAGTCCTAAAAGTAGTATTGTTAAGTTGCTACACCAAACAATCAAACAGGATCGACCTTCCCACTGCCTATGAAAAGAATACCATTCTTCCGCTTGGTTTGCAAGCGGTTTTATGACCCGAATGCACCTCCGTGTAAAGCAGTGTTGTGTGATAACTACTGATTTTACATGGAGGATTTTATTATGTACGAAAAATATTTAGAACAGCTTGAGGAAGCTGGAAAAATCCGCAACCTCAAAGAACGTTCCATCAACTGCTATAAAAACTATGTTTCTTACTTTCTGAAATATCAGGGTAAGAATCCTGAAGAACTTACCTGTCAGGATGTCAGGACTTTTTTGCTTGCAAAAAAAGATGAAGGGCTGAAAGCCACAACTCTGAATCTTTATAATTCTGCCATCCGTTTTTTCTACAGAAATGTATTGCATATCCTTTGGGATGATATCACAGTTCCACGAATGATTCTGGAACACAAGCTTCCTACCGTATTAACCAACGATGAAATTGACCGCCTGTTAGAAGCTGTTGACGATATCAAATACAAAGCTATGTTTGCAACGATGTATTCTTCCGGAATGCGTGTTTCTGAAGTCATCCATCTGCATTATGATGATATTTCCCGCTCAAATATGCAGATTCACGTCCGGGACACGAAGAACAGGATGGATCGTTACACAATCCTTTCCAAGCGGTGTCTGGATCTCCTTACACAATACTGGTTTGAGAAAGGACGTCCCCGTGGAATTCTGTTTCCTAATAAATTCACCGGTAATTACCTGACAGTCAGTACACTGGAGCAGGTAATGCGCCGTGCTGTATCTGATGCAAAACTTCCACCGAAAGCAACTCCGCACTGTCTGCGTCATAGTTTTGCAACACATCTGATGGAACAGGGAGTAGAACGGCAGAATATATGGGAATTCAAAGTCCGTTTGACAGGAAAGCAGGTGCTGATTATGAATAAGCCCACGGTTCAGGATATTTTCCAGTGTTTTTATCCGGCATATCTTGAAAAGTATTCTCCCTCTCCTGAACAGGCAAAAGTTGCACGGAACATCTTGAACTGTAAAACAGGAGCCTACGGTGCGAATGTCAGTGTATGTGAAGACTGTGGTGCTGTCCAGGTTCATTATAATTCCTGTCGCAACCGCTGTTGCCCCATGTGTCAGGCTGTTCCAAAGGAAGTTTGGATGGATGCCCGCAGAGAGGATGTACTTGATGCTCCTTACTTTCACATGGTATTTACGGTGCCGGACATTCTGAATCCAATCATTTACAGTAATCAGAAACTATTATATGACACCTTGTATCATGCCGCCTCTGCGACAATCAGTGAACTGACTGCTGACCCAAAACATCTTGGTGCGAATGTTGGATATATCTGTATCTTACATACATGGGGTTCTGAGATGAACTTTCATCCTCATATCCATACAATACTGCTCGGCGGTGGGCTGACATCCAAAAATGAATGGAAAGACAATGGTACTGAGTTCTTTCTTCCCATATGGGCTATCTCCAGAGTCTTTCGTGGAAAATATATGTATGAGTTGAAAAATCTCTGGAATACGAATCAGCTTGAGTTTCATGGAACTGCTGAAAAGTATCGTAACCATTATGCATTTAAAGAACTGATTGATTCCTGTTATGATGCGGAATGGGTTCCTTATTGTAAGAAAACTTTTAACGGTGCGCAGTCTGTGATTGATTACCTTGGAAAGTATACCCATAGGATTGCCATCAGTAATCACCGCATTATCCGCATGGATGATGAAACCGTCACCTTCTTTGTAAAAGATTACCGAAACAAAGGAGAATGGAAAGAGCTGACCATTTCCGGTATTGAATTCATACGGCGTTTTTTGATGCATGTGCCGCCAAAACGTTTTGTCAGGATTCGTCATTACGGACTTCTTTGTTCCCGAAGTAAACGCAAAAAGCTTACTTTATGCCGGAACATCCTTGGCTGCCAAAAGTATCTCTCAAAACTTCGGGATAAGGAAATGCCTGAAATATTAAAACAGCTCTATGGGATAAATGTCTGTGTGTGTAAATCCTGTGGCGGTCATCTTGGAAAACCACAGCTTCGGATACCGCAAAGATGTTAAAAGTTTATTCTTTCATACTTTTTTAAGCCTCAAAGTTTGAGGTTTTGTTGTCGTACCTATTTATCCGGAAATAGTTGATTTCTGTGGCTTCTG
>JAGZBF010000020.1:18351-57185 GCA_018370025.1 Collinsella sp. | reverse complement strand
CTGTCCGTGCTGACCACCGACCGCCTCTCGCGCAACTACGAGCTGGTCACCAAGCACAACCTCAAGTACCGCCGCTACTACCACCAGTTCGACTACTAAGAGCTGGTCACGGGTCCGATATCTTGGCTGGTTGATATCTCGACCCTGCACAAGGGCGTCCGCATTTGCGCGGGCGCCCTTTTTGCGTTGTGACAAGAGACTGCTGCTAACCGCTCGCCCTATGTTTCCAAATGAATACGCTATGAGCGGTTGCGGCGGATTTTCCCCGCAAACACTCTAGTATGCTAAAGTACCCAGAAGACCGGCGGAGCTATGCCGGTCTTCTGTTCTATATGAAACGCAGTTGAGGAGGCTCACCAGATGACGGCCACACCGTGGGGATTCCGGGACATATTGCCCGAGGAGGCTCAGGCGCGCGAGGAGATTGCGCTGACGGTGAAGGGCTGCTTCAGGGAGCATCATTACCTTCCGGTCGAGACGCCGCTGCTCGAGGACAAGGGTGCGCTCGGGGAAGGCGGCCGCATTGCGGACACGCCGTTTAAGCTCTTTGATGACGACGGTCGCCTGCTGGTGGTCCGTCCCGACAACACGCTGCCGATTGTGCGCTTGGTTTCGACTCGCATGCGCGCGGCCGATCTGCCCCTACGCCTTCGCTACGAGGCGCCGGTGGTTCGTGAGTGCCAGCGCAATGCCGGCGGCTCGCGCCAGTTTACACAGCTGGGCTTTGAGCTTATCGGTGCGGGCGATACAGCGGGCGATGTCGAGATCGTCTCGCTCGTGGCCGAGGCGGTGCGCAGGCTGGCGCTGTCCGATGCACGCATTGTCGCAGGTAGCGTGCGTCCGTTTAAGGAGCTGCTCGCGGCGTGCGAGAATCGCGAACTGGCCGCCGAGGCCCTGCGCTGCGTGCACGCCAACGACTTTGTGGGCCTTGATGCCCGCGTGGCAGCAAGTGCCGAGTCCGATGCCGTCAAGGCTGCCATTAGCGAGCTACCGCGTCTTCACGGCGGCGCCGAGGTGCTCGACCGCGTGGACACGCTGCTGGAGGCTGCCGGTATCGCCGCGCCGCTCACGCGCGAGCTGCGTGCCCTGGTCGAGGGCCTGGCTCCCGAGGACGCCCGGGTGCTGTCCTTCGACTTCTCCATCATGAACTCTTTCGATTACTACACGGGTCTGGTCTTTAAGGCCTATGCCGGCGGCCTGCCCGATCCGGTGGGCTCGGGCGGTCGCTACGACTCCATCTTTACCGGCGCGTTCGGCGACGGCGTCGAGGTGCCGGCGGCGGGCTTCGCCTTTTCGCTCGAGCGTCTGGAGGCCGCGCGCACCTCGGCCGAGGATGCCGCTTCCGATGGTGACCATGCCGTGGGCCGTGGCGCCGAGGGTCCGCTGCGCATTGCCGTGCCCAAGGGCTCGCTTAAGGCCGACACGCTCGACGTGCTCGAGGCAGCAGGCTTAGACGTCTCCGAGCTGCGCGACCCCGGTCGTCATCTGATCGTGCGCGGTCGCGACACGCATGCCGGCGAGGGCACGGTCGGAGATATCGAGTTTGTCATCGTGCGCCCCAGCGACGCGCCCGCTTTTGTAGGCTGTGGCGGTGCCGATTGCGGCATCTGCGGCTGGGACTCGCTTATCGAGGCAGACCTCAACTTGCTGCAGCTGGTCGATCTGGGCTACGGCCTGTGCACTTTCATTGAGGCGGAGCCCGCATGGCGCGCCGGTCAGGCCGAGCGCAACTATGCCCGTCGCGGGTCGCTTCGCGTGGCCACCAAATACCCGCGCATCGCGAGCGCCTGGTATGCCGAGCGCGGCGTGAATGCCGACATCGTTTCGCTGCACGGCAATATTGAGCTGGGCCCCATTGTCGGCATGACCGACCGCATCGTGGACATTACCGCCACGGGCGCCACCCTGCGCGACAACGACCTGGTCATCACCGGCCGCATCATGGACTGCACGGCCCGCTTCTTCGTCAACCCAGGTGCCGCACGCCTGGATCCGCGCGTACGCAACTTGGCCGATCGCTTGGCAGCTGCTGTTAAGGACAAGCATTTTGAGCCCGTCGCGGGCTCGGCACAATAGCGCGAGCACGTACGGGCGTCCCAACGTCCGGGCTGCGGGCCGATTGGCGCCGCCGCCCGGCCTCTCGTTTTTCAAACGCAACCTCGACCGATAGGGGATACCGAAATGAAGACCATCAAGCTTGCTCCCGGTGAGCGCCTCGTTACCAACCAGCTCAACCGCAAGGGCGTGCTGCCGCAAAACATCGTCGACGCCGCCCGCGATATCGTGGCCAACGTGCGCGCCAACGGCGATGCCGCGGTGCGCGATTACTGCCAGCGTTTTGACGGTGTTGAGCTGCAGAGTTTTCGCCTACCGCAGGAGCAGATCGATGCTGCGCTCGAAGGCCTTGATCCTGCCTTTGTTGCCGCGCTCGAGAAGGCCGCACGCCAGATTCGCGAGTTCCACCAGCGTGAGGTCGAGCAGAGCTGGTTTACCACGCGCCCGGACGGCACGATGCTCGGCGTTAAGGTGACCCCGCTTGCTGCGGCCGGCATCTACGTGCCGGGCGGCCGCGCGCAGTATCCTTCCACCGTGCTCATGAACGCCATTCCCGCCAAGGTTGCCGGCGTTAAGCGCGTGGTCATGGTGACGCCGCCGCAAAAGGACGGCCTGATTAGCCCCTATACGCTCGCCGCGGCAAAGCTCGGCGGCGTGGACGAGATCTATATGGTGGGCGGCGCTCAGGCCGTGGCCGCGCTGGCGTACGGTACCGAGACCATTCCGCGCGTCGACAAAATCACCGGTCCGGGCAACGCCTTTGTTGCCGCGGCCAAGCAGATTGTCTCGGGTGACGTGGGTATCGACATGGTTGCCGGTCCCTCCGAGGTCTGTGTGCTGGCCGATGCCACGGCCAAGCCTATGGTGGTCGCGGCCGACCTGATGGCCCAGGCCGAGCACGATCCGCTGGCAGCCTGCTATCTGGTGACCTGCGACGAGCAGTTTGCGCGCGAGGTCGAGGCGGGTATCGACATTCTGGTAGCGCAGTCCCCGCGTGCCGAGATCACGCGTGCCTCGCTCGATAACGAGGGCACCATCGTGGTCGCCGCCGACATGGCCGCTGCCGTCGAGGCGGTGAACACCGTGGCGCCCGAGCACCTGGAGCTGCACTGCAAGGATGCGATGGGCCTGCTTGGCGGTATCCGCAACGCCGGTGCCATCTTTGTGGGCGCTTGGAGCTCCGAGCCGCTCGGCGATTATGTTGCCGGCCCCAATCACACGCTGCCGACCGGCGGCACGGCCATGTTCTCCAACCCGCTTTCGGTCGAAGAGTTTGTTAAGCGCTCGAGTGTCATTTGCTATACGCCCGAGGGCCTGCTCTCCGACGCTCCCGCTACGCAGCGCCTGGCCGAGGCCGAGGGCCTGTGGGCGCACGCGCTTTCTGCCGCACTGCGCCGCCGCGTGTTGGAGCGGGGCGAGGATGCCGTGAACGCCGCGTCGCTGGCTGCGGCCGACCTGACCAAGGTTGCCTGGCCGGGCGACGCCGTGGCGACGGTTGCCGAGGGTGTGGACCTGGCGGCGGCGGGCGGTGCCGCTGGCGCGGTCGTCGAGGAGGCCTAATATGGCCGAGCTGACGTCCCGTATGAAGGAGCTTGTCCAGCCTTACCTGGCCGGCATTGAGCCCTACGATCCCAACTTTACGCCCACGCGCATCAACCTTTCGGCCAACGAGAGCACCTATCCCGTGCCGGCCGGCGTGCGCGAGGCAATCGATGCGGCTCTGGCTGCCACACCGCTCAACCGCTACCCCGATCCCATGTCCAACGATCTGCGCGACGAGCTTGCTGCCTGGCATGGCGTGACGCGCGAGAACATCTGCGTGGGCAACGGCGGCGACGAGTTGCTCTATAACTATCTGCTGGCGTTTGGCGGCGCGGGGCGGACCCTGCTCAACTGCCCGCCGTGTTTTAGCGAGTATGCCTTCTTTGCATCTCTGTGCCAGACCGAGGTGCGCGACGTGTGGCGCGATCCGGCGACCTTTGAGCTCGACCAAGCTGCTGTGCTCGCGGCCGCGCCCGAGTGCAACCTGGCAATCGTGACCTCGCCCAACAATCCCACGGGTGACGTGGCACCGCTCGACTTTGTCGCGGCCCTGTGCAATGCCTGCCCCGGCATGGTCATGGTCGACGAGGCTTACGTTGAGTTTGCCGACGATTCGTTTGGCGCGGCCACCACGGCGCAGGGACTTATCGCCGAGCATCCCAACCTGGTGATTTTGCATACGCTGTCCAAGGCGTTTGGCGCCGCTGGCACGCGCCTGGGCTACGTGATCGCGGCGCCCGAGGTCATCGAGGTGTTCGCGGCGATTCGCCAGATCTATTCGGTCAACGTGCTGAGCCAGGCCGCCGCGCTTGCCTGCGTGCGTGCCCGCGATGCGTACGCGCCCGTGGTGGCGCAGGTCGCATCCGAGCGCGAGCGCGAGCTGGCCGCTCTGCGTGCGATGGCTGCCGAGGGCTTGCCCGTGGAGGCATGGCCGAGCGCGGCGAACTTTGTGCTCGTACGCACGCCACATGCCACGCGCGTGCGCGAGCGTCTGCGCGACGAGTATTCGATTTTGGTGCGCGACTTTAGCTATGCGCCGGGCCTTGCGGACTGCCTGCGCATCACCGTAGGCACGCCGCAGGAAAACGATGAGGTGCTGGCTGCGTTTGCCGCGCTGGTGAAGGAGGAGATGTAGATGGACCGCTATGCCGAGGTAACCCGCAAGACGGGCGAGACCGACATTGTCGTAAAGCTCGACCTGGACGGATCTGGCGTGTGCGATATCTCGACCGGCGTGCCGTATTTCGACCACATGCTCAACGCTTTTGGCCGCCATGGTCTGTTCGATCTGACGGTGCACGCGGTGGGCGACGTCGAGGTCGATGCACATCACACCGTCGAGGACACGGGTATTGTGCTGGGCGAGGCGTTTTGCCAGGCGCTGGGCGACAAGGCGGGCATTACGCGCTTTGCCGACGCGGCGATCGCCATGGACGAGACGCTTGTGATGGCTGCTGTTGATATTTCGGGCCGCGGGCAGGCCTACTGCGAGCTGCCCGTGCCGACCGAGCGCGTGGGCAGCTTCGATACCGAGCTGGCCGTCGAGTTCTTCTACGCCTTTGCGCGCGATGCCAAGCTCACGCTGCACGTGCGCGAGCTGGCGGGTGGCAACTCGCATCACATTATCGAGGCCGCCTTTAAGGCCGTGGGCCGCACGATGCGCCAAGCCTGTGAGCTGGACCCTCGCGTGCAGGGCATCCCCAGCACCAAGGGTTCACTGTAACCTGCCAAAAAGGGACAGGTTTATTTTGGCAGGTTTTATCTGCGGGAATGCTGTCTCATGTGGTGGGTGAACGTTTAACCGACCAAAATAAACCTGTCCCTTTTTGGCAGGTTTTGAATGGGAAAAGGGAGGGTCGCGTGGGCGAACCGAAGATTGTGGTGGTCGACTACCACAAGGGCAACTTGTCGAGCGTCGTGCGCGGGCTTGCGCGCGCCGGTGCCGCCGCCTGCACGTCGGACGATCCGGAGCAGATCCGCAACGCCGACGGCCTGGTCATCCCGGGCGTGGGTGCGTTCTACGATGCGATTGCCTTTATGCGCGAGAGCGGCGAGGAGGCGGCCGTGCTCGATGCCGTCGTCGCCGGGATTCCGCTGCTCGGCATCTGCCTGGGCCTCCAGCTATTTTTTGAGCGCGGCGACGAGGGCGTGCCGGCGGACGAGGGCACGGTCGCGGACGGAAACGCTCCCAAGCAGGCTGACGGTCCCTGGGTCGATGGCCTGAGTATTATGCGCGGCTCGTGCACGCGCCTGGAGTCGAGCCGCCTGAAGGTGCCGCACGTGGGCTGGGACCAGGTGCACATGACGTCCGCCGGTGCGGCTGATCCGCTGCTTGCCGGTTTTGCCGAGGGCGCCAACATGTATTTCACTCACAGCTACGCGGTGGCCGACGACGTCGATGCCGCCGATGTGTTGGCACGCACGCACTATACACGGAGCTTCCCGTGCATCGTGCGCCACGGTAACGTGTGGGGCTGCCAGTTCCATCCCGAGAAATCCTCCGCGCTGGGTCAGTGCATCCTTAAGAACTTCGTCAACATCGTCGAGGAGGTCGGCCGATGATCCTGTTTCCCGCAATCGATCTGATCGGCGGCAAGGTCGTGCGCCTGGAGCGCGGCGACCGGAGTCGCTGCAAGGTATATTCCGACGACCCCGTGGCCGTTGCTCGCTCGTTTGCCGAGCAGGGCGCAAGCTGGGTGCACGTCGTCGACCTGTCCGCTGCCTTTGGCGAGGACGAGGACACATGCGCTGCCAACTCGGCGGCGATTAAGGCCATCTGCGGCGTCGACGGTCTGTCCGTGGACGTGGGCGGCGGCGTTCGCTCGCTCGCACGCATCGACGAGCTGGCCGGCTATGGTGCTCGCCGCATTGCGCTGGGCACCGTGCTGGTGACCGAGCCAGGTTTTGCCGAGGTGGCAGCCCAAGGCTTTGGCGAGCTGCTGGTCGCCGACATTGCCGCGCGCGACGGCCAGGTTAAGGTGAACGGCTGGCGCGACGGCGCGGGCGTGGCGCTCGACGATGCCGTGGCGCAGCTTACCGAGCTGGGCTTTAAGCATCTGGTGTATACCGACATCGCGCGCGATGGCATGCAGACGGGCATCGATGTGGCGGCGTATCGCCATGTGGCGCAGGTCGCGGGCTTTCCCGTCGTGGCGTCGGGCGGTATCTCGACGCTCGGCGATATTCGCGCGCTTGCCGCGGTGGGCGAGGGCGCCATCGAGGGTGCTATCACTGGTCGTGCGCTCTACGAGGGCAACTTTACGCTGGCCCAGGCGCTGGCCGCCGCCCGAGGGGAGGAGTAGCCCATGCTTACCAAACGCGTAATTCCCTGTCTGGATGTTAAGGACGGCCGCGTGGTCAAGGGCGTCAACTTTGTGAGCTTGCGCGATGCGGGCGACCCGGTGGAGCTAGCGCGTGCCTACGATCGCGAGGGTGCGGACGAGGTCGTATTTTTGGACATTACCGCGACGAGTGACAACCGTGTGACGACCATCGAGATGGCGGCGCACGCGGCCGAGGAGCTCGCTATTCCCTATACCGTGGGCGGCGGCTTTCGCGACTTGGCGGGCATGCGGACCATGGTTGCCGCCGGTGCCGACAAGGTGTCGCTCAACTCGGCGGCCGTGCGTGACCCGTCGCTGATTAGCCAGGCTGCCGCGGCTTTTGGCAGTCAGGCCGTGGTCGTGGCGATCGATGCCAAGCGCGTCGGTTTGCCCGGAGAGCCGGGTGCCGACAAGTGGGAGGTCTTTACCGCGGGAGGTCGCAACGCCACGGGTATCGACGCGGTGGCGTGGGCCGAGGAAGCGGCTCGTCGCGGCGCCGGCGAGATCTTGCTGACCAGTATGGATCGCGACGGCACCAAGGCCGGCTTTGACCTGGCGCTCACCCGCGCCGTGGCGCGTGCGGTGCCGATTCCCGTCATCGCGAGCGGCGGCGTGGGCACGCTCGAACATTTTGCCGAGGGCGTGATCGAGGGCGAGGCCGATGCCGTGCTGGCGGCGAGCGTCTTTCACTTTGGGACGTTCAGCATTCGCCAGGTGAAGGAGTATATGGCCAGCCAAGGCATTCCTGTGAGGCTGGACTTCTAATGCTGCGGCTTGCCCAGGCACCCGACCTTTCGGCTCCAACCCTCCTCGCGTACTTAAGTACGCGTCGTCGGGCTTGTCGCTCGGAATCTCGGGCACCTGGACAACCCTCGCCGACCTGCGAAGTTTGAATTTGGGGAGTGAAATGGAAGAGATAACCGATCCTTCAAAGCTTACATACGACGCCAAGGGGCTGATTCCTTGTGTTGTTCAGCAGTATGACACCGGCGAGGTGCTTATGGTTGCCTGGATGAACGAGGAGTCGGTGGGGTTGACGCTCAAGACCGGCACCACGTGGTTTTGGAGCCGTAGCCGCCAGGAGCTCTGGAACAAGGGCGCGACGAGCGGCAATATGCAAGCGGTCAAGGAGCTCTGGGCCGACTGCGATAGCGATACGCTGCTGGTCAAGGTTGACTCGCCGGGTCCGGCCTGCCACACCGGCAACCGTACCTGCTTCTTTAAGAAACTTGCGTAGGACGGGCTCTCGACTAGGCGCTTGGCCAACCAGAAAGGATTGAACTATGGGTGTGCGCACCGCAAACGTTCAGGATGGAAATATCGGTGAGACGCTGACAGGTCTGGCCGAGGTGATTCACGGTCGTCGTGATGCATCGCCGCAGGAGAGCTATACCGCGCGTCTGCTGACCGACGTCGAGGACGAGCTGCTCAAGAAGCTTGCCGAGGAGGCAAGCGAGGTGATCATGGCCTGCAAGGATAACGATCACGATCACATCCGCTACGAGGCCGGCGACCTGGTCTACCACCTGCTCGTGACGCTCGAGCGCTACGGTATCACCCTCGACGAACTCGCCGGTGAACTCAACGCCCGCCGCCACTAGTCATTGGGGACGTTCTTAAACGACTAGTTAGGCGAGGGGTGTGGATTCCCATTCGCCGGTGGGGTGTGGGATATCGAAGGCCCGGTAGCCACAGTCGTAGGCGTGGGCCTGGGCCTCGCGGATGTTCCAACAGATGTCGCAGGCGCGGTGTGCGTCCGAGCCAAAAGTGATCGGCACCTCGGCGTGGGCAAAGCAACGCAGCAATCCGGTCGCGGGATAGTAGTCATCGAGGCCCTTGCGCGGTGCGGCGGTCGAGACCTCAACGCGGCGGCCCGTATCGTGCGCGCACTCGGCCATCTGCTGCCAAAACGGTGCGGGGTCAAAGTCGGGCGCAAAGCCTTCCTTCGAAAAGCGCATGACCAGGTCGGGGTGAGCCATTACATCAAAGTTGAGCGGGCTCTCGCAGGCGCGGCACCAGTCGTCGACATAGCGCTCCCACACGCCGCGTACCCCCAGGTTTTCCCAAACGTGCAGGTTGGTGTCGTCGTCGATCCAACCGCAAAGGGAATCGGGTGTATCGGGACGAGCGACGTTTTCCGTTCCCGCCGTACCCGCGGCGCCGGCCATGATATCGCCTGGGTTACCAATCCAATGCACACTGCCCAGGCGCACGACGGCGCCTCGGGACCAGCGCTCGACCAAAGGCTCGCAGCCCTCGTACCAATCGCATTCAAAGCCATAGATAAGCTCAAGCTCCGGCGCGATCTGCGCAGCGAGCTTGCGGGCGTTCTCAAATGCCAGACGATGCGCCGTCAGGCCGCCCTCGACGACCTGCACCTCGCAGTTGGCGTCCATGCTGGCGGGCAGGGTGAGGTGGTCGGTCGAGACCATGACGCGGCAGCCGGCCGCAGCGGCGGCGCGAACGTTGTCCTCAAACGAGGCATGGCCGTCCGAAAACGAAGTATGGGTGTGGCAATCGACCAGCGGGCATGCGGGCATGGCAGCTCCTTTGCGTCAAGCGAATCTGCTCCATTGTAATGGCGCGGCCCCCGATGCGACGAGCGCGCCGGGGGCCGAAATCGACTGGAAAGGACGGGTGGCGTGCGAAGGTCGCCACGCAGCATCGGCCCCGCTCCAAAACGTGTACGTCAGCCTCCAAAACCGACAAAAAATGACATGTTTGGAGGCTGACGTACACGTTTGGCTGAGGCGGTGGAGTGTCGGTTTCTTGCGGACAAGGAAAATCGCGCTCATCGCGCGCCGCCACACTTGCGCCGCCCGCGATGTGCTAGCGTTTGGATGAACAAAACGAGCCCATGCGGAAAGGAGCCGGACCGTATGCCATGCGATAGCACATCCCCGCTGTCTCGCGAGACCGATGCGCCCGAAACTATCGTCAAGCTGGAGTGCGACATCGACGACGCGTCGCCCGAGGTGCTCGCCTACGCCGCTGACCGCCTGCGCGAGGCCGGCGCCCGCGAGGTGCATTGGCTGCCGCTTTACTGCAAAAAGGGTCGCCCCGGATGGCAGTTGCAGGTGATCTGCTCGCACGAGGATATCGAGCGCCTACAGACGATTATCTTTTTGGAGACCACGACCAACGCCGTTCGTCGCCAGGTGATGGAACGCGTTTGCCTGCCGCGCCGATTCGAGCAGGTGACAACGCCTTGGGGCGAGGTGGCCGTAAAGGTGGCAACCCTGCCCGATGGCAGCGAGCGTGCAGCGCCCGAGTACGAGGACTGCGCTCGCCTTGCTCGTGAGCACAATGTGCCGCTCCAGCGCGTGATGCAGGCGGCGCAAGCCGCGGCTCTGCAATTTGAGTGACACGGTCGGCGACGCGCCACACCCACCCCATCAACCTCACCGAAAGGACCACCATGAAATACCTCATCGCCTCCGACATCCACGGCTCGGCATATTGGACCGAACGCCTTTGCGCCGCCATCGAGTCCGAGCAGCCCGATCGCATTGTGCTGCTGGGCGACCTGCTCTACCACGGCCCGCGTAACGACCTGCCGCGCGACTACGCTCCCAAGCGCGTGATTCCGCTGCTCAACGCCCTGGCCGACCGCATCATCGCGGTGCGCGGCAACTGCGACGCCGAGGTCGACCAGATGGTGCTCGACTTTCCCATCATGGCCGACTATGCCACGTTATTCGACGAGAACGGCCGCGAGCTGTTCCTGACGCACGGCCACGTTTTTGGCGCCGGTATGCACAACAGCGTCGACCACGCGCCCGCGCTGCCCGAGAGCTCCGCGCTCGTCTACGGTCACACGCACATCAAGGTCAACGAAGCGAGCGAGGAGCATCCTGGTCTGTGGCTCTTCAACCCCGGCAGCGTGAGCATCCCCAAGGACGGTACGCACAGCTACGGCATCTACGAGGGCGGCGCGTTCCGCCACGTGGTCCTGGAGGAGGAATAACCATGGCGCAGCACATGGCTCAGCAAAATGCCGAGGGTTCGCGTGACCTGTCCACGCTGGTAGATGCATCGGCCGAGCTGCAGCATCTGGTGCAGACCATCTGGCGTCTGCGTCAGCCCGACGGCTGCCCGTGGGACCGCGAGCAGACGCACCGCAGCATTGGCAAGAACATGATCGAGGAGGCCTACGAGGCGCTCGACTGCATCGAGGCCGACGACGCGGCGCACCTGCGCGAGGAGCTGGGCGACGTGCTCATGCAGGTAGTGTTGCATGCGCAGATCGCGGCGGACGCCGGCGAGTTTACGCTGGCCGACGTGGCGCACGATATCGACGCCAAGCTCATTCGCCGTCATCCGCACGTGTTTGGCGATGCGGATGCCGACAGCTCTGACGAGGTGCTCAAGATTTGGGACGAGGTCAAGCTTGCCGAGAAGGCCGCCAAGGACAAGGCCGTGGCGGCAGGCGAGGCCGCGCCCGAGGGGCTGCTCGACGGCGTGCCCACGCACCTGCCGGCGCTGATGCAAGCGCAAAAGGTCTCGCGCAAGGCGGCTGCCGTGGGCTTTGAGTGGGAGACGGTCCAGGATGTGTGGGACGAGGTCGCCGAGGAGCGTGCCGAGTTTGAGGCCGAGGCCCCTGGCTCGCCCGAGCGCGAAATGGAGTTTGGCGATCTGCTCTTTGCCCTGGTCAACGTCGCGCGCAAGGAGGGTATCGACGCCGAGAGCGCCCTGCGCGCGAGCACGGCCAAGTTTCGCCGTCGCTGGGCTGCGATGGAGCAGATGGCGGCCGATGCCCACGTGGATCTTGCCGAGCTTTCGACCCACGGCCTCAACGACCTGTGGGATGCCGCAAAGGCGGAGGAGTAAGACTGCGGGAACGACGGGCTGACACGCCTCATCGTTCCCGCTAAATTTTTCGAAAATCAAGTGTATCCCTCGGCTAACTTAGGGCATAATGCAAAAAGTGCGACATGGCTAACTTACGGAGACGCACCGATGGTGCACGGTCAGCCGGTCGCTTGCATCCACTACGTTTCCAAGTGAGAGGGAGACAACATGAGCGATATTTTGGACGTTTACGGTCGCGAGGTGCTCGACAGCCGCGGCAATCCCACCGTCGAGGTCGAGGTTGTGCTCGAGGACGGTAGCTTCGGTCGCGCGATGGTGCCTTCGGGCGCTTCGACCGGTGCCTTTGAGGCTTGCGAGCTGCGCGATGGCGACAAGGGCCGCTATCTGGGCAAGGGCGTCTCTCAGGCCGTCGAGCACGTCAACAACGAGTGCGCCAATGCCGTCGTCGGCCTCGACGCCTTCGACCAGCGTGCCGTCGATGCCGCGCTGATTGCCGCGGACGGTACCCCCAACAAGACCAAGCTCGGTGCCAACGCCATCCTGGGCGTGTCGCTGGCCGTTGCCCGCGCCGCCGCCGAGTCGGCGGGCCTGTCGCTGTACCAGTACCTGGGCGGCGTCAACGCTCACCTGCTGCCCACGCCCATGATGAACATTCTCAACGGCGGCGTGCATGCCGACAACAACGTCGACTTCCAGGAGTTCATGATCATGCCCGTGGGTGCTCCGAGCTTTGCCGAGGGCCTGCGTTGGTGCGCCGAGGTCTACCACACCCTCAAGGGCGTGCTGCACGAGGCCGGCCTGGGCGGCGGCGTGGGCGACGAGGGCGGCTTTGCCCCCAACCTTAAGACCAATGCCGAGCCGTTCGAGTACATCACCAAGGCCGTGGAGAAGGCCGGCTTTAAGCCCGGCGTCGACTTTATGTACGCCATGGATCCGGCGTCCACCGAGTTCTACAACGCTGAGACCGGTATGTACGAGCTCAAGGGCGAGGGCGTTGAGTACACGAGCGCCCAGATGGTCGATTACTGGGAGAAGCTCGTCGACACTTATCCTATCATCTCCATCGAGGACGGCATGGCCGAGGAGGACTGGGACGGCTGGGTCGAGCTTACCCGCCGCATTGGCAATAAGGTGCAGCTCGTAGGCGACGACCTGTTCGTCACCAACACCGAGCGCCTCAAGAAGGGCATCGAGCTTGGTGCCGCCAACGCGATCCTGGTCAAGGTCAACCAGATCGGTACGCTCACCGAGTCGCTCGAGGCCATCGAGACCGCCAAGGAGGCCGGCTACGCCTGCATCGTGAGTCACCGCTCCGGCGAGACCGAGGACTCCACGATCGCCGACCTGGTCGTGAGCGTCAACGCCGGCCAGATCAAGTCGGGCGCCCCGTGCCGCAGCGATCGCATCGCCAAGTACAACCAGCTCATCCGCATCGAGGACGAGCTCGAGGGCAGTGCGCGCTACGCCGGCAAGGCCGCGTTCTACAACATTCGCTAGGCACGCGGAGGTCGCGGGGGCGGGGAAGACTCGGATTTGCCTTGCTCCAGCCGGGCGCTGTTGAGCACCATTGGGCGCTGGGCCATATGACTCAGCGCCTTTTTTATGTCGAGCAAAGGCTGGCGAAGGCGGCGCGGGCGCTCGTGCTATAACTAGAATACTTAGCGCAAACAAACCTCAACCGCACAAGGCGCACATGGATCAGATTTACGACAACAGGTACTATTCCGCCGGTTCGCGTGAGCCGTCGCCTCGCCGTGCGCGCACGGTGCAGCTCGGTGGGTCCGCCTACGCCGGCGCCGACCGCTCCACGCAGCGCCCGACAAGTACCTCACACTCCCGTGCTCAAGTGAATACGTCGACGGACCGCCCGCTACGTTCGGTGCGCCCGGCGCACTCGGAGCATGCTCAGCGTTCCTCGGCTCAAACGCATGAAAAGCCGAGTAGGCCCTCGAACCGTCTTTCGGGCTCGGACTTCATGCATTACGCCAACGATAACGCGGTGGTCAAGGCAATCTACGACTTTACCCACGGTCCCCAGCGGGGGCTGTTTGTTGGCATTGTCGTCGCCCTGGCGCTTGTGAGCCTGTATTTCCCCGTGCGCGACCTGTATGTGGCAAAACGCTCGAGCGACATCTTGGCCAAGCAGGTCGAGATTCGCGAGCAATATAACGACGACCTGCAAAAAAGCGTCGACAAGCTGCTTTCGGAGGAGGGCATTAAGGACGCGGCATCCGAGGACCTGGGCCTGGTGATGCCCGGCGAGAAGAGGATTGAAGTGCAGGGCCTGGACGACGATTCGGATCCTTCGTCGAGCCAGAAGTCGTCGAACGCCAAGAAGGCCAGCGAAGTTGCCAAGGAAATCGAAGAAGTCGGTAAGGACGTGCCGTGGTACATCCAGGCGCTCGACATGCTGTTTGGGTTTAACGGTGTCGAGGGCCAGACGGTCGTGTCCAACGGCAAATAGCGCCCGGAGGGGAGCCCGCAATGACAAATTGCAAACGCCATAAGGTGGCCGCGATCGACCTGGGAACGGTGTCGTCGCGACTGGTGTTGGCCCAGGTTGAGGGCGGAGCGATCGTGGACTCGTCCAAGCATACCGAGATTACCGATCTGGGTGAGGGCGTGGACGCGACGGGTCGTTTTTGCGAGGCGGCCGTTGAGCGCGTGCTCGCTGCGTGTCGCATGTTTGTGGACGAGGCCCGTGCCTTTGGGGCCGCGTGCATCTGCACCACCTGCACGAGCGCCGCGCGCGATGCGTCCAACGCCGCACTGCTGCTGGACGGCCTGCGCGATTTGGGGCTTGAGCCACAGGTGATTCCGGGCGAGGTCGAGGCACGCCTGACGTTTTTTGGCGTGGCGCACGACTTTGCCGGCGAGCGCATCATTGTTGCCGATTCGGGCGGCGGATCCACGGAGCTTGCGACGGGCGTGTACGCGCCGGAGCGCGGGGTCTTTGCGCTGGAGGGAACGCGTTCGCTGGACATCGGTTGCCGTCGCGTGACGGAGCGGTTTTTCTCGGCGCTGCCGCCTGCGGACGGCGAGCTTACTGCCGCTGCCGCGTGGGCAGGTGAGCAGTTCGCCGCCTATTTTGAAGGCCTGCCCAGCGATTTTGAGCGCGCCGAACGCTTGGTCGCGGTGGGTGGCACGGTGACTACGCTGGTGGCGCTGGTCCACGAGCTGGAGCCGTACGACTCGAACTTTGTGCACCTGCGCGAGCTTTCGATGGAGCAGATTTCGGCCGCTATCGAGCGCATGTCTGCGTTGGATGTTGCAGGCATTGCCGCGTTGCCGGGCGTGCAGTCCAAGCGCGCGGGCGTGATTCTGGCCGGCGCCGTGGTGATTCGCGAGCTCATGCGAGCCGGCGGCTACAAGACGCTCACCGTAAGCGAGAACAGCCTACTCGCTGGCATGGCCGCCACCATCAACGAGACTCTCGACGGCACAACCCCCACCATCGGCTGGACTCCCAGCCTCAGCGCCCTTTAAATAAGTTGCGGTGAAATACGGACTAAAATCGCCCTTTCGGGCACCAAACAGTCCCTATTCCACCGCAACTCAACAGCCGGCACCTGGGGACGTTCCTTTTCTGCCGGCACCTGGGGACAGTCCTTGCGGGGCGTCCCCACAGCGCCTATGCCAGCTTGTCGATCTGCCCAATCTCCCAAAGCGGAATATTGACGAGCATGCCCTCGTCTCTATATGCCGCCAGGGAGCTCCTCACGCAACGCTCGAGTTTGAATTTTTCGCAGGCTATTTTCAGACTCTTCGCTTTAAGGTTCTCTGCTGCCTTGACCTCAAGCGGAAGCACGGTTCCCGCATGGTCGATGGCAAAGTCGGTTTCGGCATTGCCGGAGGTAGAGGACCAATACGCGGGAGTTTTGTCCTGGAGCAAAAGCTCCTGCGCGACGTATTGTTCGGTCAGCGAACCTTTGAACTCGGTAAAAACAGCGGATCCGTTAAGAACGATGGCCGGAGAGAGACCGGAGAGCGCTCCGAGGATGCCGGTGTCGATGCAGAACAGTTTGAAGCCCGAGAGGTCTTCATAGCTCGAGAGCGGCGCCTTTAGAGCGGAGACACGTGGCACCTTATGAACGATTCCGTAGTCCGTGAGCCACTGGAGGCTTTCCTCGAAATCGCGTGCGCGCGCTCCGGGACGAAGGGCGCCATAGACAAACTTCTTGTTCTCCTTTGCAAGCTGGCCGGGAAGGGATTTCCAAACCAACCTCATGCGCTCGACGATGCGGGCGGGTGCATGTTTGCCAAAATCGGATTCGTAAGCCTCGATGATTTGCTGCTGAAGCCTTCGGGCTTCGATGAAGTCGCGTGTCTCGGCGAAAGCGGAGACAACTTCGGGCATACCGCCGACAACAAGGTATTCCTTGAGCAAGCGCTCGAGCTTTTCGGTAACGTTTGCCAGAAGGTTCATGTCTGCGGCAAGGATGGCATCGGCGAGCGGGTTGCCGTCGACGGCACGAACGAACTCGGCAAACCCCATGGGACGCATGGTGAGCTGGTCGATTTTGCCGACGGGAAATGACTCGTTTTCGCGTCGGAGCGCGAGGCCCATATAGGAACCGGCTGCCACGATGTGGTATTCGGGTGCAAGTTCGTTGAAGTACTTGAGTGAGGTGATCCCGCGTGGCGCCTCTTGGATCTCGTCGAAGATGATGAGCGTGTCTGCCGGCGTTACGGTTTGGCCACGTAGGAGTTCTATCTGGGAGATGATGCGCTTGGGGTCGAGGTCCCCATCGAACAGCGAGCGTGTGCTCGGCTCGAGCATAAAGTCAAAACGAATGACGTTTCGATACTGCTGGCTTGCGAATTCGTTAAGAAGCCAAGTCTTTCCTGTCTGGCGGGCTCCCCTAAGCAAGAGAGGTTTGCGATTCGCCCTTGATTTCCAAGCGATAAGTTCACTCATAAGCTGTCGCTGCATATTGCCTCCCAACCCTCTCGGCTAGTATAAGGCCATTTGGTCGTTTCCATCGGAAAATGTGCGAGACAACCACGTTTTTCCATCGGAAAATGTGCGAGACAGCCACGTTTTTCCATCGGAAAATGTGTAAATACCAACCTAAGTTGCGGTGGAATAGTTCCTAAATGGGCTGATAAACTGCCAAAACAGGAACTATTCCACCGCAACTTAGAGCCCCGCCGGCGTGTAAAAGAAACGAGCCCGCATCCCTTGGGGACACGGGCTCGAAAGCTCCATATGGTAGGGGCGGTGGGACGTCCGCGCATTTGCTGCGCAAATACGCACCGGCTTCGGACGCTGCGCGTCCGCTTAACGCTCGCCCCCTCGCGGGTTCGAGTCCCACCGGCATCTAAAAGAAGCGAGCCCGCATCCCTTGGGGACACGGGCTCGAAAGCTCCATATGGTAGGGGCGGTGGGACTCGAACCCACAATCCTTGCGGCGAGAGATTTTAAGTCTCCTGCGTATGCCAATTCCGCCACGCCCCCGTGAGACTAGAAGTCTAGCACAAGCCGTCCGTTACGCGTTGACGGCCATCGAGTGTTGGCCCGACTTCTCCAGGAACTCCTGGAACTTGGCTTCGTCGCCCTTGTTCTGGTACTGCAGGGCCAGCAGGTACTCCAAGCGGCAGCGCTTGACCGGGTCGTCGCCGACATCCTCGAGCATGCGCTCCAGCTCGGGAATGTCGTTGTGGCGCTTGAGGATCATCGTGTCGTACATCAGCTGGCACTCGTGCGCAACTGCCTCGGCCTGACCGCCCTCAAAGCCCTTGATCTCGTGCAGCAACTCCTTGGACTTTTTGCGGTCCTCCTGGCCAACATAGTAGTTAAAGGCTTTGATCACCAGGTCGACGCGCTGCATCTTGGGGAGGTTGAGCCCCAGCAGCAGGTCGAACATCTCGCTGGCACGCTCGTGGTCCTCGCGCAGCAGATAGGAGTTCAGGCGCAGGTAGTCGCGGTTGTAGCGTGGGTACAGCATGCTGGTGAGTTTGCCGTCGAGCAAACGATCGAACTCGTCCCACTGCTTGGCAGCCATAAGCTGCTGCAGACGCTTGAACGTGGTGCGTTTTTTGACGCTAAAGAACACCGATACGGCGATGCAGATGATAACGACGGCGGTCCAGAGTGTGCGGGAATCGGGCATATTGGGGTCCTTAGTCGCTCATAAAGCGAGCGGTATGACAACACGTACTAGATGTATTATACGCAGCGCGCAAGCAAACTGGCATAAAAGCTCATCGAGGCTGAGTGCCATCGCTCGCTGCGGTACACTTACCTAAAGTAAACCATGAAGGGAGATATTACCTATGAAGAAGATCGTTTTGGCTTGCGGTGCTGGCGCTGCTACTTCCACGCTCGTTGCCCAGAAGGTCGCTACCATGCTCGACGCCAACGGTTATGCCGGCAAGTATGAGATCGTGCAGTGCGCCATCTCCGAGGCCAAGGACGCTTGCGACGAGGGCGCCGACCTGCTGATCGCCACCACCGTTGCCCCCGAGGGCCTCACCTGCCCGTACGTGAGCGGCGTGCCCTTCATGACCGGCATGAACCGCGTTGCTGCCGAGAAGGCCGTTCTCGACGTTATGGCTCAGTAGGCGCTGCCTGTATGAATGAGCAGAGCGCCAATCCGGTCGAGCTCTTTGGCATGCGCGTTGCCCATGTGGGCATTAACGCCACCGACCCGGCAGATGCCTTGGAGATCGCGGAGCTGTTCTCGACGATGATGGGCCTGCCCGTTATCGAGACCCCCGTTTCGTACTTTAACGATTCGCTGGTCGAGATCATGAAGCAGAACGGTCGTGGCACCAAGGGCCACATCGGCTTTGCCGTTAACGACATCGATGCAGCTGAGAAGTGGTTTGCCGAGCGCGGGCTCGAGGTCAACGAGGAGTCGCGCGTGCTGCTGCCCGACGGGGGTACCAAGCTCGTGTACTTTAAGCGCGAGTTCGCCGGTTTCGCCGTGCATCTGTGCCGCGAGTAGCGCACAAGCTGCCATAGCTAGCAAAAAGGGATAGGGCCGTGTGGCCCTATCCCTTTATTTATGCCGAGGGGCTTCCTAGTGCGGCAGGCGAATCGTAAAGCGGCTGCCGGCGCCCTCGACTGAGGTCACGCCAATGACGCCGCCATGGCTATCGACGATCCACTTGGCAATGGCAAGCCCCAGACCCGAGCCCTGTGCGCCGGCATCGCGTGCATTGTCGGCGCGGTAGAACCGTTCAAACGCGTGAGCTGCGGATTCCTGGTTCATGCCGATGCCCTCGTCCTCAACACTTATGTCGATCGTGTCCATGCCCGCATTGGGCGTTATGCCAAATGTGACGGTCGTTCCCGCATCCGAGTACTTGGCGGCGTTTTGCACGATCACGCGCAGAGCCTGCTTCACGAGCGCCACGTCAACGGGCGCGTCGCAGCGCGGGTCGCTGACAAGCGCAGCGTCAAAGGCCAGCCGATACGTGTGCTCGGTATCGATCATCTGCGATTCCTCGCATACCTCGCCGACCAGTGCGGCCAGGTTGGTATCCGCACGCCGCAGGACCGTGCGCCCGGCATCGCCGCGCGCCAAAAACAGCAGCTGCTCCACGAGCTCTTGCATGTGCTCGCTTTCGGCCTTGAGCGAGGCGATGGATTCCGCCAGCACGTCCGGGTCGTCTTTGCCCCAGCGGTCGAGCATGTTTACGTAACCCTGAATCACCGCGATGGGCGTGCGCAGCTCGTGGCTCGCATCGTTGACAAAGCGCATCTGCTGCAGCTTGGCCTCTTGCATCTGGCGCAGTAGGCGGTTGAGTGCAACCTCGATGCTTGCCAGGTCGGCGTCGCCGGTGGTGACGCTCGGCGAGTCGACGCTTGCGCGCTCGATGGCCTGCTCCAGTGTTTCCATCTTGCCGCCGGAGAGCTGCATGCGGCCGAGCTCGTCCACGCGCAAGGCAAGGTCGTTGAGCGGTGCCATAGTGCGGCGCACGCGACGGGCTCCGCCGAGCATGTTGAGCACGCTGATGACCTGCCAACCCACAACGACAAGGTAGAGAGGCCATAGCGCGACGAGGTCCTGCGCGAGGGGGAAAGTCTTGGTGGTACGCGCAAGCTCGACGGTATAGGTGAGCGTTGTCAGGTCCCAGTCGCGCGCGGGCGTCAGCGTCATGCCGTGAACGGTGGCGCCGGGGATCCATCCTGCGGTAAACGCGCCGTCGGGCAGCGTCTGGTTGTATCCATAGACAAGGATCGCCGCCACAATCACTACTAGCAGCAGGTCGAGCCAAACGTAGCTCATCAGGCGGCGCCACATATAGCTCCAGTTGATGGCGCGGGCGATGGAGGTGACGCGCTTGGCCTCGGCGTTACGCGCGGCAGACATAGCCCACCCCGCGCACGGTCTGGATGATGCGGGCGCCGCCGGCGTCCTCGATCTTGGCGCGTAGATGCGCGATGTGCACGTCGACGTTGTTGGTGTCGCCCATGTATTCGTAGCCCAGCGCTTCGTGCGCGATGCGTTCGCGCGTGAGCACGGTCTCGGCATGCGCCATAAGCAAGGCGAGGACATCGAACTCGCGGGCCGTGAGCGCAATGGGCGAGCCGCCGACCGTGACTTCGCGGCGGTCGGGGTCGAGCGCAACCGAGCCCACGGCGAGCGTGGCGGGGGAGAGCGAGGCGGAAACCTGGGTCGAGTCACTGACCGGGGGCATCGCAGTGGCGCCGACACCCGTGCCGCCTGCCGCGCCCGTCCCGATGCCGCCAACGCCTGAAGCCGCCCGCACGGCCTCCGAGCGCTTCAACGCCACGCGGATCCGTGCGAACAGCTCCTCAATCGCAAACGGCTTGGTCAGGTAATCGTCGGCGCCGGCATCGAGCCCGGCCACCTTGTCCATCACGGCATCGCGCGCGGTGACCATTATCACCGGCACATCCTTGTGCTTGCGGACGCGCCGCAGGACCTCCATGCCGTTGAGCTGCGGCAACAGCACATCGAGCAGAATAAGATCGTAGTTGCGCTCCAGCGCCAGGTCCACGGCGGTGCGGCCATCGGCGGCGTGTTCCACCTGGTAGCCCTCGTGCTCCAGCTCGAGCGTCACAAAGCGGGCGATTTTCTCCTCGTCCTCTACGATCAGGATCCGTGCCATGCGTGCCCCCGTTTGCGATTACTTGTCGTCGTTCAGATTTTGCTTGATGTCGTCCGCGGCATCGGCGGCGTGATTCATAAGGTTGTTGATGCTGCCGGGCACGTCGCCGTCGCTGTCGATGCGGTAGCGCATGCCAAAGAACAGGCCAATCAGCATTAGCCAAATCGTAGCGCCCCAGGCAAACAGGGCGATGATGGGGATCAGGATGGGGATGTTGAGGATGATCGCATCGCGGCGCGTGGCGATAAACTTGGTGTCCAGGCTCAGGCGGAAGAGCTTTTTGAGGTACTCCCATACGCTGTCCATCTTCTTGGAGAAGTCGGTCTTTTCGCTCGACTTTTCGTAGGCGGCCTGCGCGGCGATCATCTCGGCCGAGGGCTCATCGACCGGCTCAGACTCGGTGGCGGCATGCGCTGATGTGGTCTGGGTCTTGCCCTGCGACTCGAGCCAAATGATGGCGTCCAAAACGTTGCCGTCGGCGGCGTCGAGCGCCGCCTTGGCATCGGTGTAGCTCACGTTGCACTTGGTGCGGATGGTTTCAACTTTTTCGAGGTCGTCCATGACCTGTCCTTTCGTTCGATGGGCGCGACGCCGGGCGATCTGCCCGGGCGCGAGCGTTGCGTTCGGCGGCCTGCGTGGCGCCGCCCCGCCCTTGGTCGAACTCTATAGTGCAGGTTATAGATTAAGCGATTCTTGAGCCAAGATTAATGTTGGATGAGTTTTTGGGTAGCGGTGGGAAAAGTATTAGACCTCGATAGCGGGGGATGTGGTGCCGGTGCAAAACGGCGTCAAAGGTTGGTCGAGCAGGCGGTTTCTCCATTGATGTCCGCACGACATGTGACACTTACCCTGCCGCCCTGCTCTGCCGCGGAGGCATGTACCCAAACAACGACCCTCTAAGGAGTTCGATATTGATGAGTGACAACGCAAAGCATCTCGCAAAGAAGTGCGTTAAGGACGCGGGGCCGTGCCTCGCGCTGTGCGTAGCCGGCGCAGCGGTCGCGCTGCTGGCTGTTCTGGGGCCATTCGACGTGCTCCGAAGTGCCAGTTCCCTGCACGTTTGCATGGCCCTTGCCGGCGCCATGATGACCGGCGGCGTGCTCGATCTGATTTTTTGGGTGCTTGACCCGTTTGGATGGAAGAACGAGGGGTAGGTCCCAAAGGATAGAAGGGCTGGAACGGTTGGCTTAGTGATCGTGCAGAATGTGGGCTAGCGACTTACAGGGAAGTGGTGATCCGATGACGGTCTATGTGACGGGCGATATTCACGGCGGCGCCGACATGCAAAAGCTTCGCGACTGGGATCTTGGAGATGGTCTGACAAGTGACGACTATCTCATCATCGCGGGCGACTTTGGCTTTCCGTGGGATTTCTCTGCCGAGGAATGTGCCGACATCGCCTGGCTTGAGTCGCGCCCCTATACCGTGCTGTTTGTCGACGGCAACCATGAGCGTTTCGATCACTGGTCGGAGCGCCCCATGGAGCTGTGGCACGGAGGCCTGACGCAGCGTCTGTCGGACACCTCGCCCATCCGACGCCTGACGCGCGGTGAGGTTTTTGAGCTCGACGGCTCAACGATCTTTACCATGGGCGGCGCCACGAGCGTGGATAAGGAATGCCGCATTCCGTATTCCAGCTGGTGGCCGCAGGAGCTGCCGGACGAGCGCAACTTTGAGGAGGCGCGGGCAAAGCTCGACAGCGTGGGCTGGAAGGTCGACTATGCGATCACCCATACCTGCTCCACGCGCATGCTTTCGCCCACGCTTTACCCGGCACCTGGCTGGAATTATCCCGATGTCGATCGACTCACCACGTTTTTCGATGAGCTGGAGGACCACCTGGACTACAAGCGCTGGTACTACGGGCATTTTCATCGGGATACCAACCCGGCCGAGCGTCACACCGTGCTCTACGACTGCATCGTTCGCTTGGGCGACGAACTCCAGCCCTGGGATGTTGCGTAGAGGCGGGGTGGCTGGCTACTCGACCGTTACAGTGATGTTCTCCCGATGCGCGCGGATGACGTCCCAGCTAAAGTGCTCGACCAGCTGCTCGGCGGTACGCGGCGTGGTGTCCGGCGCGATGCCTGTTTGCCCGGCGAGCCATCCCAACAGTGCCTCGGGTGTGCCAAAGCGGGTGCGGAGCTCGCCCAGGTCCAGATCGCGATCGCGCTTGGAAAGGCGGCGGCCGTCCGGTGACATGAGCAGCGGAATGTGCGCGTAGTGCGGCGTGGGCAGTCCCAGCAGATGTTGCAGATAGATCTGGCGCGGCGTGGAACCAAGCAGGTCGCATCCGCGTACGATCTCGGTGACGCCCATGGCAGCGTCGTCGACCACCACGGCCAGCTGATAGGCAAACACGCCGTCGCTGCGGCGCACCAAAAAGTCACCGCACTCGGTGGCGAGTGCTTCGCATTGGGCTCCGTACGTGCGGTCCACGAATTCGATCACGTCGCTGGCGAGGTCGTCGACGGTGGGCACGCGCAGGCGCGTGGCCGGAGCACGCAGGGCACTGCGGCGGGTGATTTCATCAGCAGAAAGACCTCTGCAGGCGCCGCGGTAGATGGGCGTGCCGTCGCTGGCGTGCGGCGCGCTCGCGGCGTGGAGTTCGGCACGCGTGCAAAAACAGGGATAGGTGAGGCCGGCGTCTTGCAGCTGGCGCAGGGCGTCCTCGTACAGATCCAGGCGATCGTGCTGGTAGTAGGGGCCTTCGTCCCACTCGAGCCCCAGCCAGGTCAGATCGTCAATCAGTTGAGCGGCAAGTTCCGGGCGCTTGCAGCGATCGTCCAGGTCCTCGATGCGCAGCACGATGCTGCCGCCCTGGCTGCGGGCCGAAAGCCACGAGCACAGGCAGCTGAACACGTTGCCCAGGTGCATGCGGCCCGAGGGCGACGGGGCGAAACGGCCCACGACGGGCGCGGGGGCGGAGGCGGGTGGCGTCGCCCCCGCGTCCGCGGCGGGCGTTGCTATGTTGCGTGTTTTGATATCCATGCGGACGAGTATAGCGCGGGGCTTGGCAGGGAAGGCGTTGCCGCGCTCACAAGTTGGCGGCGGTGCGCATTGCGCACGGTGGGTTTGCGGCTCAAGGTCTCGATCGCTGCGTACCGACTTAGCCTCACAAACGACAGAAACCCCGGCAGCTCTTCGCAACTGCCGGGGTTTCCGCGGAAAAGGGGGACATGATCCTCGAGCGAACGGCAAAGGGGCAAACCGTTTTCGCTCAACTGCTTTATGCCCCTCGGCTGGCGGCTCAATCAGCGCGTGCCGCACCCACACAAAGCCGCTACACCTGTGACAGAGCTGTGAAGTGGTATCTATTGCTGGCGCAGGCCATGCCAAGGAGTGTCCCAGATTGCCGGCAGATAAGGAACGTCCCCAGGTGCCGGCCGCGGGCGTGACTTTCGTCCCGTTTGATACTCCGCTGGCCTAGATGTTCGTCATGTGCGCCCGTAAACGTGGGACAATGGCGTTGCTGGTATCACAGACAAAGGATGTGCCCATGAACGACCCCGTTGCCAAAACCTGTCGGCAGCGCCGCCTGTTTGCGCGATTTGCTTCCGTCTGCGCACTCGTCGCGCTTGCATTGCTGCTACTGCCCGCCGCCGCACACGCCGACGGTTATTCCATGACCCAAACCTATATCAGTGCCACGGTTGAGGCCGATGGATCGCTGACCGTTGTCGAGGGACGCCAGTTTGATTTCGACGACGACATCAACGGCGTGTTTTGGGAGATCAATACGGGCACCAACCAGCAGGGCGGCACGGCGGGCGTCGACGTGCTGAGTGTCGAGGAAGAGGACACCGCGTTTAACAAAGTCGATAGCGCGAACAAGGGCGATTCTGGCGTCTACACGGTCGAGCAGACCGGTGACGGCGTAAGGATTAAGGTGTTCAGCCCCCACGAGAGCGGCGACAGCGCGATCTATTACGTGAGCTACACCATGACCGGTGCGGTTATGAACTGGGCCGATACCGCCGAGCTCTACTGGAAGTTCGTGGGCGACGGCTGGTCTGCGGATTCCGACGATGTCGAGATGGAAGTGCGCTTCGCAAATGCCGCTGCCGGGACGGCGGCCGTCAAGGGCGATAACTTCCGCGCATGGGGCCACGGCCCGCTGACGGGCGATGTATCGCTCGATGCGGACGCACCCATGGTCACCTATACCATTCCCTGTGTGCATCAGGGCGAATTTGCCGAGGCACGCATCGCCTTCCCTAGCGACTGGGTGCCGCAGCTTACCGCTTCGGGCGAAGAGCGCATGTCAACGATCATGAGCGAAGAGAAGGAATGGGCCGACGAGGCTAACGCCCGCCGCGCTCACACTCGCATGATTGCCAATTCACTTGCCGTGCTAAGTGTTGTTGCGGCGGTGGCCTTTACCGGCACAATCGTTATGCTCAAGCTGCGCAAGCGCAAGCCCAAGCCGCTTTTCCAGGACGAATATTTCCGCGATGTGCCTTCGGCCGACCATCCCGCCGTGCTTTCGGCCCTCATGAGCTGGAACGAGGTGCCCGATCAGGCATATATCGCCACGCTCATGAAGCTCACTGACGACCGTGTGATCAAGCTGGAGCAGGCGACCGTGACCAAGGCCAAGAAGGGCCTGTTGGGGCGTGAAAAAGAAGAGCAGACGTATCGCGTGACGGTGAGTGATGCGGGCTGGAAGTCGGCCAAGGGCATTGACCGCATGGTGCTCAAGGTCTTCTTTGCCGGTGCTAAGCCCGACGAGAACGGCGATCGCTCGCGCACGTTTGACGAGCTGCAGCACTACGTCAAGCAGCACGCTACACCCGTGGGCGACAAGCTCGAGGACTATCAGAACAACGTTAAGGGCAAGTTGGCCGATAGCGAGTACGTTGCCTCGGACGGCATTGTTGCAATGGTGTTTTGCCTGGTTCTTGGTGTCCTGATTGCCTTTGTTCCCGTGGGATCCATCTTCTTTACCGATGGCGCACAGGCGAACATTATCGCCGCGGTTATCTCGGTGCCGATTGTGCTGGTGGGTATCGGCGTGGGCCTTACGTTCCGCCGCTTTACGCCGGAGGGCGCCGAGGTGGCGGCTCGCTGCAAGGCACTTAAGCATTGGCTCGAGGACTTCACGCGTCTAAAGGAAGCCGTCCCCGGCGATTTGGTGCTGTGGAACAAGCTGCTGGTGATGGGCGTTGCCCTGGGCGTTTCGAAAGAAGTGCTGCGACAGCTGGCCGAGGCCGTGCCGCCCGAGGTGCGCGAGGCTGACGGCTTCTATGACAATTATCCCTGCTACTGGTGGTACTACCATCATTACGGTATCGAGTCTCCGCTCGATTCGTTCGATGACGTGTATCACGAGAGCATCCGTGAGCTGGCTTCGAGTTCCGACAGCTCGGGCGGCGGCGGAGGCGGCGGCTTCTCGGGCGGCGGAGGCGGCGGCGTCGGCGGAGGCGGCGGCGGAACGTTCTAGCGAGTTCTGATTTTTGGGATGGATCTTCTCCGGCGACTGCCGACGGATCCATCCCATTTTTATGCGCTACCTACGAAGACTGTCCCCAACGACTAGTCACTGGGGACGTTCCTGAATGACTAGGTATGGCTGCCAGGTTTAGGCTGTTAGATCGAGTTCGTAGAGGAAGCTTTCGCGCGGCATGTCGTGACGGCGCTCTTCGCGGTTGGCGCGGTGCGTGGCCGTGCGCTTAAAGCCGTGCAGCTCGTAGAACTTCCACGAGCAGTTGGAGTCGGTGTACAGGTGCGCCCTCGTCGCTCCAAGCGAGGACAGGTGCGAGACGGCGGCATCGAGCAGAACCGTGCCAACGCCCAGGCCATGGACATCGCGATCCACGGCAAGCAGCGTGACCTCGTTGTCGTGCGGCAACGGGCTGCTTTCGAGCAGGCGGTTGTTGGTTCGGATGGTTGCGCGCACAAACGAGAGATACTCGGCGCACGCATCGGGCTCTAGCTCACGCATCTGCGATAGCAGCGCGCGTTCGGTATCCATCCAATGCTCGTTGATAGTGGCGCCGGAGCTCTGTCCCGCACGCGCGAGCGAAATGCCACGCGCCTGACCGTCGATTACGGCAACCTGTGAAAACGTCGACGACGAAAGGCAATAGGCGAGGTCGCACGCGGCCTCAAGGCGGTTGTACTCATCGTTATCCGAATTGTTATGCCAAAGCTGCTGCAGAATCAGCGCGATGGCGTCGAAGTCTTCGGTATCAAACGGTCGGTAGAGAACCCGCGAGACCATGGTGCCTCTTTCTTTTGCGGATGCATATCGAGCACAGTTCTACCACGCCATTGGCATCTAATTATGGTGCCCCTGTGTTCCATGAACTCACCGTGCCCGGTGCCATGCCCATCCCCTCCGCTCGCAAACTTTTTCTGCACATGCGCCCGTTGCGGGGTGCATCGATGCGCTCGATGCGCTACATTAAATCAGTATTTTCAATGCCGCTGCGCGAGCGCTGCAGATCGACGTATCACCGACTCACAGAGCACGGCGGCGTACCAGACAGGAGGACTGCATGGGATCTGATGTGAAGATCGCACGCGCGTTGATCTCGGTTACCGATAAGACGGGCGTCGTCGATTTCGCACGGACGCTGGTTGACGACTTTGGCGTCGAGATCATCTCTACGGGCGGCACGGCTCGTGCCATCGAGGACGCGGGCGTTCCCGTAACCCCCATCGAGGAGTTCACGGGCTATCCCGAGATGATGGACGGCCGCGTTAAGACCCTGCACCCCAAGGTTCATGGCGCGCTGCTGGCCCGCCGCGATTCCGAGCAGCACATGCAGGAGGCGGCTCAGCACGGCATTAAGCTGATCGACCTGGTCGTCGTCAACCTGTACGAGTTCGAGAAGACCGTCGCCAACCCCGAGGTCACCTTCGCGGACGCCATCGAGCACATCGACATCGGTGGCCCCTCCATGCTGCGCTCTGCCGCCAAGAACGCCACGAGCGTTACCGTCATTTCCGATCCGGCCGACTATGATGCCGTCCTGGCCGAGATGCACGAGACCGGTGGCTGCACCACGCTTTCCACCCGTCGTCGCCTGCAGGTGAAGGTCTACCAGACCACCGCCGCCTACGACACGGCCATCTCCCGCTGGCTCGCCGCCCAGGCAAGCGACGTGGCGGACACCTCTGCCAAGCTCGAGATTTCGCTGGAGAAGGTCGACGACCTGCGCTATGGCGAGAACCCGCAGCAGAAAGCCACAGTCTATCGCTTTGCCGAGGGCTGCGAGAACACCGCGAGCTCGCAGTTCCCGCTCGTGGGCTCCAAGCAGATCCAGGGCAAGCCGCTCAGCTACAACAACTATCTGGATGCCGACGCCGCCTGGAACCTGGTCCGCGAGTTCGACGAGCCGGCCTGCGTAATCCTCAAGCACCAGAACCCCTGCGGTTCCGCCGTTGCCGAGGACATCACGGCTGCCTACGACCGCGCTTTTGCCTGCGATCCCAAGAGCGCCTTCGGCGGCATCATCGCCTGCAACCGCGAGGTTCCCTTTGATCTGGTTGAGCACTTTGCCGATCAGAACAAGCAGTTCGTCGAGGTCATCATCGCCCCGAGCTACACCGCCGAGGCGCTCGAGCGCATGGCCAAGCGCCCCAACCTGCGCGTGTTGGCGACCGGCGGCGTGGACCACGGCGCTCAGGTGGAGCTGCGCTCCGTCGACGGCGGCATGCTGGTGCAGGAGGTCGACCACGTGACCGAGGATCCCGCGACCTTTACGTTCCCCACCGACCGCAAGCCCACCGACGCCGAGATGGCCGAGCTCGAGTTTGCCTGGAAGGTCTGCAAGGGCGTTAAGTCCAACGCCATCTTGGTCTCCAAGGGCAAGGCCGGCATTGGCATGGGCCCGGGTCAGCCTAACCGCGTTGACTCCGCACTGCTTGCCTGCGAGCGTGCCGAGGACTTCTGCGAGCGCGAGGGCGTGGAGAAGGGCGGCTTTGCCTGTGCAAGCGACGCGTTCTTCCCGTTCCGCGACAACGTCGACGTGCTTGCCGAGCACGGTGTGACCTGCATCATCCAGCCCGGCGGCTCCAAGCGCGACGACGAGAGCGTCCAGGCCTGCAACGAGCATGGTATTGCGATGGTCTTCACAGGGGCCAGGCATTTTAGGCACTAGAGGCTTTCCCAAGCACCCGACCTTGCCCCTCAAACCGTCGCTTGCGTACATTTAGTACGCGGCGCTCCTCTTTCGGGGCAATCTCGGGCACTTGGAAAACCCTTAATGGGATGTTGTTCTATCCCATTAAGCCGATCGGTCGCCTGACCGTATCGTCAAAATAATCTCTGCAAAAGACGGCTGCTCCGTTTGGAGGGCCGTCTTTTTGGTATAAGAGGACGGAATGACTAACACGAAAGGTATGACCATGCCCCAGATTGATGATGCCGAGCTGTTTGGCAATGCCGAGGATCAGCGTGCGTACGAGGACTTTTGCGCCAATCAGGAGGCGGTCGAGAAGTTTACGCTCGACAAGCCCGCGCTTGTCTGCCGTTGGCGCATGTCCAACAAAAAGGTGCCCATGCTCAACCGCCACATTCGCGCGCTGTCCGAGCGCCTGGTGCAGGGCGAGCCGCTTACCCACAACATGCTCAGCTGGGCCAAACAACACGTTGAGTGGTCGCTTGCCGAGGGTGATTACACCGCACACGACGGCGTGCTCATGCTGGTGATCGACATCAACGGCAACGCCGCCATGACGGTGGGCGAGTACGAGCCGCTGGCCGATACGTCGGCCAAGGCGCTACGTGCCCGCTCCGCCGAGGCCCGCTCCGAGGCCGACGAAACCGGCGTGGCGTCCGAGCTGCTCGCCGCCGTCGATAACGGCGAGCTGGCCTTTGTGGCGCCAGCGGACGAGTGTCTGTGCGGCACGGCGACGCTCATTGAGCAGCTGGCCCAGACCAAGGGCATCCCGGTCACGCGCGTGGACATTCCCGCGCAGCTCAAGGGCGCGCTGTTCCTGGTGAGTGACGAGCACGGCGTGGTCCCCGCAACCGAGACGGACGCCGCCGAGGCCGACGCCGCCACGGTCGCCTTCTTCGCCGAAGGCTACGAAAAGCTCCGCGCCCGCCGCTAAATGATTTTTCTGGGACGGGGATTAAAGAATCATTTTGGTCCCCGCCACCGCTGCGAGTGCGAGGCGGACAAAACGCCCCCGCTCGCGAACAGTTCTGTCACCTGGCACCGCGCGAGGCGTGTACCTGCAGCTTTGCGGTCATAATGGGACAAGACAACCAAGAGGGGAGCGGAATCAATGGCGCTGATCTATATCGTTGAGGACGACGAGCCCATTCGTCGTGAGCTTGTCGACATCCTTGCCCGCGCCGGGTTTGAAGTCGAGGCCTGCGAATCGTTTGAGCATGTCTCGCGCGATATTCTCGCCGCCGTGCCCGACCTGGTGCTGCTCGACCTCACGCTTCCCGTCAAGGACGGCCAGCATATCTGCCACGAGGTTCGCCGCGAATCCGAGGTTCCCATCATCGTTCTCACGTCGCGCACGACCGAGATCGACGAGGTTATGGCCATGACGCTCGGCGCGGACGACTTTGTTCCCAAGCCTTACAGCGCCCGTGTGCTTGTGGCGCGCATCAACGCACTGCTGCGTCGCACCGCGGCGTCAGGCGAGCGCAGCACACTTGTCCACAAGGGGCTGGAGCTCGACCTCGCCCGCTCAATGGTCACCAACACGCAAACGGGCACCAGCACCGAGCTCACCAAAAACGAGCTGCGTATCCTCTCGCTGCTTCTGAGCCGCGCGGGCAAGATCGTTTCGCGCTCGGCCATCATGCAGGACCTGTGGGACTCCGACGCCTTCGTGGACGACAATACGCTCACCGTCAACATCAACCGCCTGCGCACCACGCTCGAAAAAATCGGCATCAAGGGGTATTTGACCACGCATCGCGGCCAAGGCTATTCGGTCTAGGGGCCGGCTATGTCGTTTGGCAAGTTCTTTAAAGATGCGCTGCTTCCCGTCGCCGTGTGGACGTGCGGTGTGCTGCTGAGCTGCTTTGTGCTGACGGTTGCCGGTGCACCCGTCTCTAACGTGGTCGTGGCGGTCGGCGTGTCCTTTATCTTTGGTATGCTCGGCATCGTGGTCGAGTACGCGCGTCGCCGCCGTTTTCTGCGTCAGCTGGAGCGCGCGGCCGAGGAGCTCGAGAGCCCCGCATGGGTGCAGGAGATGGTGCAATGCCCGACCTATGCCGAGGGCGAGCTCGAGTACGAGGTCTTGCGCCGGGTGGGCAAAGCCGCTTGCGACGAGGTTGCCGAAGGCCGGCGTCAGACCGATGACTATCGCGACTATATCGAGAGCTGGGTCCACGAGGCCAAACTGCCCCTGGCGGTGGCTCATCTAATTTTGGAAAACCTGGATGGCAGCGAAGACGACCTGTCTCGTGTGGATGACCTGGGCCGTGAGTTGGCTCGCGTGGAGCGCTATATCGACCAGGCGCTGTACTACGCGCGTTCGGAAGTCGTGGAGCGCGACTACCTGATTCGCCGCTGGGATCTCAAGACCTTGGTGACGGGCGCGATTAAGGCCAACGCGCGCGAGCTCATCGCGGCGCACGTGGCCCCGGTGTGCGAGAACCTCGACTTTGAGGTCTTTACCGACGAGAAGTGGCTCGAGTTTATTCTGGGCCAGCTCATTCAGAACAGCATTAAATATGCGCGCGAGGACGGCGCAAAGATCGTGTTTTCGGGCGCGTTGCTGGACGAGGGCCTGGCGAGCGAACGCATCGAGCTCACCGTCGCGGACAACGGCTGCGGCGTGAGCGCGGCCGACCTGCCGCGCGTGTTCGAGAAGGGCTTTACCGGCGATAACGGCCGCACCACCAAGCGCGCAACGGGCATTGGCCTCTACCTGGTGGCGCGTCTGTGCTCCAAGATGGGTATCGATGTCACCGCGGCATCCGAGCCCGGCGAAGGCTTCGTCGTCACGTTTGCCTTCTCGACCAACAAATTCCAATACTTTGAGTAGTCGTCGCGGTGTAACGTCCCGGAGCGTCATTCACGTTAAGACAATTATCCCAAACGGGATAATTCCATCATGATGTGCTATGATTATCCCGTTTGGGATAATCATAGGGGATTAGCATGCAAGACTGGAATGAGCGAACGATTTTTGACCCAGCTGAACTCGGTGCATATTTGCGTGAGCGCCGGAAGAAGCTCGGTTATACCCAACGCGATGTGGCTGATTTCAACCAGTGCAGTTTGCGCTTTGTGAGCGAGCTTGAGCGTGGAAAGGCGGGTGCCAATCTTCGCCAAACCCTTCAAATCGCTAACAGCTTGGGGGTCGATTTGATCCTGAGGGAGAGGGGCGACGGCTCATGGCATTAAAGGTTTATCGTGAGTATCGGGGAACGTTTGAGCTGGTCGGAGAATTTGAGAGGGCCGACCCCGTAAACGAGACGTTTGCATATGATGAGGGATATCTTGAACGCGACGATGCTGCCGCACTCTCAGCTTCTCTTCCCTTGCGACATGAGCCATATGCCAGCAATGAGTTTTCGGCCTTCTTTTCGGGCATGCTTCCCGAGGGCCCGGTTCGGCATGAGCTGTCGATGCGTTTTCAAATCCCCCAGTCAGACTATTTATCGATGCTCGAGCGTTTGGGCGATGAGTGCGTTGGTGCCTTGAGGTTTCTCGGCGATGAGAAATCGAGCTACGATCCGGGCTATCGTCCTCTGCAAGACGAGGATTTTGAGGCACTTTCTAAGGCGGAAGTGTTTGAGATTGCAAATGATATGCAGGATTCGAGGCTGTCGTTGGCGGGCGCTCAGTCTAAAACCGGTTGGTTTTTACCGCGCGGTAAAGATGCAAAAAAGGCCGGGTCGGGGGATTGGATGCTGCCGCTCGGCTCTGCCCCCTCGACTCACATAGTCAAGATTGCTTCAACTAAACATCCGGATTTGCCGTTCAACGAATTAATTTGCATGACGGCAGCGTCTGCTGCTGGGCTTGAAATTGCCCGTTCAGAAGCTTCGGATACGATTCCTGGTGCGTTCTTTTCCGAGCGTTATGACAGAATCTGGAGCAATGAGCCGCCGTCGATGAGCGGATTCGATGTGCCTCTGAGGCTGCATCAGGAGGATTTTTGCCAAGCGGTTGGCTGGCCTTCGTATATGAAATACGAGACACGTCCCGATAGCTGCTATATGGCTCTTTGCGGCCGATTGATAAGAGAGCAATCGTCTAACGTAATTGCTGATACTCAAATGTTCGCTCGTCAGGTAATGGTCGATTATGCGTTGGGGAATTGCGACTCGCATCTCAAGAACCATTCGTTTCTTTATAGTCCGAGTTGGCGGGAAAAGAGGTTGGCCCCTGCATACGATATTGTTTGCACGACGATAATGGGATACGACCATAATCTTGGGATTGATATTGGGGATCACCGGGTGATCGATGGGGTGACTCCTGAAGATTTCGAATTCATGTCTCAAGATTTGCATCTGCCACTCAAGATGATCAAGAACATCGCGGCGGAAGTGGCTGAAGAGGTGTCTGCCCAGCTTGCAGAACTTGCCTCTGCAACCGGAGATTTGGGTCGGGTCGCTCTGAAAATTCAGACGGATTCCGTTGAGAGAATGAGGGTTCTGGAGCAATTCTCAGCCTAAAGCAAAGCGGGGCCACCGTAATGGTGGTCCCGCTCTTGGAAGACTTGGGCACGTGGGCTTGCGCTCCGCGATGCGTTAGGCGTACGTTTGCTACTTCACGACCAAGATGTCGCAGTCCGTATTGCGCAGCAGGAACGTCGAAATCGAACCCAGCAGCGCATACTTGATCGAGGACAGGCCGCGGGCGCCGCAGAGCACCAGGTCGGGCTTAACCACGTCGAGCATCTCGTCCTTGAGCGTCTCGCGAATACGGCCGGCGCGAATCATGACCTCGACCTCGGGAATATCGGGATTGGCCTTGGCCTCTTCGAGCTGCTTGGCGATGGAGTTCTTAAATGCCTCCTCTAGGCCGTTGACCAGATCGACCGGATAGGAACCGGCGCTCTCGAGCGCCGTGGAATCGATAACGTGGCCGATGATTAGCTTGGCGCCGTTGTTCGCGGCGACCTTGATGGCGCGTGCGAGCACAAAATCCTGCTGCTCAGTACCGTCGAGTGAAACAAATACCTTGGTGTAGCCCTCGTTCATGGTTTCCTCCTTGGTCTATCGCACGGGCGCGGGGCTCGTGCATCGGGCGGGCGCGGGCGCGTTGGCCGCCGGACACTTTATCTTGTTGCAGTTATACCCAAGGATTTGGGTTTGACCGCTCGCAATTCTGTGAACGGGCGAGTTTTTTGGTAAGGGTAGGCGTAGACGCGCCCGAACGGTTGATAATGGGACATCGCCCGCACCGTCCGCAGAACAATATCGGCGGGTGTCTAACGAGGGGGTCCCTTTGGATATTATCGAGCTTCTAAAATCTGCCTTCATGGGCCTGGTCGAGGGCATCACCGAATGGCTGCCTGTTTCGTCGACCGGTCACATGATCTTGGTGGACGAGTTCGTCAAGATGAACGTGAGCGAGACGTTCTGGAATATGTTCCTGGTCGTGATTCAGCTCGGCGCCATTCTGGCCGTCTGTGTGCTGTTCTTCCATGAGCTCAATCCGTTCTCGCCCAGCAAGGGCAAGGAGGGCCGTCGCGACACCTGGGTGCTGTGGGGCAAGATTGTGCTCGGCTGCATTCCCGCCGCGGCGATCGGTCTGCCGCTTAACGACTGGATGGAGGAGCATTTCTACAATGCTCCCGTCGTGGCGCTGGCGCTCATTGTGTACGGCGTGCTGTTTATCGTGATCGAGAACTGGCGCGCGAGCAAGCGCGAGGAAATGGCCGTTGCCGGTTCGTTTGGCTCGCGTGCTGTGGTGTCGGGTGGACGTCCCGCCGGTGCGCACTTTGCGGCGCCCGCCGCGGCTACCGCTGAGGATGAGGACGATGACGAGAATCTGGACTTTGGCTCCATCGCCACGCTCGAGGACCTGAGCTGGAAGACTGCGCTGGGTATCGGCTGCTTCCAGGTGCTTTCGCTGGTGCCTGGTACGTCTCGCTCCGGTTCTACCATCATCGGCGGCCTGCTTTTGGGCTGTACGCGTTCGGTGGCGTCCAAGTTTACGTTCTTCCTGGCCATCCCTGTCATGTTTGGCGCGAGTGCACTCAAGCTGGTCAAATACTTCATCAAGGGCGGCACGTTCGGCGCCAACGAGGTCGCTATCTTGGGCGTGGGCTGCGTTGTGGCCTTTGTGGTTTCGCTCATCGCCATCAAGTGGCTCATGGGCTTCGTCCGCCGTCACGACTTCAAGTGCTTCGGTGTTTACCGCATCATCCTGGGCGTCGTAGTGCTCGCATACTTCTTCGTTCTGGAGCCTATGCTCGGCCTGTAACTTGGTTGACGCTGCGCGGCGGCCAGAGCGACAACTTGTCATTCAAAGAGGGCGGCATGACCAAAAGGTCTATGCCGCCCTCTTTTCATGCCAATTTGTTCGCTCTGGCCGCCGCTCGCTGCTGCTACCGTGACATCGGTGGCTCTGTGATTGGCGCAATGGGGTCAGGTTACTTTGCACCAGCTTGGTGCAGACAAATCTGACCCCATTGCGCCAAATCCGCTGGGGCGGGCCCGATGGTGGCGGACGGAGTCGTGGTGTGATTTGCGTCGGTGTCCGCGCGGCTCGGTATACTGGTACGGCTCAAACTATGGCGCTGCCCGCAGGCGCGCCGTCCGTCAGATGAGGAGTCGCCCATGACCCAGCCCCTGCCCTGGGAAAAGAATGTCGCGGTACCTGTGCCGCCCGCGCCGGAACCCGTGCCGCTCGATGCATACACCGCCCCTGCTGCGCCGGAGCCCGAGCTCGTTCCGCTCGACATCTACGACGCTCCCGCGCCGGCGCCCAAGCCCGCCAAGCCGCTCGTCGACATCGACAGCCTTAATCCCGCTCAGCGCGAGGCGGTCCTGACCACCGAGGGCCCGCTGCTGGTCCTTGCCGGCGCCGGCTCGGGCAAGACCCGCGTCTTGACCTTCCGTATCGCACATATGCTCGGCGACCTGGGCGTTAAGCCCTGGCAGATCCTTGCCATCACGTTTACCAACAAGGCCGCGGCCGAGATGCGTGAGCGTCTGGCGGCACTCATTCCCAGCGGCACCCGTGGCATGTGGGTATGCACCTTCCATGCCATGTGCGTGCGTATGCTGCGCGAGGACGCCGACCTGCTGGGATACACCGGTCAGTTCACCATCTACGATGACGATGACTCAAAGCGCATGGTGCGCGACATTATGCAGGCGCTCGGTATCGAGCAAAAGCAGTTCCCCATCAACATGATCCGCAGCAAGATCAGCTCGGCCAAAAACGCCATGATCGGCCCCGAGGACATGCTCAAATCCGCCGACAGCCCCAATGACAAAAAGGCCGCGCAGGTCTACCTGGAGCTGGAACGCCGCCTGCGCGCCGCCAACGCGATGGACTTCGACGACCTGCTCGTGCGCACGCTCGAGCTGCTGCGCACCCGCCCCGAGGTGCTCGACAAGTACCAGGAGCGCTTCCGCTACATTAGCGTCGACGAGTATCAGGACACCAACCACGTCCAGTACGAAATCGCTAACCTGCTGGCCGCCAAGTACCAAAACCTCATGGTCGTAGGCGACGATGACCAGTCCATTTATAGCTGGCGCGGCGCCGACATCACCAACATCCTGGACTTTGAGCAGGACTTTAAAAACTGCAAGACGGTCAAGCTCGAGCAGAACTACCGCTCTACGGGTCATATCCTGAGCGCCGCCAACGCCGTGGTACGCCACAACTCGCAGCGCAAGGACAAGCGTCTGTTTACGGCCGAGGGCGATGGCGAGAAGATCCAGGCCTTCCAGGCGAGCGATGAGCGCGACGAGGGCCGCTGGATTGCCGGCGAGATCGAGAAGCTGCATGCCAAAGGCATGAGCTACGACGACATTGCCGTGTTCTATCGCACCAACGCCCAGTCGCGTATCCTCGAAGATATGTTCCTACGAGCAGGCGTACCCTACAAGATCGTCGGCGGCACGCGATTCTTCGACCGCGCCGAGATCCGCGACGTCATGGCCTACCTCAAGATGATCGTGAACCCGGCCGACGAGATGAGCGTCAAGCGCGTCATCAACACGCCGCGCCGCGGCATCGGCTCTACCTCGATTCAAAAGATCGAGCAGCTGGCGCGTGACAACCGTTGCTCGTTCTTCCAGGCCTGCGAGATCGCGTGCGCCGAGACGGGCATGTTTAGCGCCAAGGTGCGCAACGGCCTGTCGAGCTTTGTGTCGCTGGTGCGCGAGGGCCGCCGCATGGACGGCGAGCTCAAGGACGTCGTCGAGATGATCGTCGATAAGACGGGCCTGCTGCAGGCTTTCCGCGCCGAAGGCACCATGGAGTCCGAGAGCCGCGCCGAGAACATTCAGGAATTCTTGGGCGTCGCCGCCGAATTTGAGGAGACGCACGAGGATATTGAGGGTACGCTCGAGAGCTTAGAAGAGCTGCGCGCAGCCGGCGTTGCCGATGTGCCTGCCGACGTCGAGCCCGAGCCCGTCGTGGTGAGCGCGCCTGCGCCCGAACCGGGGCCGTCTGCGCCCGCGTCTTCGTTTGAGGCGCTTGTCGGCGCGCGCGATGCCGCGGGTTCCAATCCGCTCGACAGCCTGGCGGCCCCAGCGCTCTCGCCGCAGGATGCCCTGGCTGCCGCCATTGCGGGCAATGCGTATACCGCGCCGACGGAGCTACCGGCGGGCGCCGTGCATGCCGGCGAAATCGAGCGCACCTACGGCCCGCTCACCTGCAAGGCACTTCCTGTTCTCATGGAGTGGCTGGCCCTGCGCTCCGACTTGGATTCCCTGGCCGGCGAGACGCATGCCATCACCATGATGACCATTCACTCCGCCAAGGGCCTGGAGTTCCCCGCGGTGTTCGTGGCCGGCATGGAGGAGGGCATCTTCCCACACGTGCACGACTTTGGCGGCAGCGATGACCCGGGCAAGCTCGAGGAGGAGCGTCGCTTGGCCTACGTCGCCATCACGCGCGCCCGCAAGCGCCTGTTCTTGACGTATGCGGCGACGCGTCGTACCTACGGCTCGACCTCTGCCAATCCGCGCTCGCGCTTCCTCAACGAGATTCCGTTTGAGGACATCGAGTTTAGCGGCATCGGTTCTGCCGGTTTTGAGGGCACGGGCTGGGAGAAGCGCGGCGACCGTCACGGCACCTTTGGCTCGGGTATGGGTTCGGATATGTATGGCGGCAAGGTGTTCGGTTCGCATACGCGCTCGACCGGCGGTTCCGGTTCGCGCGGTGGATCGAGCTTTGACGATTTCTTTGGCGGCAGCAGCTACGGGACCGAGCGCCATCGTGGGGTCTCGCCCGACGCCGGCCGTGTTGCCTCGACCTTTGGCTCGGGCGCGCCGCGAGCCAAAAAGCCGTCGTCCAAGGTGTCCCCGACGGTGGAGCGCAAGGTCGATCGCGCCAGCGCATCGCAGGACTTTGCCGCGGGCGATACCGTGAGCCATAAGACCTTTGGCACGGGTACCGTGATCTCGGTCGCCGGAGACATGATCGAGGTTCAATTCGAAAAGACCGGCCAGACCAAAAAGCTAATGAAAGGTTTTGCACCGATCGTCAAGCTGTCGTAGTCTCGGCGGACCTGGGCGGGCGTATGGGGCAACATCGCCTGCTCGGGCAGTCCTGCGCAAGACGGAGAGCACATTAAGTGCTCTCCTTTGCGTGCGGAACTCGCGATCGATGTTGCCCCATACGCCCGCCCAGGTCCTTGGGTAACGCTGCTTGCGAACGTCGCTTTGCTCGTTCGCTTTTTGATCTGGAGAGCCGGGTGGGCTGAATACTTAGACATGGCAAGGGGCTCCCCCGTTAAAGAACGGGGGAGCCCCTTGTTGCGTTTTTGATTGTTGTTGCTAGTCGGAGGCTCGCCGGGATGGGACGCGGGGTTTGGTCGATCGCGAGTTCCGCACGAGCCGGAGAGCACTTAATGTGCTCTCCGTGCGAGCAGGACTGTCCGAGCAGGCGACCAAAC
>JAGZBF010000020.1:0-18337 GCA_018370025.1 Collinsella sp. | reverse complement strand
AGGACTGTCCGAGCAGGCGACCAAACCCCGCGTCCCGTCCCGGCGAGCGCTTGGGGACCGGTGGCCTACAGGTGGCTGATGATCAGTTCCATCTTGCCTTCGAGGTCGATGGAGCTGACGGTGCTCGGGGCCAACAGGTGGCTTCCCTTGTGGACGGGGTCGCCGCAGACGGTGCCTTCGCCGTCGATGACCGACAGGCACATGAAGGGCCAGCGCTGGTCGAGGGTCTTGCTGCCGTTGACGCGCACGCGATCGACGGTGTAGCAGGGGTTGGACTCGAGCTCGGTCACGCCGTCCACCTCGGGCGCGGTCACCGTGCCGTCGGTCGGAGCCTGAGCATCAAAGTCGATGCAGTCGAGGCTCTGCTCAATGTGCAGCGGGCGCAGGTTGCCGTCAGTGCCGGGACGGTCGTAGTCGTACAGACGATACGTCACGTCGCTCGACTGCTGCGTCTCCAAAATGAGCGTGCCGGTCTTGATGGCGTGCACGGTACCGGAATCAATCTGGAAAAAGTCGCCCTTGTGAATCGGCAACACGTTGAGCATGTCGTCCCAACGTCCTTCCTCGATCATTTGTGCGGCCTCGGCGCGGTCCTTGGCACGCTGGCCGACGATGATCGTGGCGTCGGGCTCGCAGTCCAGCACATACCAACACTCGGTTTTGCCCAGGCTACCGTTCTCGTGCTCGGCAGCGTACTCGTCGTTGGGATGAATCTGGATCGAAAGGTCGTCCTTGGCGTCCAGAATCTTAATGAGCAGCGGGAACTCCTTGCCCTCGCAGTTGCCAAAGAGCTCGCGATGCTCGGCCCACAGCCACGACAGCGTGTGGCCGGCATACGGGCCCTCCGCAATCTGGCAGTCGCCGTTGGGGTGGGCCGAGATGGCCCAGCACTCACCGATGGGGCCATCGGGAATGTCGTAGCCAAATACGGTTTCGAGCTGGCGACCGCCCCAGATCTTCTCGTGGAAGATCGGCGTCAGTTTAATCAAATCGGACATATTCATACCTCATTGTGTTGCGCGGGCGCTGCGTAAAACTGTTCAAAACGAGCGCCCGCATGACTGCAAAAACCTATGCCAACGTTACGTTGTGCAACTCAAAGCGGTCGCCAACGTTGCGCGAGACCGAATACTCAAAGGCGGCGCCGCTGTCCAAAAAGCCAATCTGGGTGAGCTCGAGCAGGGGAGAGCCAGGCTTGGTGTCCAGGCGCTCGGCTTCTTCCTCGGTTGCTGCCACGGCGCGAATGGTACGGTGGAAGCTCGAAATTTTCAGCCCGCATTGCTCGCGGATGAAATGGTAGACCGATCCGTACAGGTCCTTCTTTTTCAGCCCCGGAATCAGCTCGAGGGGCATGTAGGTGTACTCGATAACGATGGGCTTCCCATCGGCCTGACGCACGCGCACGACGTGATAGGCAAAGTCATCCTCGGCAATTCCCAGCTGGGCTGCGATGTCCGCTGGTGGATTAACAATCGAGAAATCGTAGACCACCGAGGTCACCTTTTCCCCGCGGTGCTCATACGAAAAGCCCTGGGCACGGTCGTTTTTGCCCTGGAAAAACGCCTGGCCGGGAAGTCCCGCCGTGTCCTTAACGTAGGTGCCCGATCCGCGCCGGCTGGTAATAAGACCTTCCTCGGTGATTTGCTCGATAGCTCGTTTGACGGTGATTTTGGAAACGCTATAGAGCTCACAGAACTCAACGACGGTGGGAAGCTTGTCGCCCGGTTTAAGAGCGCCATCCTCGATACTTCGACGAATATCTGCAGCTATCGCCTCGTATTTGGGAATCATGGAACCTCCTTTCCGACATATATGAATACAAAAAGTAAGTATAACCCTCAACAGGGCATCCATATTACTTTTATCTAAGAAGTTCGAGAAAGAAAAAAGGAAAAGACGCTTTACTTTTCAAATTAGAGCGCTATAGTTTAAGCAACGAACGGAATCCTTCCGCACAACAGGATCGACCGTTTGGGGACGGTTTTGTTTTGGCGGGTTGGATATCGGTATGGCCGGTGCGCGCCCGCGCCGGATAACCTGCCAAAGCAAACCCGTCTCCAACCGGAAGCTCTAGAACACGAAAGCGAGGACTTTGATGGCACAGTATCAGCTGCCCAACGACTTCTTCTTTGGCGCTGCTATGTCCGGCCCGCAGACTGAGGGTCAGTGGAACCAGGGCGGCAAGCTCGAGAACCTGTGGGACACCTGGTCCATCCAGGATCTGGGTTCGTTCTACAACCGCGTTGGCTCTTACGCCGGCAATGACTTTATGGCCAAGTACCAGGAAGACCTTCGCATTTTGAAGGACTTGGGTCTGGATACCTATCGCACTTCCATCCAGTGGAGCCGTCTGCTCGATGCCGACGGCAACCTCAACGAGGAAGGTGCCGCGTGGTATCACGAGTTGTTCCGCGCCTCTCGCGAAGCCGGCTTGGAGCCGTTTGTCAACTTGTACCACTTTGACATGCCCACCTACCTCTTTAACCGTGGCGGCTGGGAGAGCCGTGAGGTTGTCGAGGCTTACGCACATTACGCCGACGTCGCCTTCCACGAGTTTGGCCAGGAGATTAAGTACTGGTTCACCTTTAACGAGCCCATCGTCGAGCCCGAGCAGCGCTATCAGGAGGGCGTGTGGTTCCCGCAGCTCCACGACTTCAACCGCGCCCGCACCGTGCAGTATCACATCTCGCTGGCGCACGCGCTGGCCGTGGCCAACTATCGTCGCGCCTATGACGAGGGCGCTATTCGCGCCGATGCCAAGATCGGCATGATCAACTGCTTTACCCCGGTCTACACCAAGGAGAACCCCAGCGAGGCGGACCTCGAGGCCGTGCGCATGACCAGCGGCATCAACAACCGCTGGTGGCTCGACCTCATCACCAAGGGCGAGCTTCCTGCCGACGTGCTCGACAGCCTGGCCGAGGGCGGCGTTAAGCTCCCGTTCCGCGCCGGCGACCAAGAGATCCTCAAGCAGGGTGTTGTCGACTGGCTAGGCTGCAACTACTACCACCCCACGCGTGTTCAGGCGCCGGCGAGCAAGGTCGACCAGTACGGCCTGCCGCACTTTGCCGACGAGTACGTATGGCCCGACGCCGTTATGAACGAGAGCCGCGGCTGGGAGATCTACCCGCAGGGCCTCTACGACTTTGGCATGGACTGCGCTAAGAACTACCCCGATCTTGAGTGGTTCGTTTCCGAGAACGGCATCGGCATCATGGACGAATACAAGAACCGTGACGCCGAAGGAACCATCCAGGATGACTACCGCGTCGACTTTGTACGTCAGCACCTGGAGTGGGTGGCCAGGGCCATCGACGAGGGCGCCAAGTGCCGCGGATACCATTATTGGGCCGTCATCGATAACTGGTCTTGGGCCAATGCCTTTAAGAATCGCTATGGCTTTGTCGAGGTCGATCTGATGGATGGCTATAAGCGCCGTCTTAAGAAGTCGGCGGCCTGGCTCAAACAGGTCGCCACGACCCACGTGGTTGATTAGCGACCGGACGAACGTCCAGACCGCGCGCCGCCGCGCGCAACACATGGCACATCTGGTGGCAGAGGGCGACAGACCACCGTGCGCATAGGAAAGGCCGGATTTGAAAGTTAGGAGCAATCATGGCCAGTGACAACGGAAAGAGCTTCCTCGACAAGTTTGCCGAGGTCTCTGCGAAGGTGGGAAACCAGGTTCACCTGCGTTCCCTGCGTGACGCCTTCGCGACCATCACGCCGCTCTATATCCTTGCGGGTATCGCGGTTCTTATTAACAACGTCGTGTTCCCTCTGTTCCCGCTCGATGCGGCGGGCCTTGCCAACCTTCAGACGTGGGGTTCGGCGATTACGCTGGGCACCCTCAACGTCTCTGCCATTATCTTGGCCGGATTGATTGGCTACAGCCTCGCTAAGAACAAGCGCTTCGATAATCCGCTCGCTTGCATGGTCGTCGCTATCTCTGCCTTCGTCATCATGATGCCGCAGCAGATCACCGCCACGCTTGCCGCCACGAGCCCACTGCTCACCGACAAGATCACCTCCGCCGAGGTCACGGGCGCCCTTTCGACTGCCAACACCGGCACCAACGGTCTGTTCTCGGCTATTATCATCGCCCTGCTTTCCGTCTCGCTCTTCATCAAGATTTCTGGCGTCGAGAAGCTCAAGGTTAAGCTGGGCGAGGGCGTGCCTCCCGCGGTCTCCAACTCCTTCAACGTCATGATTCCGATGCTGCTTAACCTCGCGGTCTTCGCTCTTGCCGCAGCCCTGCTCGCCGTGTGCGCCGGCACCGATCTGTGCACCATCATCTCCACGTGCATCTCCAACCCGCTCAAGAGCATCATGAACGCTGGTCCGTGGGCTGTTATCCTCATCTACACCCTTGCTAACCTGCTGTTCTGCGTCGGTATTCACCAGTCCACCATCTCTGGCGCTACCGTCGAGCCGATCCTGACCATGCTCATCGTCGACAACATGGCTACCTTTGCCGCCGGTGGCACCATCCAGCCCGATCACTACATGAACATGCAGATCGTTAACAGCTTCGCCCTCATCGGCGGCTCGGGCTGCACCCTCATGCTCCTGCTCGACACGCTCCTGTTCTCCAAAAACAAGGCTTCTGAGACCGTTTCCAAGATGGCTATCCTGCCTGGTCTGTTCAACATCAACGAGCCGGTTATCTACGGTTACCCCATCGTGTACAACCTGCCGCTCATGATCCCGTTTGTCCTCCTTCCCGACCTGTTCATCGGCATCACCTATGGCCTTACCTGCGCAGGCATCATCAGCCCCTGCATCGCCCAGGTGCCCTGGACCATGCCTCCCGTCATCAATGCCCTGCTCGCTACGGGCTTTGACTGGCGCGCTGGCGTGTGGCAGGCTATCGAGATTGTCATTGGCATGGCCGTCTACCTGCCCTTTATGAAGATTTCCGAGAAGGCAATCGCCAAGCAGGAGGCTCTCGCCGAGTAGAACGCCTAACGTTCGTCCCTTTCACCTTTGCGGGCGCCGGTACGCGGCGCCGGTGCCCGCAGCTCTCTCCCTTGTGTAAAGATGCAGGGGGGGGTGGGCACAATAGCCGCAAGGAATAAAACCAGTTGTCGTCTGCGCGCCGCGCAGTTATAAGGAGGAAACCATGAAGAAGATCATGCTCTGCTGCAATGCCGGTATGTCCACGAGCCTGCTGGTCCAGAAGATGCAGGCCGAGGTTGCAAACCGTGGTCTGGATATTGAGGTCGAGGCTCGTCCCATGAACGAGGCCCACGATCACCTGGACGAGTGCGACATGTTGCTGCTTGGTCCGCAGATCGGCTACACCAAGGGCGATTTTGAGAAGGAGGCCGCCGGTCGTTTTCCGGTCGAGGTCATCAACATGGTCGACTACGGCCGCATGAACGCTGCCGGCATCATCGACCACTGCGTCAGCGTGATGGGCTAGGTGCTCTGCATGGAGGATATGAACGAACTGCAGATGACCTGCTTTGAGATCATCAGCTACGTCGGTACCGCCAAGAGCATGTACATCAATGCCGTGCAAAAGGCCAAGGAGGGCGATTTTGACGCCGCCGAGGAGCTTATCAAGCAGGGCGACGAGGCCTATAACGGTGGCCACGATGTTCACATGGGGCTTCTGAAGAAGGAGGCCAACGGCGAACGTAACGGCGAGGCCCCGTTGATTTTGCTGCATGCCGAGGACCAGATGGCCGGCACCGAGACCATGCGCGTCATGGCGACGGAGCTCATCGAGGTTCACAAGCAGCTGCAGGCACTTCAGGCCTAGTCGGCGTTATCGCCGCGACGGACCGTGCGGTCCAACAGACAACATAGTCCCTTTGACGGGCGCCGGGAGCCTCCGCCTCCCGGCGCCTTTATTTTTGGGGATGGTCTTGCGCGGCCTGTTGGGCAGCCAATTGCGTTACCCCAGATAAAACCTGCCAAAACAAACCTGTCCCTTTTTGGTAGGTTTTTGCCTTGAGAGCGGTACCATACAGGCAATGTTTAAACGAGAAAGGTGGGCTCCCATGGAACCTAAGCAGTACTACATCGGCATCGACGTCGGCGGCACTTCGGTTAAGGAGGGCCTGTTCGACGAGGACGGCAACCTGCTTGCCAAGGCCAGCGTGCCCACGCCTCCTATCGTTGACGCCGCGGGCTTTGCCGCGGTGACCGAGGCTATCGACCAGGTGGTCGCCAAGGCACAGATTCCGCGTGCCTTTGTGGCGGGCATTGGCCTGGCCGTTCCGTGTCCCATCCCGGCGTCGGGCGATGCCAAGGTCAAGGCCAACATTGCCATTAACCTGCCCGAGCTGAGGGTCGCCATTCAGAAGCACTGCCCCGATGCGGTCGTTAAGTATGAGAACGATGCCAACGCCGCTGCCATGGGCGAGGCCTGGCTCGGTTCTGCCAAGGGCGTGCAGAACGTGGTGATGGTCACCATCGGTACCGGCGTGGGCGGCGGCGTTATCGTTAACGGCGACGTGGTATCGGGCGTTGTGGGCGCCGGCGGCGAGATTGGCCACATGTGCCTGAACCCGGCCGAGGAGCGCACCTGCGGCTGTGGCGGCCATGGCCATCTGGAGCAGTATTCCAGCGCCACCGGCGTGGTGAGCAACTACCTTGCCGAGTGCAAGAAGGCGGGCGTCGAGCCCATTGAGCTCACCGGCCCCTCCGATTCCAAGGACGTGTTCCAGGCCTGCCGCGAGGGCGACAAGCTCGCGCTGGCCGCAGCCGACACCATGGCCGACTACCTTGGCCGCGCCCTGGCGCTTATCGCCAACGTGGTCGACCCCGAGATGTTCCTGATCGGTGGCGGCGCGTCCGCTTCGGCCGATGTTTATCTCGACAAGGTTCGCGAGCACTTTAAGCAGTACGCGCTCTCTGCCTCGCGCGAGACGCCCATTAAGGTCGCTTCGCTCGGAAACGACGCCGGCATCATCGGTGCCGCCTACGTAGCCCTGCGCGCCGCCGGTAAATAGCTGGTGCAAGGGGGTCAGGTTACTTTGCACCAACACGGTGCAAAAGGGACAGTCTTGGCCCCCATGCCTGCCCCAAAATATGCCGTGACCCTTCCGTCTGCGAAGGCTCGGCATCGGCGTGCTACCATAGCTACGTCCAAGTACACATATCAAGTGGAGGATATCCATGGCAAACGTTCTTGTCTTTGGTCACCAGAACCCCGATAACGACGCCATCATGAGCGCCGTCGTCCTGTCCCAGCTGCTTAACCAGGTTGAGTATGCCGGCAACACCTACGAGGCTTGCGCTCTGGGCCAGCTTCCGGCCGAGTCCGCCAAGCTGCTCGCCGATGCCGGCATTGCCGAGCCCCGCGTGATCGAGTCCGTCGAGGCCGGTCAGCTCGTCGTCCTCACCGACCACAACGAGTCCGCCCAGTCCGTCGCCGGCCTTAAGGACGCCACGGTCTTTGGCGTCGTCGATCATCACCGCATCGGCGACTTCGAGACCGCCGGCCCGCTGCACTACATCTGCCTGCCCTGGGGCTCCAGCTGCACCATCGTCACCAAGCTCGCCGGCGTGCTCGGCGTTGAGCTTTCCGACGTCCAGGCTAAGCTGCTGCTCTCGGCCATGATGACCGACACGCTCATGCTCAAGAGCCCCACCACCACCGATGTCGACCGCGCCGTCGCCGCCAAGCTCGGCGAGCAGGTGGGCGTCGACCCGGTCAAGTTTGGCATGGAGGTCTTCCTCACCCGTCCGTCCGGCTCCTTTACCGCTGCCGAGATGGTCGGCAACGACATCAAGATGTTCGAGCCCGCCGGCAAGAAGCTGCTCATCGGCCAGTACGAGACTGTCGACAAGACCCGCGCACTCGGCATGATCGACGAGATTCGCGAGGCCATGCGCGCCTACGCTGCCGAGAAGGGCGCTGACGGCATTGTCCTGTGCATCACCGACATCATGGAGGAGGGCTCGCAGGTCCTGCTCGAGGGCGAGACCGAGGCTGCTCAGAAGGGCCTGGGCATTGCCGACGAGCACGACGGCGTCTGGATGCCGGGCGTCCTCTCCCGTAAGAAGCAGGTCGCTGCCCCCATCATGGCCGCCTGCTAGGTTTAGTTGACCAAACGCCACGACCGGATCGCGGACGCCCCGCGCTCCGGTCGTTTTTTGTGCATGCGCCGCGTCGTCTCTTGGACAGGCGTGCCCGTGCCGTTGAGCAAATAATGTTCAACCTGTGGTTCCGCTTTTCGGCCACGCCTGCGTGCTTGTCGTGCAGGGTAGGCTAGATGCAAGCGTAATACGTTAGAGCGCGGTGCCGCCACTTGGGCGGGCCGTGCTTTTTTAAGACGGGAGCTTTCCCGTGAAAGGAGCCGCCCATGGCAGCAACCGAGCAGCTGTTCAACGTCCGTGAGCGCAAGCGCTTTGAACGCCACGACATTTGGGAGCGCATCGCCGAGAACGGCACGATTTCCGCCGCGGTTATGGTCTTCGCCGCCATCGCCGCCGTCATTTGCGCCAATACCGATGCCTACGAGGCCATCCATCACTTTTTGGAGACCCCGCTGTATGTGGGTCTGGGCAACCTTACGGCCGGTCTCACCGTTGAGCTTTTCGTCAACGACTTTCTCATGGCGATTTTCTTTTTGTTGGTGGGTATTGAGCTTAAGTACGAGATGACGGTCGGCGAGCTCAAGAATCCGCGTCAGGCCATGCTTCCCATGCTGGCGGCCGTGGGTGGCGTCGTCGTTCCCGCCTGCATCTACCTGATCTTTAACCATGCCGGCGCTCACAACGGTTGGGCCATCCCCATGGCAACCGATATTGCCTTCGCACTGGGCGTGCTGTCGCTTTTGGGCAATCGCGTGCCCAACGGCGTGCGCGTGTTCTTCTCGACGCTCGCCATCGCCGACGACCTCATCTCTATCGCCGCCATCGCCATCTTCTACGGTCAGAGCCCCAATCCGTTTTGGTTGGGCGCCGCCGCGCTTGTGACCTGCGCGCTCGTGTGGCTCAACAAGACGCAGCATTACCGCCTTGCCCCGTATTCGGTACTGGGTTTGCTGTTGTGGTTCTGCATGTTCAAGAGCGGCGTACACGCCACGCTTGCCGGCGTCATCTTGGCTTTTACCATCCCGGCCAAGTGCGGCGTCAAGCTCGATAGCCTTACCGATTGGTTGGGCGAGTGCCTGCCGTTGCTCGATGACCGCTACGATGACGAGGCACACATCCTGGGCCAGCATGACTTTACCGTCTCGACCACTAAGGTCGAGCGCGTCATGCACCGCGTCACCCCGCCGCTCATCCGCATGGAGCGTCTGATCTCCACGCCGGTCAACTTTGTGATTCTTCCGATCTTTGCGTTCGTCAACGCACAGGTTCGCCTAGTGGGCGTGGACATGAGCACGCTGCTCACCGACCCGGTGACGCTCGGCGTGTACTTTGGCATGCTGCTGGGCAAGCCGATCGGCATCTTTGGCATGACGTTCGCCTTGGTCAAGCTCAAGGTCTGCGAGCTGCCGCACAATGTCAACTGGCACATGATTGCCGGTGTGGGCATTCTGGGCGGCATCGGCTTTACCATGTCGATTCTCATCAGCGGTCTTGCCTTCCCGACGGCCCAGTTTGAGGTTCTGGCTGCCAAGGCCGCCATCCTTGCCGGTTCGGTCACCGCCGCCGTGCTCGGTATGATCTACATGAGCGTGGTCTGCAAACACCCCGCGCCCAAAGACAAGTAAAAGCATATACAAGTTTGAAAACGCCGCCTGTGGACACCATCACAAGCGGCGTTTTAGTCAATGGGGACGTTCTTAAATGACTAGGTTTATTCCACGGTGCCGTAGACGGCGCCCCAGCCGTGGGCGGCCAAGGCGGAGTTGAGCTGATCGCAAAGTGACTGGCGGTCGTAATAGCCGGGCGGTAGCAGGTTGACGATTTCCATGAGGTCGGGTGCCAGGTCTAAGATTTCGGCCTGTACGATCAGATCCAGGCGGTCGATGGCGTGGCGGTCGTAAAACAGTCCGTCGACCAGGCGCTGCAGGTCGCCGAATTCCTCGGCCCTAAACGAACCGTACTCCATAGTGCCTCCTTGGGCGCCTCACGCCGGCATGCGCGGCGATTCGTAATTTATTGCGATGGACTTAATCTATCACGGCTTCATAACGTTGCGGCGGTGGCGGTCTATACTTAGACGAACTGCAACGTCCCGCTTCGCGAAAGGTCGCACCCATGCAGACGATCTACCAGAAGATGGAAACCACCGAACTCGATGCCGCCATCGAGGCACTCAAAACCGAGGTCGCCGAGGTCAAGGCCAAGGGCCTGGCGCTCGACATGGCCCGCGGCAAGCCGTCGCCCTCCCAGGTGGACATCTCGCGCCCCATGCTCGATATCCTCAACGCCGACGCCGATCTGCACGATGGCAACGTCGACTGCTCCAACTACGGCTGCTTTGAGGGCATTCCCTCGGCACGCAAGCTGGCGGGGGAGTTCCTGGGCTGCCCCGCCGAGCAGACGCTCGTGCTGGGCTCGTCGAGCCTTTTGATCGAGCATGACATCGCCGGCATGTTCTGGCGCTGCGGCTCGTGCGGTAGCGAGCCCTGGGGCGCCTACGAGGCCGCGCACGACGGCAAGAAGGTCAAGTTCCTGTGCCCCGTTCCCGGCTACGATCGCCACTTTGGCATCACCGCTGACTTGGGCATCGAGAACGTCCCCGTCGCGATGACTGACAACGGTCCCGACATGGACGAGATCGAGCGCCTCGTTGCCGCCGACGATTCCATCAAGGGTATCTGGTGCGTGCCCAAGTATTCCAACCCCACGGGCATCACTTTTAGCGAGGACACTGTGCGCCGTCTGGTCGAGATGCCCACGGCCGCGCCCGATTTCCGCATCTTCTGGGACAACGCCTACTGCGTGCACGACCTGTACGACGAGACCGACGAGCTCGCAAACATCTTTGACCTCGCTCGCGCGACGGGTACCGAGGACCGCGTGGTGGCCTTTGCCTCGACGTCCAAGATCACCTTCCCGGGCGCTGGCATCGGCTTTATCGGTGCGAGCCCCGCGGTCATCGCCGAGTTCTCCAAGCGCCTGAAGGCCGGCCTCATCAGCGCCGACAAGCTCAACCAGCTGCGTCACGTGCGCTTCCTTCCTACCATCGAGGCGGTCAAGGAGCACATGAAAAAGCATGCCGAGTTCCTGCGTCCGCGCTTTGAGGCCGTCGAGCGCAAGCTCACCGAGGGCTTGGGCGACACGGGCTGCGCCACCTGGACGCACCCCCGCGGCGGCTACTTTGTAAGCTTCGATGGTCCCGAGGGCTCGGCCCAGAAGGTCGCCGCGCTCTGCGCCGACCTGGGCGTCAAGCTCACGCCGGCCGGTGCTACCTGGCCCTATGGCAAGGACCCGCGCGACACCAACATCCGCATCGCGCCGAGCTATCCCACGGTCGAGGACCTGGAGGCCGCGCTCGATGTGCTGGTGCTGGCTGTGAAGCTCGTCGCTGCCGAGCTTGCGCGTGCCGAGCGCGCCTAACGCGCGGCTTCCCGTACTATCCGCACTTTCGATACGTAAAGGAGCATATACATGGATTTGGGTATTTCCACCAACCCCACGCCAGAGCTCTACACCATTAAGGTAACCGGCGAGATCGATATCTCTAACGCCGATAGCCTGCGTAATGCTATCGACCTGGCGCTCGAGCAGCCCACTGAGGCCGTTGAGCTCGATTTTGCCCAGGTGAGCTACATCGACTCGACGGGCATTGGCGTGCTTGTGGGCGCCGCGCACCACGCGGTCGACCACGGCAAGCGCTTTAGCTGCACCAATGTGCAGCCCCCGGTGATGCGCGTGGTTCAGCTGTTGGGCGTCGACCAGGAGATTTCGATCACCGCTGCATAATCTTTGCCCCCAAAAGGGCATGCCGTTTGGCATATGTTTGTGATGCGCTCGGACGTTTTGGCGTCCGGGCGCTATACTTGACCGAATGAATAGACGAGTTCCGGCCGAATGGCGCGGTGCGGGCTCGACTCACATCGAGCCTTGGAGGTATGTGTGTTTGGTATTGGAGAGGGTGAGCTCGCGATCATCGTGGTCTTCGGCTTTTTGCTGTTTGGCCCGGATAAGCTCCCGCAGATGGGCCGCACGATCGGCCGTGCCATCCGTCAGTTCCGCGAGACGCAGGAAAAGATGACGGCCGTTGTTCAGTCCGAGATTATCGATCCGGTGAGCGAGGCCGCGTCGGCTCCGGTCAAGCCCAAGAAGGCTGCTGCGACCGACGACGATTCCGATGCGGACGAGGATGCCGCCGAGACGGCAGCGCCCGCCAAGAAGGAGACATTTGCCGAGCGCCGCGCCCGTCTTGCCGCCGAGAAGGCCGCGAGCGAGGGCGCTGCTGAGGGCGAAGGTGCTGCTGAGGAGGCCGAGGGCGCTGAGCCCGCCAAGTCCGAGCCTGCCGCTGCCACCGCTGCCGCCGTCGAGTCCGAGCCTGCTGCAGAGCCGGAGCCGGAGCCGGCAGAGCCCACGACGGCCGACCTCTATGCCCGTCGTCCCCGCAAGCGCAAGGCCGTCGTCGACCAGCTCGCCCGCGAGCTCGAGGCCGAGGACGATGCCGCAGCCGCTGCCCCGAAGGGAGGCGATGAGTAATGCCTATCGGACCTGCGCGAATGCCGCTCTTCGATCACCTGGGAGAGCTCCGTCGCCGCCTGACCATCGTGGTCGTCTCGGTGTTTGCCGCAGCCATCGTGCTGTATTTCGCCACGCCCGTGGTGCTCGATATCTTGGAAGACCCCATTCGCTCCTTTGTGCCGGATGGTAAGTTCTACATCACCACCACGCTCGGCGGCTTCGGCTTGCGCTTCTCGCTGGCCATCAAGATGGCGGTGGTCATGTGCACGCCCATGATCATCTGGCAGATTCTGGCGTTTTTCCTGCCGGCGCTTCGCCCCAACGAACGCAAGTGGGTCGTGCCCACGGTGCTCGCCTCGACGGTGCTGTTCTTCCTGGGCGCCATCTTTTGCTACTTCATCATCATCCCTGCGGGCTTTGAGTGGCTCATCGGCGAGACCTCGGCCGTCGCTACGGCGCTGCCCGACCTGGAGAACTACGTCAACATGGAGCTGCTCTTTATGATCGGCTTTGGTGTGGCGTTTGAGCTGCCGCTCATCATCTTCTACCTGTCCGTTTTCCACATCGTGTCCTACGCGGCCTTCCGCAGCGCCTGGCGCTACGTGTACGTAGGCCTGCTCGTGGGTTCGGCTGTGATCACGCCCGACGGCTCGCCCGTCACCCTGGGCCTTATGTACGGCGCCCTGCTCTCGCTCTACGAGATTTCGCTTGCCATTGCCCGTGTGGTCATTACCGCGCGCGAGGGCAAGGAGGGCCTGTTTGTGAGCCGTCTGGACCTGTTCTCGGACGATGAGGACGACGAGGAGTAAATCGGTATGCACGAGGTTGGCATTGTCAACGGCATACTCGATACAGTGATTCGCGCGGCGCGTGGGGCGGGGGCCTCGCGCGCCGTTTTGGTTACGCTACGTATCGGGGATATGACCGAGGTCGTGCGCGAGGCGCTCGACTTTGCATGGGAGACGTTTCGCGACGAGGACCCGCTCACGCGCGGCTGCGAGCTTGCCGTGGAGGAAGTCCATCCACAAAGTGAGTGTCTGGGCTGCGGCGAGGTCTTCGATCACGACCGCTTTCATTGCCGCTGTCCCCAGTGTGGCGGCGCCAACGTGCGCTTGCTGCACGGTCGCGAGCTCGACATCGCAAGTATCGAAATCGAGACCCCCGACGATTAGCTCGCCGGCCACCTGGGGACGGGGTATAAAGGGGCCAAAGTAAGGAGTGCCGAGTATGGCTGAGAAAACGATTGATATCGCGTCGCCGATTCTGTCGCGCAATGAGCGCCTGGCAGATCAACTGCGTCAGCGATTTAAAGAGACAAACACCTATGTGATTAACGTCTTGTCGAGCCCCGGTTCGGGCAAGACCACCACGATTTTGGGCACCAACGAGCGCCTGCGCGACAAGGCCGGCCTGCGTTGCGCCGTCATCGAGGGCGATATCGCCTCGGACGTCGACGCCATCACCATGAAGGAAGCCGGCATGCCCGCCATCCAGATCAACACGGGCGGCCTGTGCCACCTCGAGGGCAACATGATCATGGAGGCCGTTGACGCCTTCGACCAGGCAGTGGGTCTTCAAAACATCGATGTTATCTTTATCGAAAACGTGGGCAATCTGGTCTGTCCGGTCGACTTTGACCTGGGCGAGAACCTGTCCATCATGATTCTCTCGGTGCCCGAGGGCGACGACAAGCCCATCAAGTACCCGGGCATCTTCCAGCACGCCGGCGCGCAGCTGCTCAACAAGGTCGACGTGGCTCCGGCTTTCGATTTTGACATGGATAGGTATACTAAGACACTCGATGACCTCAATCCGCAGGCGCCGCGGTTTGCCGTGAGCGCGCGCAAGGGCGAGGGCATGGATGCCTGGTGCGATTGGCTCATCGGGCAGATTGAGCAAGCAAGGGCGTAAGTCGGCCGACATACGGGCGGGCGTAGCCGCAGAGATACGAGATAGGAGCCTCTTTTGAAGCTCATCATCGCCGAGAAAAACGACGCCGCGCGTCAGATCGCCGAGCGGCTGTCCACGGGTAAGCCCAAAAAGGACAAGGTGTACAACACCGCCATCTACCGTTTTGAGTGGAAGGGCGAGGAGTGCGTGACGATCGGCCTTGCCGGGCACATCCTGGCGCCCGATTTTTGCGACAGCGTGCTGTTCGATAAAAAGCTTGGTTGGTATTCGGTCACCGAGGACGGCGAGATGCTGCCGGCCGATATGCCCGATGGCCTGGCGCGTCCGCCCTACGACACCAAGCGCAAGCCGTTCCTTGCCGATGGCATTTCCATCAAGGGCTGGAAACTCGAGAGCCTGCCTTACCTCACCTGGGCGCCCGTCATTAAGCTACCGGCCGAGAAGGAGCTCATTCGCTCGCTCAAGAACCTGGCTAAGAAGTCCGACAGTGTCATCATCGCCACGGACTTCGACCGCGAGGGCGAGCTGATCGGCTCGGACGCTCTCAACAAGGTGCGCGAGGTTGCGCCGGACTTGCCGGTTGCCCGCGCCCAGTACTCTTCGTTTACCAAGGCCGAGATCACGCAGGCCTTCGATAATCTCGTCTCGCTCGACCAGAATCTGGCCGACGCCGGCGAGAGCCGTCAACACATCGACCTCATCTGGGGTGCGGTGCTCACGCGCTACCTGACGCTCGCCAAGTTTGGCGGCTTTGGCAACGTGCGTTCTGCCGGCCGCGTGCAGACACCGACGCTTGCCCTGGTGGTCGAGCGCGAGCGCGAGCGCATGGCGTTTGTGCCCGAGGACTATTGGCAGATTCGCGGCATGGGTGCCGCACAGGGCGCCGCCGAGGACGACCGCTTTAAGATTGCGCACAAGACGGCGCGTTTTACCGACAAGGATGCTGCCGAGACGGCGTACGGCCACGTTGACGGCGCTACGACGGCGACCGTCGCCGCGGTGACCAAGCGCTCGCGTAAGCAGCAGCCGCCCACGCCGTTTGCGACCACCTCGCTGCAGGCTGCCGCCGCAGCCGAGGGCATCTCACCTGCGCGTACCATGCGCATCGCCGAGTCCCTCTACATGGCGGGCCTCATCAGCTACCCGCGTGTCGACAACACCGTGTACCCCGCGACGCTCGATCTGGGCGCCGTGGTGAGTGACCTGGCAAAGATTAACCCGGCGCTGGCGCCCGTGTGCAAAAAGGTGCTCGCCGGCCCCATGAAGCCCACGCGCGGCAAGGTCGAGACCACCGACCACCCGCCTATCTATCCCACGGGCGAGGGCGATCCGTCCACGCTCGACGGCGGCCAGCGCAAGCTCTACGACCTCATCGCCCGTCGCTTCCTGGCGACGCTTATGGGGCCCGCGACCATCGAGAACACCAAGCTCGAGCTCGACGTGAACGGTGAGCCGTTCGTGGCTTCGGGCGACGTGCTCGTGACCCCGGGTTTCCGCGAGGCCTATCCGTACGGCCTTAAGCGCGATGAGCAGATGCCGCCGCTGGAGCAGGGCGATACGGTTGATGTGTTCGACATTAAGCTCGAGGCAAAGCAGACCGAGCCGCCCGCACGCTACAGCCAGGGTAAACTCGTGCAGGAGATGGAGAAGCGCGGCTTGGGCACCAAGTCCACGCGCGCGAGCATCATCGAGCGCCTGTACGCCGTGCGCTACCTCAAAAACGATCCCGTGGAGCCGAGTCAGCTGGGCATCGCCATCATCGATGCGCTGACGCAGTTTGCCCCGCGCATCACGAGCCCCGATATGACCAGCGAGCTCGACGGCGACATGACCCGCGTCGAGCGCGGCGAGGACACCGAAGAGCATGTCGTGACGCACTCGCGCGCACTGCTGGCCGGCGTGCTCGACGAGCTGCTCAAGCATACGCAGGAGCTGGGCGACGCTATCAGCGACGCCGTCACGGCCGATGCACGCGTGGGCGCCTGTCCCAAGTGCGGCAAGGACCTGGTTATGAAGACTGGCGCCAAGACCCGCGGCAGCTTTATCGGCTGCATGGGATGGCCCGACTGCGACGTGACCTATCCGGTGCCGAGTGGCGTCAAGGTGAGCCCGCTCGAGGGCGAGGCCGCCGTGTGTCCCGAGTGCGGTGCGCCGCGCATTAAGTGTCAGCCGTTCCGCCAGAAGGCCTTCGAGATTTGCGTGAACCCCACATGCCCCACCAACTACGAGCCCGACCTTAAGGTGGGCGAGTGCAAGGTGTGTGCCGAGGCCGGACGCCATGGCGACCTGATCGCGCACAAGAGCGAGAAGAGCGGCAAGCGCTTTATCCGCTGCACCAACTACGATGACTGCGGCGTGAGCTATCCTCTGCCGGCGCGCGGTAAGCTCGAGGCGACGGGTGAGACCTGCCCCGAGTGCGGTGCCCCCATCGTGGTGGTCAACACGGCGCGCGGCCCGTGGCGCATCTGCGTGAACATGGACTGCCCGACCAAGGAGAAGAAGCCCGCCCGCGGCCGCAAGACTACGACCAAGGCGAGCACGGCGAAGAAGGCGACGGCGGCCAAGAAGACGACGGCCAAGAAAGCAACTGCCGCCAAGAAGACGACCGCGAAGAAGTCGACTACCAAGAAAGCAGCCGCCGACAAGTAACGGCGCAGTCGAAACAGTGCCCAAAAAACGAGTGGGGGTCCCATGATCCTCGCTCGTTTTTTTGACCGGCAGTTAGGGACGTTCCTTTTAATATGAGCAGGACATTGTCAAGAGGCAAAATCGGGCCTGGCCCCAACGATATGGGGTCAGGCCCTCTCCCTATATCAGCCCGTCCGCGGCGACCTCGGCGTGTCTTCCCGACGCTCGTCTTTGCAGTTTAATATCCGCCCGCGGCGATCTCTCGCTGGGCAATCCGTTGCTACGGCTGAGGCTTCTTCGTCGAACCGACAGTCTGTGCACGCGTGTGGCGCCCTGGGCGCTCGCAGAAAAGGGACCTGAGGTTCGCCTCAACGGCTTCGGATCGAACCGCTTCCGGGGTGATCGGCTTATGTGCGGGGGAGCCTCCCCCTACGCCTCCTCGGCCATGAGGCCGACCGCCCATACCCAGCAGGCGAGCTCGCGCGCCGTGGCCACGTTCGCCTTGTTGCCGTGGACCCCGCGCGCGAGCAGCGCCTCCCGCCTCTCGACCAGCCTCCGCACGCCCTTGGCGGCATGCCTCCGGGCGCCCCGGTCCGGGGCCTGGCCCTTGGCGAGGTCCTTCGGCCGCCCCGAGCACGTCAGGTAGTGCCACGCGGCCTCGACCAGCGTCTTCCTCAGGTGCTTGTTGCCGGCCTTGGTGATCGCGCCCCTGCGGTCGCTCTCCCCGCTGGAGTGCTCGGAGGGCGTCAGGCCGACCCACGCCGCGAACGAGCGGGCATTCCTGAACCTCGAGAACTCGCCGGCCTCGAACACGAGGTCGGCGGCGGACGCGGTGTCTACGCCCTTGAGGCAGCGGAGGGAGTCGACCCTCCTCCTCCACCTGGGCTTGCGGGCCTCGGCCTCGACGAGCCCCTCGAGCCTCGCCTTGTCCTCCGCCGCCCGCCTGACCGCGTCGACGTAGTAGGCGAGCACGTCGTTGTCGGCCCTCTCCGCGAACCTTATCGACTCGATCCAGGACCAGTGCGCCCGGGTCCAGTTGCCCTTCCTGCGGCCGGTGGGCGTCCTCTCGTCGAAGGCGAGCCCGTGCCTGAGCAGGAACTTGGAGAGCCGCTGCTTCGAGCGCGAGAGGTCGTCCCTGTTAGCGCTACTGTAAAAACAACCAATTTCGCCATCGCACTTTAGCCGATTCCGCCAACGCAATTTCCCCAATCGCGCCAACGCATTTTCACCATTT
>JAGZBF010000019.1:0-39370 GCA_018370025.1 Collinsella sp. | reverse complement strand
CTCCCCGCAGGTGCGGTAAGGGCTACCGCACGGGCCGATACTCAAAGCCCATTGTGGCATCCCGAGCCCGCGGAAAGAAGCTGCGCCGCGGGGGAGGCGGCCCCCAATGGCTTTCTCATATCGTCTTTTATGTCGCCAAATCAGCTGGCGGCTCCAACCGCCCAAACAACCACCCTGCCCATACACAAAACCGCGTCAGCGACCCAAGTGCCTATCCCGGCTGACTCCGCAGTCAATCAAAACCGCCCCAATAGTCACCGAGGCCGAGACCAACACGTCTCGAACCCATCCGCACCGCAGCTTCTCGGCAAAACGCCGCGATGTCTGCGCCCTGCGGTATCCTTGAGCCACTTGCACCTGCAGCACCAAGGAGCCGCCATGCGCACCGAGCTCGATGTCCCCTTTTCGCACAAAGAAGAAGCCAAGGCGCTGGGCGCCAAATGGGACCGGACCAAAAAGATCTGGTATGTACCCAGCGGCGTCAACCCCGAGCCCTTTGCCGAGTGGCTGCCCGGTGTTGACCGATCCGACCCCTCAGCACCGTATATATATCTAGTACTGGGCAAGCGCGAGTGCTGGAAGTGTCACAAAGAGACCTCGGTCGCGGCCTTCGGCATTCCCTATCGAGCCGATAACGACGAGAGCATCGCCATCGCGCACGCGCCCAACGAAGCCGGGCACATTGCCATCGACACGGCCAACGCCAACGCACTCGCCATCGTGCCCGCTCTTGGCTGCGTGCCGGGCGAGATCCGCGACTACCTTCATAAGCGCTGCGGCTACAAGCCCGTAGGCGCGCGAGCCTCCAAAGCCCCGTCGCTCGGCAACACGTGCACCAGTTGCGACGCGCTGCAAGGCAGCCGCTATCTGTTCGAGGAGCCCTCGTCCCCGTTTGCCCTCACTGCCATCAACAAGCTGCCGGCACTGGAGTTTATACGCGTCGAAGTTGCCGGCGTCTTTGGCGTCCCGGCCACGCGTACCGACTTTGACCAGGCGCTCTTTACCTGGGCACGCGACCATCACGCCGAGTTCCACAGGCAACTCGGTGAGGGGATTTATTTGTAGAGGCAAAAGACACTCACAGCCAACTCCTCCGCATCACCTATCCCTCGTCGCCGGCGTCGTACACGATATCGAGGCCACAAACAGGGCATTTCTCCGGATACACCGGCATATGAACGCCCGTGCGTTTCCTCACTTCGTCGCTGAACCTGTCGCGTGCATCGATGAACCGAATGTCGAGACACGGTATTTGCGAGCCGCAGCAAGGACAGGCGACAGCAAACGACCCGCAATCCACTTCTACGCCCGGAAACATATTGTTGTCGATAAGGGCACACGGCAGTTTTCCGTACTTCCCCATCGCAATATCGCCTCGCCAGCTCATACATGCCCCTTCTCGCTATACAAATCAGGAAGAGCATGCACCGGCGGGCGGGCGCGAGATTGCATCGCCACGCGATCCGATCAAACAACACGATCGTCAAAGAATGCCAAAGCCAAATACGCTAATACGGCAGAAGCCCCGCCTTTTCACGCTTCTTTTCCGAGCGATCGAACTCAATGCGATGGGCCTCAAGAAACACCGTATCGGGTCGCCACTGACGCTCATTCGGCTGCCTTAGCGTCGCACCCGCAAAGGAAGCGTAGTCGGTCTTATCCAGCAGGTACGATCCGCACAGCCGATATTCGCCGCAAACAGGCTCAAACGAAATCAGGTGAGCATCAAATAGGGAATGAAGATCGCGCCGAAGCAGAATGCCGTTGCTGGCAACCTGCGATTTGGGTCCCGAGTAATTCTCGATATGCGCAGCTTCCAGAGCCTCGCTGACGCCGCAGTCCGACACCGCGCAACGGCCATCATAGGCGGCAACGAGCTGCTTGCGGAACCATTGCTGCCCCAATCGCTCGCGCCTTAACGCATAGCGGACCTTTTCGTCGTCGGTCGTACCCTGTCCGGCAAACTCAATATCGACGGGCATGTGCTTCAGATAACTCATGTCGGGCGCAAAACGGGGGTCCGGTCCGCCTTTATGAACAGGACCGTGCAGAACAAACCATCCGTTTTCGGGCTCGAACCGTTCAACAAACGCAAGGCCGAGCACCTTGTAGCCCACCTCGGTTGCAAATATGACTCCGACTGGAACGCCACATTCCATGCAGTTGAGCATTTTACGGTTGTAATTCTGGTCTCGAAAACCAACGGTACCCGGCGCTTGAACCGAGTACTTAATGACCCACGTACCATCGTCCAAATAGAGCGGAGGCACATCGGTGTAGAAGCTCTTTTTAGAGTTATGGACCGAAAGCGCAAAGATCTTATTGGGATCTTGCTTCACCCGATCCCGGCCCGGCCAGAAGATCCCTGAATCCCGCGTTACGGGAAAGAAGTCCGAGCCAATTCTCAAACGATACTGATACTGAGGGCTATCTTCCTTGGTGTGGTGCGGAAGGCTGGTCCAAACGCCGCCGCGCTGTTCCTCGCCCAGAAACCACTCCCATGCCTCAACGTATTCGGAAGGCACGAGGCTGCAGGCGCGGTCATAGCTTGGTCCATCCATCAACGGAACAGCAAGGTCAATGTCGTTCATCGCCAGCACCTACAACCATACGAACGCGAGTCATACCCCTCAATAATATGGCCGAGAGTCAATTATTACGAGATCTCATTCCGCGATCGGCACATCGTTGATGCTCTCGGCTTGCCGCTGGCGCGCTTGTACCCCGCTACCCCACTTCCCTGTATACTGATGTAGCACGTGTTTCATCCGGACTTGTTGGGCCGGGTCGTTCATGGGAGGTTCTTGTGGCTGTTTCGAATCCGCCTAAGGGAAGCGTTTCTTCTTCGTCCATCAAGCCGGTTACACGCAAGGCCGTGCGCTGCCAGCGCGAGGTCGCCTGGCTTGTCACGCAGGCAGCAGGCAGACTCGTGGCGAGCACGGAGGACGTCAATGCTCCCACACCGAGCTTTGTGCTGGCAGCGGCGCTGAATCGAGTACGCCAGCTGGAACTCGTCGCACAAGAAGACGGCAGCCATCTTGGCTACCAGAACGTTATGGCGCCCGACCTGCAAACGTTCTGTCACATGGCCAAGTTGCCTGCCGCGCCCAATGCGCTTTCGGACGCAGGCTACATGTTTACGCTCTCGGGCGCGGACCTTATCCGCGACATCTATGCATACTGCAGCGAGCTCGCCGAGCGCCACGTCTTTGACGCGGCTGAAGTCAAACCGGGATATGTCATCAAGCTGGTTCTTAGGCTGTTCTTGATGGACGGGTTCGCGGCCATGCCGGCGTAAGCCGAGTCTTTAGCATCACCGTCAACTGGGCAACAACCGCTTAACCTTAGTGGGCGCCAATCGAGGGTCGATTATTGGGTCGCCTCGTCCGCTAACGCATTTATTCCACGCGCTCCAACAGTCGATACTTGCGGTTGCGGCTCGTCGCCGGCGCCGTGGGCTCAAGCTCGCCTTGAGCAATGAGCGCGTTGACGCGCGACCTAACCTGGGAAATTGTGAGCCCCGTGCGCTCTGCCAGCTCACGCGTCCCCAGCTCGCCGTAATGTTTGAGTGCCGTCACAATTAAGCCCCCGCCATGATCGACCGGCTCGATCTTTGAACGGTAAAGTACGACCTTGAACCGATCGAACCCCGGGCAGAACAGGGGCTCGGCCAGACCATGCGCGCGCATGGCATCGATCATCATCGGGATGCCCGAGCCATTGCCCTCAGCCGGCGAACCTGCGCCATCCGGCAGCGGGACAATCGACATGAGCTTCACAAGCGTCGCGTTACGGCATCGGGAGCTGCCGTCAAACAAGTTCTCGCGAGTCTTTCCCCCGTAAAGGCCGCCAGGATTCGTCACCTCGACACGATCGTCAAAGACGTCGACGGCAATCGATTGTCCACAGAACCGATCCCCGTATTCTCGATGGATTACGGCGTTGGCGATTGCCTCGCGCAGAACCTCCTCGGGAATCTCCAGCGAGTCGATACACGAGATGCCTTGGACGGTCGAGATGCGGCGCAGGTTTTTGGCGACAGCTGCGACGGCATCCGAGATCATCTCGCCCAACGTTCCCTCACAGATTGTGCGGTCCATGAACCTCAGCGACCCCACAGCTCCCTTTTGAGCTCCCACGTGGACAGCCACGTCAATGAAGAGCTTGGGATAGAACTGCTGAGGGTAAACGCCCGCGGCAAGGAGGCCGGCCTTGGTAACATTGCCCTGGAAGTCGAGGAAATTCAGACGCTCCATCTTTGTCTTCTTGTCCGCCGCACCGCGCATCGCTCGAGGCGTCAACGAATAGGCACGCTCTATCGTGCGGTCGACCAGCGACTCGTCGAGATCGCCCACACTCGTGCCGGGCACCGCATCGCGATCGCTAGGACTCGTCCGCTCATATGACGGCAGTGCCAAAACCTCGGTCGACGAAAGCGGGACATCTTTGTCATCGATGCGCTTGTAGCTGCCGCCCTGGGCGCCTCGCTCTATGACATAGCAGGGCTTGCTCGACGGATCGAGCTCCTCAATCGTAATGACGAGAACGATGACGCCCTGAAGCTCCACTCGCTCGATCGTGTATTTGGGCGGATTGGCTAGCTTTCCTCGACCGCCCGCATCACCCATGCCTGACACAAATTGGTTGAGCACTTTCTCGGTCTCGAAGTTCTCAACCGGGACAAAACCTGCGCGCTCACTCACTCCGAGCACGATGATTCCGCCGGCAGTGTTCGCGAATGCGCTCACCGTTTCCCACACGTCGCGGGAAAGCGTCGTGGCGCTCTCCTTCACTTCGACGTTAAGATCATCCGAGCCCATACGCCTTAAAGACTCAAGCAGACCGGTCAGCTCGTTTTCGTTCATCTGCACGTCCTTTCGCTCGGTCCTGCGGAGAATGCCGCGGATAGATTTCCCTCGTCTCTCAGTTATCTCTCGTAATTATCTCTCATCTATCTCTCTATCTCTCGGCTTAGAGATAAGAGATAGATAGAGATGGAATGTCTACCACTTGCTTCATTTATACATATTTTTGCTGGTAGAACAATCGGTATTGAGACAATACCATGATTGCCTGTCTCTTTGCTGCTCAGTTATCTCTCATATTTTTCTCTCATCTTCCTGTCATCTCTCATATTAGAGACGAATGAGAGACGAGAGATACGCGGGTGATGGACGAGTGAGGATTTTCGGACGGTCGGATATCGAGAGTGGATATTTGGACGGTTTTTGGGGCTTTTGAGGCAAATTCCGTCCAAATATCCACTCTCGTTCGATAGGTATCCGGAAATCCTCGCTCGTCCGTCCGAAAATCCACTCTCATTCGATAGGCGTCCAAGTTTCCACGCTCGCGCGGCGGTCACGCGGGGCCTTTACCCATTCCGTTGGCATCGTCTTCAGTTCGCCGCAGTGCCGCGGCTCCATATGGGTATACTCTCGAGGATTCGACTCGATTCGCCCCCGCTGGGGCGTCAAAGGAGACTGCATATGCCCACCACCTCAACCGACCCGCGCGCCGCTGCCGCCGCGCTGCTGGTGCCCGGCACTACCTGCCACGGCTTTGCCGTCGAGCGCTGCGAGACCGTGCCTGAGCTCGACTCGGACGCCTACGTACTGCGCCACACTGCCTCGGGCGCTCGCCTGCTGTACCTGGCATGCGACGACGAAAACAAGGCCTTTGCCATTGGCTTTAAGACGCCGCCGGCCGATTCCACCGGCGTGTTCCATATTCTTGAGCACTCAGTGCTGTGCGGATCGGCCAAATTCCCCGTCAAGGAGCCGTTTGTCGACCTGATCAAGAGCTCCATGCAGACGTTCCTCAACGCCATGACCTACCCCGACAAGACCATCTACCCCGTTGCCACCACCAACGAGCAGGACCTGTACAACCTGATGGACGTGTACCTGGACGCGGTGTTCAACCCGGCCATCTATACCAAGCCCACCATTTTTGAGCAGGAGGGCTGGCACTACGAGTTGGACCTGCCAGAGGGCGCCGAGGGCGAGGGCGACGGCAGCGCCGCCAGCCTGCGCGAGGGCACGCTGCGCTATAACGGCGTGGTGTTCAACGAGATGAAGGGTGCGCTGTCCGACCCCATGAGCGTGCTGGACGACGCCGTCAACGCCGCGCTCTATCCCGACACCGCCTATGCGCACGAGAGTGGCGGCGACCCGCGCGCGATTCCCGCGCTCACCTACGAGCAGTTCCTGGACACGCACGCGCGCCACTACAATCCTTCCAACTCCTATATCACGCTCTACGGCGATCTGGACGTGGACCGCGCCCTGGCCTTTTTGGACGAGCGCTATCTGTCGCAGCCGAGTGCCGCGAGCCGCCGCATGGACGCAGCCGTTGCCGCCGGCGAGGACCCGTCCACGCTGGCACCCAATCCGCTGGGCGTGCAGGCGCCCGTGACCTGCGAGTATAAGCGCGTCGAGATGGCCACCACGCCCGAGAACGCCCTGGTGGGCCTGGGCCTCGTGCTGGGCAGCGCGCTCGACCGCAAGCGCACGATCGCGGCGGATATCCTGTTCGAGGCGCTGCTGGGCTCCAACGAAGCGCCGGTTAAGAAGGCCATTCTGGCCGCCGGCCTGGGCGGCAACGTGGTGAGCTACACCGCGGCCGAGAGTCTGCAGCCCTACGAGCTCATCATGCTGCAAAACGCGCAGCCCGGCGTGGCGCGCGAGCTGCGCCGCGTGTTCCAGGCCGCCTGCCGCGACCTGTGCGAGCACGGCGTTCCGCGCGAGCGCCTGGAAGCCATCATCAGCAGCAACGAATACGACCTGCGCCAGCGCGACTACGGTATCGCCGACGGCGTGGCCATTGCGTGCGACGCGCTGAGCACGTGGCTCTACGATGACGACGACGCGACGCTGGCGCTCAAGTACGGCCCGGTGTACGAGGAGCTGCGTGGCGAGCTGGACGGCAGCTACTTTGAGGACCTGCTGCGCGAGCTCGTGCTGGAAAACGACCACATGGCGCTGGTCGAGCTGGTTCCGGTAGACGCTGCCGAGGGTACGGAGGGTGCCGAGGCCGCCGAGCTGGCAGCCAAGCGCGATGCCATGACCGATGCCGAGCTGGCCGATGTGGTCGAGCGCACGGCCGTACTGCGTGCCGCGCAGGAGGCGGAAGACACACCCGAGGCCAAGGCCACGCTGCCGCGCCTGCGTGTGTCCGACATTGGCGAGGCGTGCCCCGAGCCGCCGCTGGTCGTGGACACCACTGCTCCCATCCCCTGCCTGCGCCACGGCATCCCCACCAACCGCCTGGCCTACGCCATGCAGTATTTCGACCTGAGCTGCATCGCGTTTGAGGACCTGCCCTATGTGACACTGCTCTGCCGTCTGCTCAAACAGCTGCCCACGAGCGAGCACTCGGCCGAGGAGCTCGACAACTTGCTCGCCGGCAAGCTGGGCTTTTTGAGCTTTACGACCGAGGTCATGACCCAACCCGACGTGGACGGCGTGCGCCCCTACCTGCTGGTGAGCGCCGGCGCCCTGTCCGAGAAGATCGATGCGCTGGCGAGCCTGCCGCGCGAGGTGTGGTCGAGCACGCTTTTGCTCGATGCCGACGCCGACCGCGTGCGCGACGTGCTCACGCAGATTCGCATTGGACTTGAGCAGGGCTTTATCAACAACGGTCACTCGGCGGCGCTCGGTCGCGCGATGAGCTACGGCTCGCCTTCGGCCGTGGTGCGCGAGCAACTTTCGGGCGTGGACTTCTACCTGTTCCTGCGCGATCTGCTCGAGCACTTTGACGAGCGCTTGGACGACCTGCGCGCCAAGCTTGCCGCGCTGGCAGGCCGCATCTTTGTGGCCGATGGGTGCCTGGCGAGCTTTACCGGCAGCGACGAGGACTTTAACGCGTACTGGGCCGCCGCGGGCGACCTGGGGCTGGACGCTGGCGACGGCGCCGATGCCGGCCGCGACGCGCTCGTGGTGCCGACGCCGCGCGACCGCCACGAGGCTTTTGTCATCCCCAGCGACATCTGCTTTGCGGCAAGCGCGTGCGACCCGCGTCGCTTGGGGCTTGACGTGACGGGCGCCTGGGCGGTTGCTGCCAACGCGCTCTCCTACGACTACCTGTGGAACGAGATCCGCGTGAAGGGCGGTGCGTACGGCTGCGGATTCCGCGCAGCCGGCGAGCGCCAGACGGCGTTCTACACCTACCGCGACCCGGCAATCGACCCCTCGATTGAGCGTGTGGCGTGCGCGGGCGAATGGCTCGGCAGCTTTGAACCCGACGAGGCCGCCTTTGAGGGCTTTATCGTGAGCTGCGTGAGCGGCATGGACGCGCCAGTGAAGCCGTACACGCTCACCAAGCGCCGCAACACGACCTACCTGGCCGGGCTCGATCCGCACGCACGCGAGGAGCGCCGCGCCCAGATGCTCGCCGCCACGCCCGGTGAGCTTCGCTCGCTCGGCGCCGACGTGACGCGCATCGCAGCCGAGTCGCCAACGTGCGTCTTTGGCGGCCGAGACGTCATCGCCAAGAGCAACGCCGGCTTTAACGTCGTCGACCTGCTCGGCTAACCACAAAGGTAGATTTTTGGGACATGCCTGAAAATCTACCTTTTTCTTTTGCCGCAGTCTGCCGGTTTGTCTCGATCTGTAACGCCAAGACGGCAATATCGGCTCCAGATGTTACTAATCGAGACGTTTTCGGATGACCCCGTCCCTTTGTCTCAATCTGTAACATCTAGGTCCGATTTTGCCGAGCTACTGTTACAGATCGAGACAAACCGCCGCGAACACCCGCTCTTCGTCAAAACCCACGAAGGTGTCCATGAACCGCCCCCTTTGCGATGGCTTATGTGGTGGTTTGGGTGTTTGCCCAGATAAAACCTGCCAAAATAAACCTGTCCCTTTTTGGTAGGTTTGCTAGAGGAGGTTGGGATGGACAAGGCCGAGTTGCGGAAGGCGGTGATTGCTCGGCGCGACGCTCTTGATTTGGATGTGCGGGCCGCGAAGTCTGCCGTTATCTGTGCGCGGCTTGTTGAGCTGTTGGATCACTTGGGTACCGCAGCGCCGCACACCGTTGCCGTCTATGCCGCGATGGGTTCCGAGGTCGACCCAGCCGCGTTTGCCGCCGCGGCCGCCAAACACGGCTGGCGCGTGGCCTATCCGTGCATGTTCTCGGCAACAGACGCCGCAGCTTGTGGCCAGCGCATGTGCATGCTGGCAGTTGCCGCCGACGATGCGTCCGCGGCGCCGTTTATCGCCCACCCCACGCGGGCCTTCGCGGCCACAGACATCGACAGCGGTCGCTTCCCTATCGTGCCTGCCGAGGCTCTCGACATGATTATCGTGCCGCTCGTAGCATTCGACCGCGCCGGCGCGCGCCTGGGCTACGGCGGCGGCTGTTACGATCGCTACCTGCCCACGCTCTCGCCCGCATGTCAAATCATCGGCATCGCCTTTAACGAGCAGCGCGTCGACCACGTTCCCACCGACGCCCACGACCTGCCGCTACCCCACATCATCAGCGCCTAATCGCCGTTGCATCGCACCCGCAAGTTGAGCGTGGAAAATCTCCCACTTTGAGCCCCCTTACGAGTCAAAAACGGGAGATTATCCACGCTCATTCAACAAGCGTCCAAAAATCCACGCTCGTGTGTCCGAAAATCCACGCTTAACCAATGCGCGTCCAGATTTCCACACTCGTCCGTCCGGATTTCCACGCTTGTGCGGCTCAACGCCCTGCAACCGCCTCAACACGCACGCGGCACGCCGGCAACCTTGAGTTTGCGATCGAGCTTTGACGGGTCCCTCAGATCATCCCAACACAAGCGCACGATTTTGCAGTTATCAAGCAGCGAAAGTCTCGACTCGCGCTGACGTTCATCAAATTGCGCCTTTGCGAGCTTGCCCTCCTCCGCCGCTTTCTCGCTTTTAACGAATCCGTCGAACTCACCGATAATCAGCCGGTCGCCCACGCGCCACAAGTAGTCAACGCGATATGGCCGTCCCGGCTCAACTGGGTCGAACAGCTCAACTTGCAGCTCCGGCGTCTGCCAGCCGCGCTCAATCATCAGCGCGCGTGCCTTGGACTCGCCACCGCTTTCCGACAGGCCATCGGCACACCGCGCAACCCTGCGCGCCGTCACAACACCGCGACGATTCAGGCCAAGCTTGTCGACCATCTCAACGAGATGCTCCTTTGACAACAGCCGCTCATGAAGCGCCGAGTCCGCAATGATCAGTCCCTCGACAAACGACGCATCGACCAGGCAATCCGCAATCGTCTGATCGATATCGGTCACGGCAATATCCATCTGGATTGCCCGCGTTTGACGAGCATAACGATGTCGAATCACCTGAGAGCCCGGCGTCGTCGATTGCGCCGGCGCCGCGGCGATATGGATGTGCTTCAAATTGGCATGCGAAACCGAAAGGCCATAGATAACAGCCGCCGTATAGGAGCAAAACGTCCAGTCGGGATGCTTTTGCGCAAGGGCCCGCACCCGGTGCAGATAACGCTGCCGAAACTTGAGCTCGGACCAATAATCCGGACGCGCATACAGCCCCGGCATGACCGCCTCTAGACTTCCCGCCGCCACCCGCCGCTCAATCTGCTTTGCCTCCGCCGCCGTGCGTGCGTACACGCAGCTCATCTGCTGTTCGCATGCTTTAATGTGGCTTGTAAGTCTTTGATTCGCCGTCATGTTTCCCATGTCGCCTCCCAACTCTTGGAACGGCGCAAACGTACCAGACGGTTTCATGCGAAGTCTGACCAAATGCTGTCCAGGCGCTGACCAAATGCTTGACGGTTTTGGACGTTTTAGGCTGATGACTTATATCTGCAGGTAGAAGCCTTACCGAGAGGTCCCTGTCTCCACATTTAGATGCCTGTGTCCATCGGATTATCAGAAAGAAAAACCCGTCGAGATACGAGACTACGCCGAATGCGACTTGGCCTCTTCACGCACCGTCTCTTAGCCGAGCCATCGGCATCTACATACCTAAATAAATGAGCGTGGATAATCTCCCGCTTTGAGCCCCTTCCTCGGCCAAAAGTGGGAGATTATCCACGCTCGATTTGTAAACGTCCGAAAATCCACGCTCGTGTGTCCGGATATCCTCACTCGTCACGTCACGGCAGCAGCCACAGCCGTAGCCTAGTGCTCCTCGCCGGCGCGGGCCAGGTCGTAGGGCGTGGTCTGGTAGACGTAGTAGTTGAGCCAGTTGGTGTAGAGCAACTGAGCCTGGCTGCGCCAGACGTTGCGCGGCTCGGCCGTGGGGTCGTCACCTGGGAAGTAATGCGCCGGCACCTCCGGGTTGAGTCCGCGCTTCACGTCACGCTCGTACTCCAGACGCAGCGTGTCGGTATCGTACTCGGGATGGCCAAAGACAAAGAAGCGGCGGCTGTCGGTCGACTTGACGATGTACAGGCCCACCTCGTCGGACACGGCCACGACCTCGAGCTGCGGCTCGGCCTCCACGTCCTCGCGGCGCACATCGGTGTTGCGCGAATGCACGGCATAGAAACGGTCGTCGAAGCCGCGGACCAGCGGGCTTTGCGGCTTCACCAGATAATGCTCGAACACGCCGCTCGCCTTTGCCGGCAGGTCGTGCTTCTGGATACCGTAATGATGGTACAGGCCGGCCTGTGCGCCCCAACAAATGTGCAGCGTAGAGTGCACATGCGTGGTGGACCAATCCATGATCTGGCAGAGCTCGGGCCAGTAGTCGACCTCTTCGAACGGCATCTGCTCCACCGGCGCGCCCGTGATGATCAGGCCGTCATAGTGGATGTCGCGGATGTCGTCGAACGTGCGGTAGAACGTCTCCAGGTGGCCGGCGCTTACGTGCGTGGCCTCGTGCGTCTTGGTGCGCAGCAGGTCCACCTCCACCTGCAGCGGCGTGTTGGAGAGCTTGCGCATGATCTGCGTCTCGGTGGCGATCTTGGTGGGCATGAGGTTGAGGATGAGCACGCGCAGCGGACGGATGTCCTGGTGCAGCGCGCGGTACTCGGTCATGACAAAAATGTTCTCGCTCTCGAGCTGCGCAGCGGCAGGGAGGGCGTCGGGAATACGAATGGGCATGGATGCTCCTTACGAGTCAGTTGCAGCTATGGTACAACGAGCGGCCCCATCCGCGCGAGCACATCGCCCAGCGATGCCGTCAGCGGCCAAATCACTCCAAAAGTAGAGATTAAGGCATGTCCCAAAAATCTGCGACGCTTTAGCCTAGCAAAGTGGTAGCAGGACGCTACAATGGTTCGACGCGAAAAACTCGGCCGGAAGGATACATATATGTACCAGACGCGTAAGATCGGTGTGGTCGGCCAGGGCCACGTAGGAGCACATGTCGCCAACAGCCTGCTCATGCAGGGCATTGCCGATGAGCTGTACCTGTGCGATATCAACGAGGCCAAGGTGACTTCCGAGGTCCAGGACCTGCGCGACTCCCTTTCGTTTGTCCCGTACAACACCAAGATCGTCAACTGCTACGACCACTACGAGGAGCTGGCCTGTTGCGACGTCATCGTCAACGCCGCCGGTAAGGTCGCGCTGGCCGCCGGCAACCGCGACGGCGAGCTGTTCTTTACCACCGACGCCGCCCGCTCCTTTGCCAAGCGCATCGTCGACGCCGGCTTCGACGGCATCTTTGTGAGCATCTCCAACCCCTGCGACGTCGTGTGCACCGAGCTGTGGCACCTGACCGGCTACGATCCCAAGAAGATCATCGGCTCGGGCTGCGGCCTGGATTCCGCCCGCCTGCGCACCGAGATCTCCAAGAAGGTCGGCGTGAGCCCCAAGTCCATCGACGCCTACATGATCGGCGAGCACGGCTTTAGCCAGCTGGCCGCCTTTAAGGCCGCGACCATCGCCGGCAAGAGCCTCAACGAGCTTCAGGCCGAAAACCCCGACAAGTACGCCTTCGACCACATGGAGGTCGAGGAGCTCGCGCGCAAGGGCGGCTATGTGACCTACCAAGGCAAGCAGTGCACCGAGTACGCCGTCGCCAACTCCGCCGCGCGCGTCTGCGCCGCCGTGCTGCACAACGAGCACGCCGTGCTTTCCGCCTCCACGCTCATGACCGGCCAGTATGGCGAGGAGGGCATCTTCACATCCCTGCCGTGCGTGATCGGCGCCGAGGGCGTCGAGGAGGTCTACACGCTCGACCTGTCCGAGTACGAGCTCGAGGGCTTCCACAAGAGCTGCCAGCACATCCGCGACAACATTGCCCAGCTCGACTGGTGGGACGCCGAGGCCTACGACGCCAAGTAGTCCGCCGGTTGATGCGACAACTCACTCATACGGACACAATGTAAAGCGGGCCGCGCCGGAAACCCACCGGCGCGGCCCGCTTTTTGACTCCCGCGACACGCTTGCGAATCGAAGGTGAATGCTTTTCCCGTTACCTAGTACTGTTCGATGCCCATGTAGCGACGAACCTCGGGGCTGTGGTCGAACACCTTGCCGCGCGCGGCGCGCAGCTCGCAGCTCATGTTGTAGAAGAAGATCGGCTCCAGGTACGAACGCACGCTGGCGGGCACCTCGCCCACGCCGTACTCGAGCGCGTCGAGTACCATGATCGTGTCGGTGTGCGTGTTGAGGAACGCCAGCGCTCGCTCCTCCATGGGGCGGCACTCGCCCGATCCAAGCTGCACAAAGTAGAACACGCCGGGCTCGGTAGCCTCGAAGGGGCCGTGGAAGTACTCGCCGGAGTGGATATAGCAGCAGTGCTGCCATTGCATCTCCATGAGCGAGCAGATGGCCATGGCGTAGGTCTGGCTAAAGTTGGGTCCGGAGCCCAGGATATAGAAGAACTTGTGCTGCTGGCAGAGCTCGGCAAAGCGATCCCCCAGCTCGGCGTTGACCTTCTCGCGGGCAGCGGGCAGCAGTGCGTCCATCTGCTTAAGGCCGGCGTACATGTCGGCGAGTGCCTCGTAGCCCTCCTGCTGGTCGAGCAGCTCGGCGGCGATCAGAGCGCCAATGCCCTGCGGCACCTCGGCCTGCGACACGCCTTCGCCCCACGGATAGACCCAGGTAGTCCACTTGCCGTTGTCGATCTTTGAGCCCTCGCAGTCGGTGAGGGCAACGACCTCGGCGCCGGCCGCCAGCGCCATCTCGCAGCCGTCGACGACCTCTTGCGTGTTGCCGCTGTGGCTGCAGGCGATGACGAGCGACTTCTTGCCAAGACTCTTGGGAGCCATCAGGCAAAACTCGCGCGCCGTGTAGACCGTCGAGGTAAACGTGGTGGCCTCGCGCTTGAGCAGCTCATTGGCCGGCATCAGGTCAATCATCGAACCACCGCAGGCGATCCAAAAGACATTCTCGATCTTACCCTTGCGCTCGATAATTTCCTGAACCAGATCGTGTGCGTTCACGGTGACGTTCCTCCCTGTGTGACGGCTTTGAGCGACGACAGCTCGTACCTGAGGTCGTTCTATGTTGTCCTATTTATAGCACGCAAGCTGTCGCAGGTGAAGTCATTTCACCAAACTTGTTCTATGTTGTTCTATCCGTGGACGTTAGATGTCGAACACGTAGCGCGAGCCCACGATCTTTTGACGACCGAGCAGCAGGGGCCGCTTGTCCTCATCGGTAAAGTACGCCTCCATATAAAAGAGCGGCTCGCCGACCGGCACCTCCAACAGCGGGGCCACCTGAGCATCGGCAAGCGCAATCTCCACGGTGCAGGGGTCGGACTTGAGCGGCACGCGGCCCGAGTGCTCGGCAACGAGCGCAAAAATCGAGTTATCGGCGAGGTCCTCGTCAGCAATCTGCTGCAGATAGGGATGGTCGGCCAGCACAAAGGCGTTGTTCTCGAGCATGACGGGCACGCCATCGGCCGTACGTACGCGCTCGACCACGATGAGCTCGCAGCCGGGTTCCACGCCAAAAAACGACGCGTCCTCGCGCGTCGCCGCAACCACCGTGCGCGACACCAGACGCGCACCCGGCACCATGTCGTTGGCGGCACAACCCTCGGTGAAGCTCTGGACGTCGCCCTTCTGGCGAATCTTGCGCTTGAGCTTGGGAGCACACACAAAGGTGCCCCTCCCTTGCTGGCGGTTGAGGTAGCCCGCGCGCGATAGCTCCTCGATGGCACGGCGCACGGTAATGCGGCCCACGCCGTAGGACTTCGCGAGCTCCATCTCGGAAGGAATGCGCGAGCCGGCAGCGTACATGCCACGCGCGATCTCGCCCTTTAAATCGTCCATGACCTGCTGGTATAGCGGCACGGCGGACACGTCAGTACGGTCGGTCTTGCTATCGGCTACCATCGTTACGCTCCATCCCGCGCATGCTCGGACTCAAACTCTTCAATCGCCGCCATAAACTGCTCGCCAAAGGCGTCGGCTTTTTTCTCGCCGATGCCGTTGACCTGGATAAGCTCGTCGCGCGTCTGAGGGCGCAGGCGGCACAGGCCGCGCAGGGCCTTGTCGGAGAAGACCATGTACGGCGCCATCTCCAGCTCGGTCGAGATCTCCTTGCGCAGGGCGCGCAGACGCTCGAACAGCTCGGCGTCGTCACCCACCCGCGGTCGCTGATCCAGCTCGGCCTCCTCGCGTAGCAGATCCACCGCACGGCGGGCGCGGGCCGAGACCTTGCGCTTGGACGCACGACGCTTGACGGTAAAGGCGAACGCCTCATCCTCGACCTCGACGGCACGCGGGCCCAGCCCCACGACCGGGTACTGCCCCTGCGAGGTGGCCAAATAACCACGGCCGCACAGCTGGCCAATGATGTCCTTAATACGCCCGACCGATTCGCTCGACAGCTCACCATAGCCACGGTCCTGGTCCAGATTCATCTGGCGAATGCGCTCGGTGTTGCCGCCGTGGAGCACGTCGGCGATCAGCGACTTGCCAAAGCGCATGGGGCGCGTGGCCACATAGCGCACGGCAGCGCGTGCCATATCGGTGACGTCCTCGACCTCGAACTGCGTGAGACAGTTGCTGCAGTTGCCGCAGCCCTCGGCGTCGTCCGTGGCGGTGGCGCCCGCACCAGCCGCGGCAGCATGCTCGGCCGCGATCTCGTCGCCAAAGTAGCGCAGCATGTATTCGCGCAGGCAGCCGGTGGTATTGCAGTAGCCCTCCATCTGGCTGAGCAGGCGGTAGCGGTTCTGGAGCGCCCATGCGCGCTGCTCGTCGTCGAGCGCCTCGTCGGCAGCATCGCCGCGATCGATCAAAAAACGGCGCATGCGAAAATCGTTGCCGTTCCACAGCAAGTGGCAGCTGGCCGGATCGCCATCGCGGCCGGCGCGGCCCGCCTCCTGGTAGTAGGCCTCGATGCTCTCGGGCACGTTGTTGTGGATGACGTAGCGCACGTTGGGCTTGTCGATGCCCATGCCAAAGGCGTTAGTGGCAACCATCACCTGGATATCGTCATCGATAAAGGCGCGCTGGCTTTGACGACGGGCGTCGTTGCCCATGCCGGCATGGTAACGGCCAACGCGAATGTCACTGGGGCCCAGCGCCTCGGCAAGCTCACCTGCCAGCGCATCGACGGTCTTGCGGGTCGAGCAATACACGATGCCGCTCTCGCCCGAATGCGCGATCACATAGTCGCGCACCCACGCGGCCTTGGCTTTGTCGCCCATCTCCTCGCAGCCAAAGTAGAGGTTCTTGCGATCGAAGCCCGTCACCACCGTCGCGGGGTTTTGCAGGCCGAGCATCTGCTGGATGTCCGCACGCACGCGCTCGGTTGCCGTAGCGGTAAAGGCCGCCACAATGGGACGCTGCGGAAGCGATTCGATGAACTCGCGAATCTGCAGGTAGGCGGGGCGAAAATCCTGGCCCCATTGGCTCACGCAGTGCGCCTCGTCAATGGCCACGAGCGGCACGCCGATGCCGCCGTCGGCCGCGGCCTCCTGTGCAAAGGCTAAAAAGCGTGGCTCGAGCAGGCGCTCGGGCGCCACGTACATAAGCTGGTAGCGGCCCTCGCACGCCCGCTTGAGCACGGTGTTTTGCTGAGCCGGGGTAAGGCTGGAGTTGAGATAGCTGGGTCGCGCACCCGCCGCAAGCAGCGCACGGGTCTGGTCCTCCATAAGCGACAGCAGCGGACTCACCACAAAGGTGATGCCGGACAGCATGAGCGCGGGCACCTGGTAGCAAATGGACTTGCCGGCGCCCGTGGGCATAACGCCCAGCGCATCGCGACCGGCAAGAATCGCATCGACCATGCGGTCCTGTCCTGGGCGAAACGAGGTGTAGCCAAAATAGGCGCCGAGCGTGTCGAGCGCCATCTGCTGCATGCTATCGGTCATGGTTTCCTAACGTTCAAGTCATCTGCCGCCGATTATACGCCGCCACGCGGACCGGTGCCGCGCCGCTGTCGGCCACGGGCGATGCAATCCGAAGGGAACGGGCGTGGATTTTTGGACACTTTCCGGATGAGCGTGGATAATCTCCCACTTTGAACCCGTCACCAAGCCAAAAACGGGAGATTATCCACGCTCATTCTGTGGGTAGTCGATGTTTTGGCATTGTCAGCGAAAACCCGCCAGAGCGAGCAAGGTGCCTTGAAACGAGGCGGCATTGACCTTCTGGTCATGCCGCCGAAGTTGAAAGGCAGATTGCCGCTCTGGCGGGCTTGCAGCGTCGAGCCGTTGCGCGGTTTGGAAAACCGCGCAACTAGAGCTACATCACCATAACGTAGCGCGATCCCACGTAGTACTGCTTACCCATCAGGACCGGCTCGCCATTGGGACCGATAAAGCCGGCACGCAGGTTGAGCAGCGGATCGTGCGGAGCAATGCCCAGCTCGGCCGCCTGCTCGGCGTTAGCTCGAACGGCCTCGACCGTGCGGTAGCCAACCGACACAATCGGAGTTCCGCCAACACGCTCGACCTCGGCAAAAATCGACTTGTCCTCAAGGTCGGCCGTCAACAGCTCACGGTAGGCGTCAAACGGCACAAAGATGTTCTCCTCAAAGATGGGCTCGCCGTCGGCCGTACGCACGCGCTTGATATGCAGCAGCAGCGCATCCTTTTGCAGACCAAAGAACTCCATCTCGTTTTGGCGCGCCGGAACGATCTGGCGATCGACCACGTGCGCACCGGCCTTCATGCCGTTGCCGGCACACAGCGCGGTAAACGTCTGCAGCGTCGAGGCGTGAAACTGGCGGTTGATGTGCGGCGTGGAGACAAAGGTGCCACGGCCCTGCTGCTTAACCAGGTAGCCATCGGAGCACAGCTCCTCGACGGCGCGGCGCACCGTAATGCGGCTCACGTCGTACTGCTCGGCTAGCTCAAGCTCGGACGGAATACGCTCCTTGGGTGCATAAACACCTTTCTCGATCGCATCCTTGATTTCGTCGTAAATCTGCTGGTAAAGCGGTGCATTTTTGGGCGCAGGCATATCTAATCACTCTTATCGAAATATCGAAATAACTAATACGTATATAACGTCTAGTTTCATATTACCTCATAATGATAAAACGATACACCCTCCCTACCAAAAAGCGACAGCTTCATTTTGGTAGGTTTTATCTGGGCAAACGAGAGCCTCTCGAAAGCAACGGGGCTTTCGGGGGGCTCGTTCGGATGGGTTGCGCAGGACCGGCAAAATGCCAATACCCTACTTGCCGTCGTCCTGCTGCAGGCTGTCCTGTTCGCTGAGGCGCGCCTGCCTGCTGGCCATGCGTGCGGGCTTGTCGGGATCGGGAACGGCCGTGGGCATGGGCTCGTCGACATGACCACCCCACCAGCCGCCCACAAAGTTGAGCGTGTGGAACACATTGATCACGGCGCCGGAATCAACGTCGCACACCAGCTTGATAATGTCCTGACTCTCGTAGGTCGAGACAACGGTGTTCAGCAGGTACATCTTTTCGCGGCTATATCCGCCGACGACCTCGGCGCAGCTAATGCCGTGCTGAAAATGGTTTACGTAGGCAGTCATGACCTCGTCTGCCTTACGCGTCGTGATCTGCAGCGTCACGCGATCGTAGCGACGATAGAAACTGTCGATGGTCTTGGTCGAAATAAACTGGAACACGATGGAATACGCCGCCTTGTCCCAGCCAAACATAAAGCCAAAGATCGCCAGGATAAAGCAGTTGAAACCAAAGATGACGCCCCAGATGGTCTTGCCCGTGTGGTTGGAAACCCACAGCGCGATAAAGTCGGTGCCGCCGGTGGAAGCGCCGGATTTAAGTGCGATGGCAGCGCCCAGACCCGAGACCACGCCGCCAAAAATGATGAGCATGATCTTGTCGCCCAAAAATGGAGCGAAGTGAAAGACGTTGAGGAACAGCGACGAGAGCACGACCTGCATCATCGAGAAGATGACGAAGCGCTTGCTAATGCCGCTCCAACATAGGAGCGCCACGGGGATGTTGAGCGCGAGCATGCCGAGCGAGATGTCGATATGAACGCCACCCAGCGAGGTAACGCGATCGAGTAGGACCGCGACGCCGGTAAGACCGCTCGGAAGCAGGTCGGCGGGCTGAATGAACGCCTGGATCAGAAATGTCTGGAGAACGGCGGAAATGGTGACCGCCACAGCAGTGATGGCGCGGCGGACGATGGTGAGGCGGCCGAGCACGAGTACTCGGTCCGTGAGCTGATCGATGGCGTTCGCCACGGAGGCTCCTTTCGAAGGCAAATCTAGTTGTGGGGCATGCCCGCGATTGTAGCATGGAGCGTGCGGGGGCGCTTCAATTCACCCTCTCCCGACAACCAAAGCGAGACCAGCAACCCCACGACCAAAGGCCCAAATTACAAGTGAGTAGACTTTACGCGACCTGCAGAGCACACCCAAAACCGCCACCCCTGTGACCTGCGGTTTTACAAAGGAAGATATGCATTGTGCTCGGCCTGCGCCAAAAAGTCTACTCACTTAGTCCGAATCGAAGCCAAACGGATCAAAATCTAAACCAAATTGAGCCAGTCCACCGCAAAAAACGTTTGAACCCGTGCTTCTCGCGGCGGATTGACACTACAAAGCGGCCAAAATGTCGGTCAGATTATCAATAACGGCATCGGCTCGCGATTGATCGAGGTTGACGCCCTCGTGCGGACGCAGTGCCAGGACGCGGGCGCCGGAACGCTTGCCGGCCTCGATGCCCAAAGGCGAGTCCTCGATAACCAGGCACTCGGCAGGCTCCGCCCCCAGCGCCTCCATGGCACGCAAGTAAATCTCGGGGTCGGGCTTAAACGCACTGCACTCGTGACCGCTGATGGTGTAGTCCAGCACGTCGGCGATACCGGCAATCTCCACCAGCTCGTCAATCAACTCGCGATAGGACGAGCTCGCGATGGCACACTTCACGCCACGCTCGTGCAGCTCACGCATCACCGGCTCCGTCTGCTCGTTGAGCAGCTCGGCATACGGAACGGGGTGATCCGGGCTATAGACCTGTTTGTACTCCACGCGCAGACGCTCGCGCAGCTCAATATCGTCGGGCACCAGCGCCTCCCAAATGGCCGGCTCGTTAGACCCCGAAAGATCGGGAATCTCGTCAAAGTGGAACCCCTTCTCTTCCATAAACGCCACGCGGCGACGGTTGTAGAACCACTCGGTATCGACCAGCACGCCGTCCATGTCAAACAGCACCGCCTTAATCATACGCATCTCCTCCCACCTGCCAAAAAGGGACAGGTTTATTTTGGTAGGTTTTATCTGGGATTTGCGACGCGACGGATTCGCCCTCCCCAGAGCAAAAAGGGGATGGGGCGCAAACCCCATCCCCTCTCAATCAACCCGTAAGGTCTACTTACTTGTGATTAGTAGGAAAGCTTCCACATGTAGCGACGCATGGTCAGCGGGTGCTGACGGGCCTCGGCGATCTGGTTGCCATACTCGCGCATAACGGCGAGGTGCAGCAGCGGGTTGAAGTAGGTGACGACGCTCGCGGGCACGGCGTCAGCCAGGCCGTAGTCCTTGGAGTCGATCAGAGCGACCTTGGCGCCCATGCGCTCAAGGAAGGTGAGGGCGCGGGCGTCCATCGGACGGGTAGCGCCATCGGACATGAAGAAGACGTAGGGCTTACCCTCGGTGGAAACCTCGAACGGGCCGTGGAAGTACTCGCCGGTGTTGTAGGCGGCGGCGTCGATCCACTGCATCTCGGTGAACAGGAAGGCGGCGTGAGAATAAGCCATCTTCTCGGAGGCACCGGAAGCCATGAAGTAGATCATCTTGTCGTCCTTGAAGTCCTCGGCGAACTTCTTGGCGAGCTTCTTGCAGTGCTGAGCGGCGTTCTCGCAGAGCTCGAAGACGTTGGTGAGGCCGGTGATCATGTCCTCGTAGTGGTCATAGCCCTCGGTCTGCTGAAGGATCTCGACAGCAAGAGCGATGGCGTAGCCGGGTTTCTCGCACTTGGCAGCGAAGTTGGCGTGGAAGCCGTGAACGATGACGTAGTCAGCGTCGACGGTCAGAGCGGAGCCAGCCTTGTTGGTGAGGGAGACGACCGGGCAGTTGTGCTTCTTGGCGGTCTTGTTGGCCTCGACGGTCTCGGGCGTGGAGCCACCGAGGGAGCAGGTGATCACGAAGGTGTGCTCGTTGACCCAGGAGGGCGTGTCGTAGTTGAACTCGTTAGCGGTGAAGATCTGAACGTTCAGCTTGTCCGTGTTGTTGGCCAGGAAGTACTTGGCGGGGTACAGGTCGGACATGGAAGCGCCGCAGCCGACGAAGGCGACGCTGTGGATCTCGTGGTTGGACAGGACGTCAGCGACGATCTGCTTAGGGAGGTTAAGGTCGATCTCGTACATCTGACACATTCCTTTCGATTTTTGCGGCGCCACATTGCCGGGCGCTCGCAGGGTTACCGTGGTTTGGACCGAGTCGCCGGCCCGTTGAGGATGTGACAAAGGGACTGCCCTTTGTCACGTATAGGGATGGAAGCCTGCCTGGGGTATGGGATGCCAGGCAGGCCCCCGGGGGAAAGCGGTTAGGCGCTTAGTCGCGACTAGGCCAGGATGCCGGCCGCGGAGAGGGCGATGCCGCCCACAATGGCGATCACGAGAAGCCAACCGGTGTTGACGTTCTTCTTGATGAGCCAGTACATAAGGCCGGTGAGGCCGAGGGAGATCATCTGGGGCATCATGCCGTCCAGGATGTCCTGGATCACGACGGTGCCCTCAGCGAACTGCAGCGGGGTGGTGGCGCCGATCAGCGTGGCGATCATGCCGCCCACGGACATAAGACCCACGATGCCGCAGACATACATGAGCTTCTCCATGAGATCGCCGCCCTGGAGCTTGCTCAGGTACTCGTGGCCGCCCTGATAGCCCATCTTGGCTGCGAACCAAGTGATCAGCACAGAGGGGACGATGGAGATGAGCATGGCCAGGATCGGGCCCATGATGGAGCCCTGCTGAGCCAGCTGAACGCCCAGGCCAAAGGCGATAACGCGGATGGTGCCCTGGAAGAAGGAGTCACCGATGCCGGAAAGCGGACCCATGAGGGAGGTCTTGACCGCGTTAATCGAATCGGGATCGAAGTTCTCGGGATCCTTGGCGTACTCCTCCTCCATGGAGGCGGCGAGGCCCAGGATGAAAGCGCTCGTCTGCGGGGTGCAGTTGTAGAACGCCATGTGACGGTGGTAAGCCTCTTTCTTAGCAGCGAGCTGCTTGGGGTCGGACTCATCCGGATAGAGGCGATCAAGCGTGGGAACCATGCCGTAGAGGAAGCCCATGTTCATCTGACGCTCGTAGTTCCAAGAGGCCTGGATGGCCCAGGAGCGCCAGAAGAACTGGCTGACCTTCTTGTTCAGGGACACGTCCTTGGTTGCGGTTGCCATAGTGTGTTCCTCCTTAGTCTTCGTCGTCTTCGAGCGGATCGTAGTCGGAATCGACACCGGCGGCTGCATGGGAACCGTTGAACTTGAAGCCCATGAAGACGACAGCCAGGCACACACCGATCAGAGCGACCGCGATGACGGACAGGTTGAGGTAAGCGGCGAGCAGGAAACCGATGAACAGGAACGGAGTCATACCCTTCTTGATCATCATGGTGAGCAGCAGGGCCAAGCCGTAGGCGGTCATGATCTTGGTCGAAACGTTAAGACCAGTGGACAGCCACTCGGGAACCATGTTGACGATGGCCTGAACCAGGTCGGTGCCAACAAAGACGGCGAGGAAGATCGGCAGGAAGTACATGACGGCGTACAGACCGGAGCCGGCGCAGATGTGCATACGGTAGGCGGTCTTGAACTTTCCGTTATCAATCGCGCTATCTGCCACATGGGTGAGGGCGGCGATGATGGAGCGGAACACGATGCCGAGGAGCTGACCCAGGACGGCGACCGGGATGGCGATCGTCATGGCGGTCTCGGCGGAAGCATCGGTCAGGCACGCAAAGGCAGCGGCCACGATGCCGCCCAGGACCATATCGGGCGGAACGGCGGCGCCGACCTGCACCAGGCCCATGGACACGAGCTCGACGGCGGCACCGACGGCAAGGCCGGTGGGCACATCGCCCAGCAGCAGACCGACGAGCGTAGCGCCAACGAGGGGCTGCTCGAAGTTAAGACGACCGAGCAGGCGGGAGTCCCACATGCAGAACACGCCGACGAGGCCGACGAGCACCGCACTGATGAACGTATTCATACCCTTCTCCTTTCAGTCAGGCAAAAGCCTGGTTGATTACAGCTTGGCGTCGATGTCGACGCTCTGATACGTAGGGGTCTGCTGGACGTAGAGCTTGATGCCCATGTCGAGCAGTTGGTTGACGTCGGCCTTCTGGTTGGCGTCGAGGAAGACGGAGCTGTCCTTGCCGCCGACCTGATCGGCACCGTCGTGGTTGGCGGTGGCGCCCAGGTTGATGGCGTCGAGCTTGTAGCCCTGGCAGAACTGCAGCATCTCGGCAGTGTTGCCAAAGACGAACATGACGCGCTCGCCGAGGGTGTTGAGCTTGTCCATCTTGGCGAGGGCACGCTCGACGGTGAAGACGTTCAGGCGCACGCCCTGGGGCTTGGCCAGCTTAAGAGCGCCCTTCTTGATGTCATCGTTGGCGGCGGCGTTGTCGACGACGATGATGCGCTCGGCCTGAACCTTGGTGGTCCAGGTAAAGACGACCTGGCCGTGCAGCAGACGGTAGTCAAGACGTGCGAGGACGATCTTGGCGGGACCGGAGCTGTGACGGGACGCCTTGGCCTTCTTGGCGGGAGCCGCGGCAGCCTCGACCGGTGCGTTGGGGTTGGTCAGACCGGTGCGGGCCTCGTTGATGAGGGCTTCGAGCTCGGCACCCTTGACGGGGACGAGGCTCATAGCGAGCGTGAGCGCCAGCGGGATGTTGAAACCGCTGACAACCGTGAACTTCGTGCCGTTCTTGGAAAGCTCGACCATGTTGTTGTTGACCGAGCTGCCGAGCATATCGGTCAGAACATAGACGGTGTCGTCCGCGTTGAACGTGGCGATCATAGCCTCAACCTTATTGGTGATGGGCTCCTTGTCGTCACGAGCAAGCGACACGACGTGGACGTTCGACACGTCGCCGAGAACCATCTCGAGCGTGTCTTTGGCGCCTGCGGCCAGGCCGCCATGAGATGCGAGAATGATCTGATTCATCTTGCCTCCTCCTTTTCGTTATGGTCATTATAACGTCTTATGCGTTGCGGATATTGCTAATTAGTATAAAGACCGCTCGCGGGTGAAAATCGACCGTTGACGGGTTTAACGTACTTGAAACGTTGGGGCTGGGTTGGCCGGCGCTGACTGGATAACCCCAGGTCGGACACCGCGCGCAATCCCCTATCGCACGAAGTACCAGGGGCTTTCCTGTACGGTGGGCTCCAGCGCGATGCCGGTGCGTTCCTTAAACAGATCCATGTCCTGAGATTTTTCAGTCCACCACGCATTGGGCTTAAAGGTCATGCTCTCGACAATACGTTTGACAATGACGCTGTTGCGCAGCTTGGAGAAATCGGTGTTCATGATCAGGATGGACGCGAGCACCAGCACGATGCCCAGGACCTTGATCGCGCCGGCGGGCTCGGCATAGACACCAATGCCCACCAGTACGGTGACGACCGTCTCGAAAGACATTACGACGGGAACTTTCGATGTCTCGAGCCCCATGGACAGACCCTGCATATATAAGATGTAAGCCACGGCTGTGGGGATGAGTCCAAAGCCAAGGAACAGCAGCAGCAGCTGTGGCGACATTGCCGCGGCGACATCCGGCCACGGAGCCGCGATAGCCGCCATAACCGCACCGCCAAAAACAAAGCCCCAAAACGTGACAGCCAGCGGGTGGACCGTCTTGGTTGCTATCCGGCTAAACACCGCGAGCGACGCACCACAAAGGCCTGCAATCACGCCCGACGTGACGCCCCAAACCGAAAAATGAAAACCGGAAAGGTCGCCATTGGTCACCGCAAGCACGCAGCCAACGATGTTAAAGACAATGGCAACGAGCTTGTTGGGGGTCACGTCCTCGCGATAAAGCACGCGGCCGAGCATGACGCCAAACACCGGCGAGGTGTAGAGCAGCACCGAGGCCGTAGACATACCCACCTCGCGCATGCACTCGTAATAGCAGGTGTTGGCGGCGGCTAAACCGACGATACCGACCAGCGCGCAGGGGACGAGCTCTTTGGGGCTTGCCTTGAATAGCGTCAGGGGACCCTGAGCCACGGTAGACCCCTCACCCGGACGGCAGCCCATAAACATCAGGACCGGCGCCAAGATAAGCGCTCCGACCAACAAGCGAAAGGCCGCCATGCTCTGAGACGAAACGCCCATGGCCGCAATGCCGTTTACAAAGATTCCGATGCTGCCCCACATAAGCGCGGCGATCAGCACCAGCACATAGCCCAGATTGCTTTTCTTCAACGCAGCCTCCTCGGTATTGTTTCCAATATGTTTCATACTACGTTATAGTCGTTATATACATTTTTCAAGACACAAATCGCCAAACGGAAAAATCTGCTCGCCCACACACTCATTGGGTAGTCATTGGGGACGCACTTAAATGACTAGTCGTTGGGGACGTTCCTGAATGACTAGTCGTTTAAGAACGTCCCCAACGACTAGGACTTGGCGGTTGCGGTGAAATAGTTCCTAAATAGAGGCTTCAAGCCCCCAAACAGGAACTATTCCACCGCAACTTATGGGGACATCGAGCTGTTAGGCCGCTCTATCCCCTAGTAGTCAAGCTTCCACATGTAGCGGCGCGTCATGTAGTCCTTGTGGGTGACGGCAGAGAGCGCACGCATGTACACGTTGTTGAGGATCGGGGCAAAGATCAGGTGGTTGAAGTACTCGCTCACGCTGTCCTTGATGTCGTTGAGGCCGAGCTCCTTGGCGTCGAGCTGATAGACGCGCTCGCCACCGTACTGGTTGACGAAGCGGATGCCGCGCTCGTCGTTGCAGCGGCTGCGGCCGACGCTGATGAGCTGGAACAGCGAGGTGCGCTTGTCCAGGATCTCGAAGGGGCCGTGGAAGAAGTCGCAGGTGTTGATGGTGCAGGAGTCGATCTGCAGCATCTCCTGCACGTTGCAGATGCTAAAGACGTAGGCGGCACCAAAGAGCGGGCCCTGGGCCATGACGTTAATGCAGGGCTTGTCGGCGTTCTGCTCGGCCCACTTGGCAGCGAGCGGACGGGTGTACTCGACGGCCTTGCGATAGATGGGATCGATCAGGTCGAAGGCGGCCATAGCGGTCTCGTACTCGGCATAGCCCTCGGTCTGCTGCGTGAGCTCCATGGCGATCATGGTCACGACGGCGGAGTTGGTACGGCCCATGCAGGACTCGTCGACGGCCAGGCTGTCGTACTGGATCTTGTAGTCGCAGACCTCGGTGAGGCCGGACTCGTCAACATAGATGGCGATGGTGCTGGCGCCGTGGTCCTTGGCGACCTGGGCGGCGACGATGGTCTCCTTGGTGCCGCGCATGGACACGACGACGGCCAAGGTGTTCTCGTTGACGTAGGCAGGGGTTGCGTGCACGAACTCGTTGCTGGTGTAGCTGGAGCTCACGACCTGCGTGGCCTCGTGCTCCATAAAGTACTGGGCAGGATAGTTGCCGCCGTTGGATCCGCCGGCGCCAATCCACACGACGCGCTTGATACCGCCCTTGTCCGCCTTGTCAGCCAAAACCTGGGAGACGACGTCCTTAACCTGTTCCTGAGTAGTCATCGTGCATCAGCCTTTCTTCTCGTTTGATGCTCTCGATGGCATACAAGTTACATACATGTTTTGGTTATGTCGACTAGTTGTATGCTATATTTGTCTTAGAAATTTTGCTGATGCGGTTTTCGATAACTGGATACCAGCGGTTTTGTTGTTGTATTGAATACATGCTTGATTAGATACGCATGCAAGTTAGATACAGGTTGATCGCATGAACGCTTCATCTAAAAAGAGACTGACCCAATACGAGCGCTTGGCGGGCATACTGCGCGACCGCATCGCCTCCGGCACCTACGCACGTGGAGACAAGCTGCCGTCCGAGATGGAACTCATGGACGAATCGGGTCTGTCGCGCAGCACCGTGCGCCATGCCCTTAAGGTACTAGCTGATGAGGGCCTGGTTCGCACCGAGCGCGGGCGCGGCGCCTTTGTGGCCGACACGCCGGCGCTCCACGAGAACAACCTGGTGTTTTCGAGCTATACGGCACAGGTCCAGGGTCAGGGCATGAAGCCCACCACGCGCACGGTGGACTCGGGCTTTGCCAAGGCCGCGGGCAATGCTGCCAAGTTCTTCGATGTCACCGTGGGCAGCAAGCTCGTCAAACTTGTCCGTCTGCGTTATCTGGACGATGCGCCGCTGTGCCTGGAGACTACCTATCTACCACCGAGCTTTGAAGCACTCATCGATCGCGATATCAATGGTTCGCTCTACGCGATGCTGCGCCAAGAATTCCATCGCGCGCCGGCACAGGGGCATAAGACCTTTGAGGTGTGCTACGCCTCGCAAAACGAGGCGTTTTTGCTCAACGTCAAGCGCGGGCAGGCGCTGATCCTGATCACCGACTACGTCTACGACACCGACGGCCGCCCGCTCCATGTCTCCAAGCGCATCCAGCGCACCGACCGCGCCAAATACACCGAGCCCATCGGCTAACCAATCGAAAACCACCACAAAGGTGCCTGTCCCCATTGTGGTGGTTTTAGGCAAGGAGGTCGGGGAACCAGGTTGGCTTAGGTTGGTTAGGGACGCGCTCGGCCAGGACCAACTCCATCCAGCACATGTCGTACCAGCGGCCGAACTTTTGGGCGCAGCGGTCGAAGGCGCCCACCAGGCGATATCCCATATGGGCATGGAAATCCTGGCTGTTGTGCGTCAGGTACTCGTCGTCCTTGTCGTGCGGCACGGCGATGAGGGCGCACATGTTGGTGATGCCCATCGCGACCAGGCATTGCTTGAGCGCGTCGTGCAACTTGCGGCCCAGCCCGCCGTGGCGCACGTCGCGCGCCAGGTAGATCGATGTCTCGACCGACCAGTCATATGCCTCGCGGCTGTTAAGCGGACTCACGTAGGCATAGCCTACCGGACGCCCGTCCAACTCCATCACCAAATATGGATAGCGCTTGAGCGTACGCTCGATGCGCGCGGCGAACTCCTCAACGCTCGGCACCTCGTATTCGCAGGTAATCGCCGTCTGGCGCACATACGGCTCATAGATGGCAAGCAACGCCGGCGCATCATCGGGCGTCGCCAGGCGAATCGTCGGCTCGGACATCTCGGTCATACAACCCTTCTCCCTCAAAAACAAAGGACACCTTGCGCCAAACCCAAGCGCAAGGCGGCCCCTCGTCATTACATCAGGCTACAGGACAGCCGCCAACGCGTCGATGTCCTCCTGCGTCGTGGCCCAGCTGGTGCAAAAACGCACCACCGTGTGGGTCTCGTCGTACTTTTCCCAGTACTCAATCGAGGCATGCTCGCGAATGCGGGTCATGTCCTCGTTGGGCAGAATCACGAACTGCTGGTTGGTCGGCGTCTCCAAGAAGAACTGGTAGCCGCGCTCGTGCAGCACGCGACGCAGTGCCTGAGCGGTCTCAATCGCCTGGCGACCAATCTCAAAATACAGGCCATCGGTAAAAAGAGCCTCGAACTGCACGCCCGTCAGGCGGCCCTTGGCCAGCAGCGCGCCGTGCTGCTTAATACGCGGAATGGGATGCGCCGGAGCGTGCATGCCGCAAAACACCACGGCCTCGCCGCACAGAGCGCCGCACTTGGTGCCGCCGATGTAGAACACGTCGCACAGCTGTGCCAGCTCGGGCAGGGTAATGTCGCACTCATCGGCCGCCAGCGCATAGGCCAGGCGGGCGCCATCCACAAACAGCGGAATCTCGCGCTTCTGGCACACTGCGTGAATCGCCGCGAGCTCGGCCTTGGAGTACAGCGTACCGTACTCGGTCGATAGGCTCACGTACACGGCGCCCGGAAACACCGTGTGCTCGTAGCTCTCGTTTTCGTAGAACACCTGGATATAGTTCTCCAGATCCTCGGCGTGCATCTTGCCCTCGTAGCCAGGGATGGTGAGCACCTTGTGGCCGCCAAACTCGATGGCGCCCGCCTCGTGGCAGGCGACGTGGCCGGTCTCGGCAGCAACGACGCCCTCGTACGGCGCGAGCAGCATGTCGATCACCGTCGCGTTGGCCTGCGTGCCGCCCACCAGAAAAAACACGTCGGCATCGGGGGCCTGACAGGCCTCGCGGATAAGCTGCTTGGCACGCTCGGTGTGCGCATCGGTACCGTAGCCGGGCTGCGGCTCCATATTGGTGTCGACGAGCGCCTGCAGCACTGCCGGATGTGCGCCGTGGGAATAGTCGTTGTTAAACGCGAGCATGGCAATCCTCTCTTACCGGGTATCGGCCAGATGATTCAAACGGAGCTATTGTACGCCGCTGGGATAGGCAATGCGCGCGGCAAGGCACTCAAGTGCCAGTACCAGAGCAAAACCGCAGCTCACGTCACTCAAAAAGTGCGCTCCGATCACGATGCGGCCAAACGCGACGAGCGCCGCGACCACAGCCGCCGTCCAAAAGACCACACGACGGCGCGACGGCTTTTCCTTAAAGGCCGTCGCGGGAAGCCCAGCGAGCATAAGGCCGATCGCCGCGTGCGCCGTGTGTCCGCTCGCAAACGACTTAAAGCCGTCCTTGACTACACCGGCGGCAATATAGGCCCACTTGTCGGGGTTGCCAATCACCCACCACGGCTGAAACTCGAGTCCCTGCGTCACCTCGATCACGCGCATGCGCGGGCGCGACCACAACGGCTTGACGATCACGTTGAGGATAATGGCCTGAGCGACCCACACGGCAAGCACCATCAGCGCCCAGCGCGTGAGCTCGTCGGGCTCGGTCGTGCGCGTGAGGCGATAGACGATAAGGTTGGCAGCGATGACTAGCACAAACGTCAGCACCAACTGAACCGCGATGAGTTTGCCGCCAACCCGCAGGGACGAAACGATCTCGTAGCCGGCCAGGCCAATGTTGACGAGGATGCCGAGCACGGCGAGCCATTTGCTCCCCCTGGAATCGGGACGCACCGCGCGCACGAGCATAACGCCCGCGATGCTCGCCGTCAGCTCGAACGGCAGCTCGCCGGCGGCCTCGATAAAGCGACCGTACATGCTGCCGATATTGAACAGCGCGCTCGAGATCTGATAATCGAAGAAGCTGCCCACGCCCAGACAAAGGGCAAGGATAACCGCGATAGCAGCGGCGTCTTTCTTGTAGATGTACCCGAACATGCTTTCCTTTCGATGGAGCCAGAGTGCCCAAATGGGGTGTTTGCAGCGTCGACTCGCTAGTCATCATCACTAGCGCCCAGCTGTTGCAGCAGCATGAGCGCCGCGGCCACCGGGCCGGTGCCGTCGTTGGCGTCGAGGCCGCGACCCAAGCCGCTGCCCGCACCGGCGCCCGCCTTGTAGGGCACCGACAGTTTGCGGCTCTTGGGGAAGTTCACCGCGCCATAGCGGGTCTTTAGTTCAAAGGTCACCTTCTTGGGCACGTCGACGCCCAAAAACGTGATGCGACCGCCACTGAGCGTGACGCTCTCGAGCCCCAGACGCTCGCCGCGAATGCGGATGCGCGCGCGATTGAACAGGTTGAGTCCCGCCAACGGCAGCTCGCCATGCGCGGCCTCGGTCTCTTCCTGCACCTCATCGATGCTCTCCAGGTCCTCGGCCGCTGCGAGCTTACGGTACACGAGCACGCGCTGATCCACCGCCGGCAGGTACTCCTCGGACAAGAAGTAATCGGCAGGCAGGTTAATGCCCACGCTCGCCGCCTCCACGCCGGCATCGTCATCGCCGCGCGCCTCGGCCACGGCCTGGCCCAGCATCTGCGTAAACAGGTCAAAGCCCACGCTCGACAGGTTGCCGTGCTGCTCGGCACCCATAAGCGAGCCGGCGCCGCGAATCTCCAGGTCGCGCATGGCGATGCGCATGCCGCTGCCCAGGTCCTGAAACTCGGAAAGTGCGGTCAGGCGCGCCGTTGCCTCCTCGGTGAGCGGCAGCTCGCCCGGGAACATAAAGTACGCGTAGGCCTGCGTGGCAGAGCGACCCACACGGCCCTTGAGCTGGTAGAGCTGCGCCAGGCCCAGGCGCTGCGAATCCTCAATGATGAGCGTGTTGGCGGTCGCGTTGTCGATGCCGCTCTCCACGATGGTCGTGGCGATGAGCACGTCAATCTTTTTGGTCGCGAACTCGATCATCACGTCCTCGACCTCGCGCGGGCTCATCTTGCCGTGCGCCACGCCCACGCGCGCCTCGGGCGCGGCCTCGTGCACGCGTGCCACGGCATCGTCGATGGTCTTGACGCGGTTGGACACGTAGTACACCTGGCCGCCGCGGCCCACCTCTAGGCGAATCGCCGCGCTCACCACATCGGGGTCGTACTCCCCCACGTGCACGATCACGGGACGACGCCCAGTCGGCGGCGTCGTGATCAGGCTCATGTCGCGCACGCCGCTCGTGGCCATCTGCATGGTTCGCGGAATAGGCGTTGCCGAGAGCGTGAGCACGTCGATTTGCTCGCGCAGGTTCTTGAGCTGCTCCTTGTGCTGCACACCAAAGCGCTGCTCTTCGTCGATGATCACCATGCCCAGGTTCTTGGGGTTCACATCGGCAGAAAGCAAGCGGTGCGTGCCGATGAGTACATCAATCGTGCCCTCGGCAAACGCCTTGAGCGCGCGCTTTTGCTGCGCCGGCGTGCGGAAGCGGCTGAGCACCTCGACCTCCAGGCCAAACGGGGCAAAGCGCTCAAAGAACGTCTCGTAGTGCTGCTGGGCCAGAATGGTCGTGGGGCAGAGCACCATGACCTGGCGGCCGGAGTCCACACACTTAAACGCCGCGCGCAGGGCGACCTCGGTCTTGCCAAAACCCACGTCGCCGCACAGCAGGCGGTCCATCGGTTTGGGCGCTTCCATGTCGGCCTTGATGTCGGCGATAGCCTCCAGCTGGTCGCGCGTCTCGTCGTAAGGGAAGCTCTCCTCCATCTCGATCTGCTCGGGCGTGTCGGGCGGGCAGGCGATACCGGTAATCGACGAGCGGCGCGTATACAAATCGACCAGGTCAAACGCCAGCTTTTTGGCATTCTTGCGCGCCTTGTTGGTGGCCCGCGTCCAGTCGGCGGTGTTGAGCCTGGTCAAGCGCGGTTTATCGCCGTCGGGACCAACGTAGCGCGTAATGCGGTCAACCTGCTCCAGCGGCACGTAGAGCTTGTCGCCGTCGGCATATTCCAGCAAAAAGTAGTCGCGCTCCTTGCCGCCCACTTCTTGGCGCGCGATCTCGCTAAAGAGCGCGATGCCGTGGGTGGCGTGCACCACGTAGTCGCCCGGCTTAAACGGGAACGTGATCTGCGTAATGTCCACCTTGCGGCGGCTGCGCGCGCGGTTGGCGTCCATGCGGGCGTTGAGGTCGGCGATTGAGAACACGGCCAGGTTGGCATCGGGCACCACCACGCCCTGCGGCAGGGCAGCGTCCACAAAGGTCACGCGCCCGCGCGAGATGGTGGGCACGGCGGCGCCGGCGGCAGCCTGCGCGGCGCCCGCCTCGAGCGAGCGGGCGTTGAGCGCGTCGGCGCGACGCTCGCGAATGGAAGCATGGGCCTCCTGGCGTGCGGCACGGTCGGCAGAATCTGCCGCCGCCACGCGCACACGCTCGCCAATGACGTCGGCGTTTTCGGGCGCTGCCGTCAGCGACTCCTCAAAGGTTATGCCCTCGTCGCCAAAGGTGAGCTCCATCGACTCGCGCGCGCCGCGGTCGGGAATGGCGAACACGCAGGCATAGCGCTTGCCCACGACTTCCTGAATGCGCGTCATAAAGCGATTGTCCGAGCCCGCGATGGCCGGCTGCTCAATCTTGAGCTCGGCCGTCACCGCACCGCCGGCACGGATGAGGCTTACGTAGTTCAAGCGCTGCTGGGCACCAAAATCGAGCTGCTGGGCGCGCACGTACAAGCCATCCAGTCGGTCAATTCCCGCCTCGCCGGCACGGGCCTCGATATCCTCGTAGGCACGCAGGCAATCGTCGAACAGCGAGCGCGGCTCGGACAGCACCACGAGCGCCTTGCCGCTCACGTGCGCCAGCGGGCTCACGGTCTGGCCGTACATCACCGGCAAAAAGCGGTCGAGCTCGGGCGTAACGATACGCGCATCCACCATCTCGAGCAGCGCTGCCAGTTTGCTGTCGTCCTGGCTGGCGCGATAAAGCGCCACATGCATGTTGTGGACGGCCTCGTCGGTAAGCGCCAGCTCACGGCAGGGGAAGATCTCGATGCTGTCCTCGTTGCCGATGGTCTGCCCCGTTGAGCTCACCATGCGACGGATGCGATCGATCTCGTCGCCGAAGAACTCGATGCGCACGGGCGCTTTTTCCTGCGCGGGGAACACCTCGACGGTGTCGCCGTGCACGCGGAACAGACCAGGCGCGTCGGCGGCGCCGGCATTGGTGTAGCCCATGCCCACCAGGCGCTGCGGCACCTCGTCAAAAGGAATCTCCTCGCCCACCGCGAAGGTCGTGGACTCCCAGTAGCGGCTCTCGACTGGCGGCACGCAACGCAGCAACGCGCGGGCCGAGGCGACCATGATGCAGTTGTCACCGCGAACGATGCGTCCCAGGGCCTCGCAGCGCTGGGCAACCACAGCATCGTCGGGCGCCTGCTCGCGCCACGGATAGTCCTTGCGCTCGGGAAAACGGCACACGTGTGCCAGACCCACGTAGGCGGCAAGGCTGCGCGCGGCGCGATCGGCCGCATCCTCGCCGCTCACAATGTAGACCGTCGGGCGCGGACGGCGCGCAAACTGGGCGGCCGCCATAAGCGTGCGACCCGACTGCGACACGGCCAGCGTCACGTCCTCGCCGGCATCGAGTCCGGCCTCGACGGTCTGCAGCGCCTCGGCAGTGTAGAGCTGCGCGGCTATACGGTGAATGAGCATGCTGTTCCTCCGGCATCGCAACGCCAAAAGCCCGCCGGGGCAAGCTCGGCGGGTCGTACGTCAAATACATTGCCTGTCATGGTAGCGCATGGAGAGGACTCCGGCTCAAGGGCAAACCCAGCCCCGCAAAAAACGCCAGACGAAGATGCGCTCCGCCCTACCCCGCTACGCGCACGCTGGGGCACAAATCTGCCAGCGGACACTCGTCACACTTGGGTTTGCGGGCGTCGCAGATCTCGCGACCGAAGGTGATCCACTGATGGTTGACCGACTCCCAATACTCGTGCGGCAAAATCTTGAGCAGATCTTGCTCGGTCTTGAGCGGCTCCTTTGCATGCGTCTTGGGACTCAGCATCAGGCGGTGCGCAATGCGGTTGACGTGCGTGTCCACCGCAATGCCCTCCACGATGCCATACCCCACGTTGAGCACGATGTTCGCCGTCTTGCGTCCCACGCCCGGCAGCTTCACGAGTTCCTTCATGTCGGCCGGCACCTCGCCGCCATAGTCGGCGACGATCATCTGCGCGGCCTCGACGGCATGCTTGGCTTTGCTCTTGTAGAAGCCGAGTGACTTGATAGTGTCTGCCACGTCAGCCACGCTCGCCCCGGCCATGGCCTCGGGCGTAGGCCACTGGGCAAACAGCCGCGGCGTCACCTTGTTGACCTGCGCATCGGTCGTTTGCGCCGAAAGCAGCACCGCGATCAGCAGGCGGAAGGGATTCTCGTGGTCCAAAAAGCACTCGACCGGGCCATAGCGACGGTTGAGACGCTCGCACACCTCAACGGCGCGCTCGCGCTTGGCGGCATTGGTCTCGCGTGGCATAACGACTCCTCGGCTCAACGGCACAATAAACTAATGGGCACAATTGTCCCACGTCCGAGACGCTTACGCCTCCAAGAATGCGCCGGTCTGACGGCTCCACAGGCTCGCGTACTCACCACCCGCCTCGACGAGCTGCGCATGCGTGCCGTCCTCGACGATCTCGCCATCGGCCAGCACCACAATGCGGTCGAGCGCCGCCACGGTGGACAGGCGGTGCGCCACCACAATGGAGGTACGTCCACGCATCAGGTTTTCGAGCGCCTCCTGCACCAGCGTCTCGGACTCGCTGTCGAGGGCAGAGGTCGCCTCGTCGAGCACCAGAATCGGCGCGTCGGTTAGGATGGCGCGGGCGATAGCCACGCGCTGACGCTGGCCGCCCGAGAGCTTGACGCCGCGCTCGCCCACCATGGTGTCAAAGCCACGAGGCAAGCGGTCGATAAACTCGGTCGCATTAGCCAAGCGAGCCGCCTCGCGGATCTGCTCGTCGGTGGCGTCGGGGCGGCCGTAGGCGATATTCTCGCGAATGGAGCGATGGAACAGCAGCGCCTCCTGCGGCACGTAGGCAACCTGGCGGCGCAGGCTCTGCTGCGTGCAGTGCGAGACATCCTGACCGTCCACGAGCACGCGGCCGCCCTGAACATCGTCCAGGCGCAGCAGCAGCTTGGTGAGCGTCGTCTTACCCGAGCCCGATTTGCCCACCAGGCCCACGCGCTGGCCCGCCGCCACATGAAGTGTCAGGTCATCGAACACGCTCTCGCCCGCCGCAGCGTCACGGTACGCAAAGCTCAGGTGCTCAAAATCAATCGCGCCCTCGGTCACTTTAAGCTCGGGAGCGTTCTCGTCGTCTGCCACCAGACGCGGCTCGTCCAGCACGCGCGTCGTCTCGGCCGCATCGCCGAGCGCGCGGTTGATGCGCTGCATCATGGAGCTTACGTAGTTCAGGCGCATGGTGAGGTTATAGGTGTAGGTAAAGATCATGACGAGCGAGCCGGCCGAGATGCCAAACCACGCGTTGCCGCCCGCCACGAACACACTCACCACGGCCATAGTGATGACGATAAGACCCGAGGTCGTAAAGTTGCGCTGCATCATGGCGTGCATCGAGACCGTCTCGGCATCGCGCGCGGCACGATCGGCGGCGTCGAACAGATCGCGTTCAAAGTCCTCGCGCCCGCAAGTCTTGACGGCCAAGATGTTCGTGACCGCGTCGGACAGCACGCCCGACAGCTTGTTCTGCGCGGCGGACGTCGCGGCTGAAAGCGGCATGATGCGCTTGTACATAAGCCAGACAAACGCGATGTAGACGACCATGATGCCCACCAGGATCACGGTAAACGTCGGCACCACCGGAGCGAGCGCCGCCACCGTGCAGACAACCGAGGTGATGGTGGGAATGAGCGAATACACCGTCACGTCTACCAGCCCCGTATAGCCGCTCATAAAACGGCTCGTCTGGCTCACAAGCGATCCGCCAAAACGGCTGGTGTGGAATGTCATGGATTGATTGGAGAGCGTGTCAAAGCACAGGCGCGCCAAGTGATAGTTGCCCGCAATCTCGAGCTTGTAGACGGTGTAGTCCTGCAGCTTGGAGAGGATTTGGCCTACCAGGTTAACGAGCACGAGCGCCAGAATGTAAGGGCCAAAGACCTCAAACACCTGGTCGCCCGCCACGGGGCCGGCCTGGACGCGGTCGACGATAAGGGCCATCACGTAGGTGTTGGCAAACGTAAGCAAAAAGATGTAGCCCGCCGACGAGAACACCGAGAGAAAGACGATCAGCGGCTGTGTGCGCGTGACGTCCCAAAAACGCTGTAGCGTGCGGCGCGCGGTGGAGCGTTTGAGCGGACTGGTGTTTCTCTGAGACATGGGCTTCCTTTCGCGTCTGATAGGGCGAAACGCCATTGTTGCACATTGAAGTGCACTTCAGGCAAGCACGATGCGAAAAGCGCCCGCGCCGTGCTTGCGCGGGCGCCCCGCCGTCAGATGCAGCTAGTCCTCGTCTTTTTGGTCTGCGAGCAGCTCCGCGGATGTGAGCCCCAAGATCTCGTCAGCCTCCTTGGCATCTTCCAGGGCGTCGATGTCCTTGAGTTTGCGCTCCATAACGTTGGTGCGCGTGGTGATGATGCCCTCAACCGTTTTACCCGCGGTCTCGATCTGCTGTTGGGCGCGGCGCAGCGCCGCCTGATAACGCGGCAGCTCGGCCTTGACGGCGGAAAGCACGCGCAGCACGTCGTCGGTACGTTTTTGCAATTTAAACGTCTGGTAGCTCATCTGCAGGCTGTTGAGGATGGCCGCCATGGTGCTGGGGCCGGCAACGTTGACGTGATAGTCGCGGCCCAGGGTCTCGATAAGCCCGGGACGGCTGACGACCTCGGCGTACAGCCCCTCAAACGGAACGAACATGATGCCAAAATTGGTCGTCGCGGGCACGCTCAGGTACTTTTCGCAGATGTCCTTGGCCTCACGCTTTACCATAGCATCGAGCGTCTTGCGCGCAGCGGCAACAGCCTCAGCGTCATCCGACTCCTGGGCGTCGAGCAGGTGCTCGTACGCGTCGCCCGGGAATTTGGAGTCGATCGGCAGCAGCACGGGATCGCCCTCGTCCGCCGGCAGCTTGACGGCAAACTCAACGCGCTCCGAGGCGCCGGGCTTGGTGGCGACATTTTCCAGATACTGGTCGGGCGTAAGGATGTCCGCCAGGATCGCACCCAGCTGCACCTCGCCCAAAATGCCGCGCGCTTTTACATTGCCCAGCACGCGCTTGAGGTCGCCCACGCCGGTGGCAATGGACTGCATATCGCCCAAACCCTTGTACACAGCCTCGAGCTGGTCGCTCACCTGCTTAAACGATGCAGACAGGCGATCGTTGAGCGTGCGGGAGAGTTTCTCGTCCACCGTCGCGCGCATCTGATCGAGCTGCACGTTGCTGTCCTTGCGGATGGCGCCCAGCTGGGCATCGACCGTCTCGCGCACCTTGTCCAAGCGGTGCTCGATGCCCTCGCGGTTGGCACCGAGCTGCTGGGCCGTCTCGCGGCGCAGGTCATCCATACGGTCGCCAGCCTGCGAGAACTCACGCGCGATGGTCAGGTAGCGCTGCTGCTCTACGGCCGCATCGGTCGTCTGCTGCTGCGCGATGGCATTTGCCGTGCGGCGGGTTTCTGCCAACGCGACGTTGAGGGTGTCGAGCGCGTTGTTGGCCTGCTCGAGCGCAGCCAGCATCTCTGCCCCGCTATCGCCGCGCTCCCGCAGCTCGGCGCGAAGGCCCTTGAGCTGCAGGGCACAAGCCACAGCAACCCCCACCGCCACCAAGGCGATCACAACAAGCACGATATCAATAGCAGACATAGTCTCCGCCCAACAAACCCAATCGATCATCAATCAAAACCGCGATCAATCTTACCCCGCCACACGCACCGGGCGCTTCACGGCAATCGGGCAAATGGATTTGGACCACAGACATCAAAACGCTAAGTCTCCCAGCCGGCGCGGATGGTTGTTGCGACATCGCCCAGGCGCTGGCCGAGAGCTGCCAAGTGCTCAAGCACCTCGCTGGGCGAGGCGCCGTTGAGAATGCATGTGAGGGCATATGAGGCCAAGAAGATTGCCGCGAGCCCCAACGGGATTAGCACGATCATCGCCAGCGTACGCAGGCGCTGGGCCCAGCGACGGCGACGCGCACGACGTTTATCGAACGCGAGCTCCTGAGCATATGAATCCTGCTGTACGGAATAGGCCTCTGGGACCGCCCCGCCCGCAGGTGCGGCGTTTTGCGCAGGAGGCTGGACGGCCGTCCCTTGCATTTGCATCTCCATAAGCCGTTGCTGCTGGCGCAACATGCGCTCGGCTTGTTGCTGCGGGGTCTCAAGAAACAGATCCATGTTGGCCTCCTCAATAGGAGCATTCGACGCTTGCGCCCAGCATCCCGCACCATCGCGGCCGCGGCAACGAAATCCGCGGCAATAGCCGCAAAGATTCTTTTGTCAGAAAACTGTCAAAAAGCTCAACAACTCCCCTACCAGCACTTTCTTTGAGCTTTTTTCGTCAGCAATCTTTTGCCCTTTCGCCCTTGCGCCATCCGACCAAAACCTAACCAAAAGCTTGACGGAAATTGTGAAGACAGGGACCCCACACAAAAAGTGCCGCCCCAAAGGGGGCGGCACACAAACTTCTTATCAGCTTTTCTGTAGTGAGCACGCGACGACCCGAAGCCGGAGCGCAGGGCGGGAGGCCGGACTACCTTCCCTCAACGCGACCC
>JAGZBF010000018.1:0-39765 GCA_018370025.1 Collinsella sp. | reverse complement strand
TTACTCCAACGACGAATTCTAGGCGGTGTCCCCTCCCTTTCAAGAAAGGGAGGGGGCGGGGCATGCCCCGCCTCTTACACCACATCTCTGCGCGCTACCCGAGGTCTATCGAAATTACTTCATTTTGTCTCAAGGTTGAGCCAAATTAGCGTACATCTGTTGCGCAAAATGAGCAAAAATAGCTTCATGAAATGTCTCTATTTTCATGTCAGTACTCATATTTGCCACTTTTTGACCACAGGGACATCTACCGCGCGAAATCGATATGTCAAATCTGCCAAAACGGCCCATAACAAAAAAGCTCCCATTGCTGGGAGCTCTTTCAATCAATGGTGCGGGCGAAAGGACTTGAACCTTCATGGGGTTGCCCCCATACGGACCTGAACCGTACGCGTCTGCCAATTCCGCCACGCCCGCGTGCAGGAATTAGAATAACGGAGCGCCATCGCGAACGCAAGAACTATTTTTGAAAAAGTTTGCAGGCATTTTCCCAAGCTGCTCGCGCGATTGCCTCAGCATCCTCGCCGGTACGATCGACACGGTCGTTGACCAGCGTGTTTGCCGTGATAGAAATCATTGCCGGCTCGCACTCAAGACCACGAATGGGCTCCGGCGCCATATACGGGCAATCCGTCTCGAACAAAATGCGATCGAGCGGGGTCGCCGCAAATGCCTCGCGCACGTCTTCGTTGCGCTTAAAGGTGGCCGCGCCGCCATAGGCGATATAGCAGCCCAAACCCACAAAGCGCTCCATCGTGGCTCGATCCTCGCCAAAGCAGTGCAGCACGCAACCGGCCTGAGGCACGCCCACCTCACGAAGCACGTTGTACGCATCAACGTGCGAGGTGCGCTCATGGTCCGTGTCCTCGTGGCGCAGATGCAGCTCCACCGGCACGTTACGGCACACGGCAAGCTCGAGCTGACGCGCCATGCAGTCAATCTGCACGTTATGGGGTGCCGGCGCGATATCGTCGTCATAGTCCATGTGGTAGTCCAGGCCGATTTCGCCAATACCGGCGCATAAGGAATCATCGAGCGCGGCAACGACCTGTGCGTGAACGTCGTCGGTATAGTCCGGTGCGCCATACGGATGCACGCCGGCAAGATACTTGATCTGCGGGATATCCTGCATCGGCAGAATTTCGCGCACGAGCCAGTCGCTATAGTCCGTCACGCTGCGTTTGTCAGCGATGGGGTCGAGCATCGTCACCAACAGGTCGACGCCTGCCGCCTTGGCACGCACGAGCGTCTCAGGCACATCCTTGCCCCAGAACGAAAGTAGATGCGCATGCGTGTCGGCAAGCGGTGCCAAGGGCACGGGACAAGCAACCGTCTTCTTTTTCTTGGTAAACGTCACACGTTCGGCATTAGGCATCATGGATTAGCTCCTGGGCCAGACGGACAAAGTCGGCAACGTCAAGCGTCTCGGCGCGCGTGGTGGGTGCGATACCGCAAGCCTCAAAGGCGGCATCGAGCACGTCTTTGGCAAAGCCGTTGGCGCTCATGGAATTGCGGATGGTCTTGCGACGCTGGGCAAATGCAGCATCAATCACGCGGGCCACAAATTCGCGATCGAGTCCTTCGGGCACCACACCGTCAACACGGTCGATACGCACGACGGCCGAGTCCACGTGCGGCGCCGGCATAAAGCAGCGCGGCGGCACCTCAAAGCGGCCCGTCACCTGCGCATACAGGCCGAGCTTTGCCGTATAGCCGCCATAGGTCTTGTTGCCCGACACTGCGGCAATGCGATCGGCAACCTCCTTTTGCACCATGACGACGGCACGCTTGAGCGCCGGCATCGTCTGGAAAAATTGCAAAATGATCGTCGCCGCCACGTTATAGGGCAGGTTCGCGACAAACACCGTCGGCTCACCGCCCGCAGCCTGCTCAATCTGCTCCGGGCCCACCTTGAGCGCGTCGCCCATGATAAAACGGAAGTTGGCATAGTCAGCGGCATGGGCATCGAGCACCGGCTCGAGCTCGGGGTCGGCCTCGATCGACGTGACGCACGCCGCCTCCTGCAGCAGCGCAAGCGTGAGCGTACCAACGCCCGGGCCAACCTCGAGCACGCGCTCATCGCCCGTGAGCTCGGAAAACTCACAGATGCGCTCAATCACATGGTTGTCGATCAGAAAGTTCTGGCCCAGGCGATGCTTGGTCGCAAGGCCAAACTCCTCCAGCAGCTCCCTTGTTGCCGTGGGGTTTGCCAAAGGCGAAGTTGTCATGGTTGCCTCCTTAACATGGTGGCTGCATCGTAAAGCAAAAGGGCATGGACCGTTGCGGCCATGCCCTTACAGCTAAACAGCAAATTGCCGATATGGCGCGCAGCGGCTTAGCCCAGACGCGGGAACAGCGGCTCGCCCTTCTCGACGGGCTGACCACCGGCAAGCAGGCCCCAAGCGCAAATGCCCTTGAGGTCGTCGCTCGCGGCCTCGTCCTCGCAGGACAGGCGGCGCAGGGCCTCGGCAGAAGTCTGGGGCATGAGCGGCATCAGCAGGTGAGCGGCAATGCGGATGGCCTCGAGCAGGTTGTAGATCACAAACGCCAGCTCGTCAGCCTTGGCCTCGTCCTTGGCAAGCGTCCAGGGCTCGGAGTCCTCGATGTAGTGGTTGGCGGCATGGATGAGCTCCATGACCTCGTCCTTAGCTCCACCATAATCGAGCACGTCCATCTTGGCCATGTAGCGATCGACCAGGCCATCGGCAATCTTTGCCAACGGGTTGTCGAACGCATCGAACGATGCGGGCTTGGCGGGCGCGCAACCGTCAAAGTACTTGCCGCTCATGTTGAGCGAACGCGAGATAAGGTTGCCCCAGCTGTTGGCCAGGTCGGCGTTGTAGACCTGCTCCATGCGGTCGAAGCTGATGGCGCCGTCGGTACCGGGGACGACGTCGGTCATGAAGTAGTAGCGATAGCCCTCGACGCCCAGCATGTCGATAACGTCCTGCGGAGCGATGGCGTTGCCGCGGCTCTTGGACATCTTCTCGGCCTTGCCAGTCTCGGCATTGCGCACGGTCAGGAAGCCGTGGGCAAAGACGTGCTCGGGCAGGGCCTCGCCAATGGCCATGAGCATGGCGGGCCAAATGACGCAGTGGAAGCGGATGATGTCCTTACCCACGATGTGGAACTGCGCGGGCCAGCGATAGGCCAGCTCGGCACGCGCCTCGTCGGTGTCGACACCGTAGCCGACGGCCGTCATATAGTTGAGCAGCGCATCGAACCACACATACGTCACGTGGCCCTCGTCAAACGGGACCTGAATGCCCCAGTCAAAGCTCGTACGGCTCACGGATAGGTCGTTAAGGCCGCCCTCGACAAAGCTGCGAACCTCGTTCATGCGGAACGCAGGCTCGACAAAGTCGGGGTGCTCGTCATAGAGCTTGAGCAGCTTGTCCTGGAAAGCGGAAAGCTTAAAGAAGTAGGACTCCTCCTGCACGCGCTCAAGCGGACGGTGGCAGTCGGGGCACAGGTGCTGGCCGACGCTGCCGTACTCCTCGTCGCCCTTCTGGACCTGCGTATCGGTGAAGTAGGTCTCGTCAGGCACGCAATACCAACCGTCGTAGCTGCCCTTATACAGGTAGCCGGACTCCTTCATGCGCTCCCACAGGTACTGCACGGCATGATGCTGGCGCGGCTCGGTGGTGCGGATGAAGTCGTCGTTGGAGATCTCGAGCTTGCTCCAAAGCTCCTTGAAGTGCGGAGCCTGGCTGTCGGTCCACTCCTGCGGCGTCATGTTGTGCTTGGCTGCGGCCTCGGCGACCTTCTCGCCGTGCTCGTCCATGCCGGTCAGGAACTTGACGTTATAGCCGGCGGAGCGACGATAACGGGCCTGAACGTCGGCGATGATGGTGGAATAAGCCGTGCCCAGGTGCGGATCGGCGTTGACGTAGTAGATGGGCGTCGTGATAAAGAACGAAGGCTTACTTTGATCCATGGGGTTTGTCCTCCAGAAAAACGTTGCATACAGGGGATGATTCTAGCGCAAGGGCTGGATATCCTCCATCTATTGCATATCGAGCACCATGGCATAGACATCGCGCTTACGGCGCGAGTACTTCTGCGACAGGCGCTTGGCCACCGCAGAGGCGGGCTCTCCCTCCTCGAGCGCGGCGCGGATATCCTCGCGCAGAGCCTCGTCGGGATCCGCTGCCGCGGCGCCAACCGGCACGATACCGGCCTCCTCATCTTCGCTCGGCGGCGCGATGACCAGCGCAATCTCGCCCTTTACCTCGCCGCGAGCACGCAGCTCCTCGGCGAGCTGGGCGGCGGGCCCGCGCAAGACCTCCTCGTGCAGCTTGGTGAGTTCGCGGCAGACGGCAACCTCACGTTGGGGAAAGACCTCCGCCACGGCCTCGAGCGTCGCCACGATGCGATGTGGAGACTCGTAGAAGATGAGTGCGCCGGGCACCACGGCAAGACGCTGCAGTCGGCGCACGCGGTCGCCGTGCTTGCGACCCAAAAAGCCTTCGAAGAAGAAATGCTCGCAGGGAATGCCGGACGAAACGAGCGCCGTGACGCAAGCAGAAGGCCCGGGAATAACTTCGACGGGCACATCGGCCTCACGCGCCGCCTCGACCAGCGCCTGGCCGGGATCGGACACGCTCGGCATGCCGGCGTCCGAGGCAAAGGCGAGGGTCTCCCCCGCCAGCAGGCGGTCGACCAGGCCGGCGGCGCGGCCGGCGATCACATTCTCGTCGCAACGGACAAGCGGCTTGGAAATGCCCAGGTGCATCAGCAGCTTTGACGTCACACGCGTGTCTTCGCAGCAGATGACATCGGCAGCGGCAAAGGCTTCGCCAACGCGCGGGGACAGGTCGCCCAGGTTGCCGATGGGCGTGCCGACCACATAGAGTTTGCCCGTATGGGCGCTGTTTTGCGTCATATCAACCTATTCAATCATGCCGCGCTCGAGCGTGCCGAGCGCCGCGCGGGCGTCCCATGCTGCAATGCGCTTCTCGGTCTTCCACGTTTGGAAGAACCAACCGGCAGCCGGCGCAAACGAAGCCAGCTGATTGGCGATAAACACGCGCTCGTAGGCATTGCGGCCCTCGGGCGTAACCGACGAGTTGGCAAAGATCGCCGCGCCCGACCATTCGCCCACCAGCACGGGGAACCCAGTTGAAATCGCTTCTTTAAGCTCGCGCTTGTTACGCGAAATCGCCGTCGTCAGCCCGCGGGGGCTCGTGATGTCGAGCGCATGCTCGTCGCGGTAATGGTACAGGTGAAGGTCCATGTAGACGTTCTTGTACTTGGCGCCGCGCATAAAATGCTTCCACTCGCTGGGATGCCCCGACGACGAGAAAACGACGATCTTATCCTCGGGCATATACGAACGGACGAGCTCGTAAGCATCGCGATAGAAATTGCGCAGGTAGTGAGCAGGAATGCCATCCGTCATGGTGAAGAGGCTCTTGCGGACACTCATCTGCGGCGTATCCAGCAGCTCAATACCCAGCAGGCTCTCGGCCTCGCCGTAGCGATCGGCCAAGCGCTCGAGCACGTCGAGTGCGACATGACGACCGTTGGTGGACGAATGCCACTCGGCAACAGCCTCCGGCGTGGCGGGCGAATCGTTGGAATCGCCCTGGCCACCGGGCACAGTCGCCAGGTCAAGCAGCACGCGAATGTTGTACTTGGCAGCCCACTCAATCGCGCGGTCGATGTAATCGACAACCGAGATGTAGGAGGCATCGGACTCCTGTGAGCCAAAGGCATACCAAGGCACCGGCAGGCGCACGGCGTTGAGGCCGATCTGCGCCATGCGACGGAAATCGTCCTCGCTCACAAACGTCTCGTAATGACGGCGCATGCGCTCGTTATAGGCGGCGGTGCCCATGGCCTCCTGCAGCTCGGCCGCGTTGGATGCACCGGTCGCCGCGTATAGCGACGGGGTCACCCAAGGCTCGGGAATAAACCAGCCAGAGAGATTAACGCCGAGTATCCTCTCCATCACTGCCCCCTTCGGATCGTGCAGGCCGAGCCTGCATCGTATTGCATAGGAAAAGTATCGTTTTGAGTATACCCGCGCATGCGGACAGACGACCGAACGGTCTGTAAAGTGGCGCAAAAGCGGGAGGAATGTCTGAGCGGGCGGGCCCGAGATGTGCACGCACGTCGGAAGTAAGCGCCGGAAAGCGCATCCCACTCTGAAGCCGAATTCCGGGACGCAATTTCCGCAGAGCCCTCAATAAAAGAAAAGGACCCCTTTGCAGAGGTCCTAGTCAATTCAAGGTGGCGGGGAAGGGAATCGCGTCCGCGCGCTGCGCGGACGGACCGCTGCGGCGCTTGCGCGCCTTGCGAGCTACGCTGGAAAACGCTTGCGCGTTTCCTCAGCTCCGCGCCCTCACGGGGTTCGATTCCGTGCATGGGCTACATAAAAGAAAAGGACCCCTTTGCAGAGGTCCTAGTCAATTCAAGGTGGCGGGGAAGGGAATCGAACCCCTGACACGAGGATTTTCAGTCCTCTGCTCTACCAACTGAGCTACCCAGCCATTTGAGGTGTGCCTTGTTTCAAGGCTTGATTAGTATAACCAAGGACGCGTTCCGGTCAACCGAGAATTTTAAAAAAGTTTTTGAGCACAGCCTCGGTTCTATAAATCGGCACGTCAGAGGCATCAGCCGGCAGCAAGAAGTTTTTCACTCAGAGCCGCACGGGCAAACTCACTTGGCGTCATCCCCTCGGCAGCCGCCCGTCGACGAATGGCCTCCTTCATTCCCAGAGGAATCTTGACCGACAGCGTTGCCGTCCCCTCACCTGAGAGCGGGGGCCGTCCATGCACGATCCCACCAACGGTGTGTTCGCCATCCGGAAACTCTCCGCGCTCGTACGACTCGCACCACGCGTCAATCATTTCATCCGTTACAACCTGACCATTAGCGGCCGTATACGTCTTGCCCATCATCGACCCCTTTGCCGAGCCTGTTCAATCTCCTGCCAAAATTTCTTCTGGACTGGAGACAAGGCATGAATGATAAGCCACCCACGGACAAGCTCGACCGCGACAAGCTCCACGCTTCGTCCGTCTGGGAGCCATCCAATCGCAAGCCATCTCGGCGGCTCGTCCTTCGACTCGCGACGAATGCACTCAGTAACCGCAAGCCAAGCGCTAAGCACCTGCTTTTCCGTCAGGTGCTTTTTAGCGTTGGGATGAATCTCAACATCCATGCATCTTCTCCTCCATCTTACCCAATTTCGTATGACGAAAGTCCACTGTCGCCAATTCTTAAGCCGGCACGCGTTGGAGAGCAGGGGTCGAAACAATGATTGAAGGACGCTCTAGTACGGCCCAGGCGCCGGGGCAGGAGCACATGCGCCAAGGGCGGACGTTTTCGTAGCGCGCGAGGATATTGCCGTCGCGATCGATGAAGGCGATGTCGATGGGATAGGCCATAAAACACGTATGGACCGAAGAGCAGCGTGGAAACGCCATGACGAGCGGCAGGCCGTTGGCGGCAACCGGACGCCGTCCCAGCATGCCGCGCAGGCGCACGACAAACGACTCCGCCACCACAAACTCGGCCGGCGTCCAACCCAGCCTATTGAGTGCCCGCGCGTAGACGATGTAGGACGAGACCGCGGTCACATGACCACCCCCGGACGCCATGGATCGACCGTCACCGCACGCTCGTGCGACAACGTTGTCGGCGCCCCCAGCGGAACGCCAGCGATGCTGAGAGAAGTCGGCCACGGCTCATAGTGCATGGTGCAGGTGTAGGTCCTAAACGTACCGGATAGGGAGAGCAGGCCACCATCCGATGCCTCCGCGCCTTGCTCGCTCGACACTTCGATCTGCAAGTCATAGCCTTCCATGGCATTCAGAATTTGAGTCTGAACCGTCGCCGAGGCATCGGCAGAGCTTTCGTCGCCCTCCCCCTCCGACGCCACGGCGTGCGCCAACACGATGTCGGGCACCACGCGGTCGAAGCGCGCAACAGCGCTGGCAAAGATCATGACGTTGTACACGATGAGTGCCAGCACCAGCAAAACGGGCGTAACCACTGCCATCTCAACCGTCGCTTGGGCGCGCTCCTCGCGCAGACGCATGCGGATACTCATTACGACCCACCGCCCAGAGCGCCAACCAGCGTGGCGACATCGACGGTGAGCGGGATGGAGCCGCCGCCGGGCAGAGGAATCTCCGCAAGTGTGAACACCGTACCGCTAATGGTGCGTTCGACTTGATATTCCAACGCCTCGCAAAGCGCCTTGGGATCGGTCACGCCCAACGGAATACTTCGCAGTTTGTCTTGCGTTTGAGAGAGACCCGCAATGTCAGACCCCGGACTCTTAATGACGTTGGCGGAATCGGTCAGCACCGGCTTTCGCAGGCGCAAGTCGCACGGTTCCAAACCCAGCGCCGCCACGGACGCCGAAACGGTATCGCCGAGCCACGATGCAATGGAGCCCAACGCACCGCTGCCCCCTCCTAGGTCTTTAATCATCTCGTCCATAAGTTCGTCGGCCGAACCTTGGATGTCTCCGTATCCCACGAGTAGCCGTCCCCAAACATCCATGACGCCGTCGAGCACGCCGGCAACGCCGCCCGAGCGTTCCTTCAATGTCGAGAAAAATCGCGAAAGCACGTTGTTTTGCGCCGTCGCCTCATCGGGCGCCAGCACCGCGGCAGAGATAGCACCGCGATCGCCAAGCCTGACTGCCGCGTTAAACGAGGAGTTAAGTTGATCGGGGCTGGTAATGTCACCCGAAACTGCAAAGGCGACCACGCCGTTGCGGCCAGGTGGGGCGATACGCGGGCGCTCGCCGGAAAGCGCTTTAATGGCCTGGTCAAACGCATTGCCCGCACGGTCGGCCTCATCCTCGGTCTGACGCTCAAGTTCGAGTTCTTTGTTGCGGCATTCGACGTAGTCTTCCAGAGCCTCTTTGAATCGATCAAAGTGGTACTCAAAGCCGTTTTCGATAGAAGTCGAAGGAGCCGCAACGGCACCGAGCGACGAAACACCAAAATGGCATCTATTGCATTTGTCCTGCCCGTCATAAGCAGCAACCGAGGCCAGCCCGCATGGCGCCCCCTTCTTATAGTTGGGGCAACTCGTTCCGTAATGCAGATACGTCTTGCCATCGATGGCACTGGTTGGCCACACCGTATCGGTATAGAGTTCCGTCGCTCGCACCTCGTCAGTGTTGCGCGGCAACAGCGGGATATAGGAAGCGACTTCATCTCCGTCCTCGGTTACATATGCACGATTGACCTCTGTACTCGCATAGGTGTAAAACGCCTTGCGCGCCGCCGACTCCGCCTTCGTCTCGACGCTTGAACCCTGCGGTTTTTCGTCTGCCAGGCGTTGACGGTAGTAGGTCTTCGCGCGGTCGAGCGCCATCTGTGGCTCCCACGAAATGCTCGAGGCATAATGCGGGTTCTGCTCACCCGAGAGCTTTGCCAAACTCCTCGTACGTTCCCACATGCATGAACAGCTACCGACCGAAGCCGGAACCGATCCACCGCAATCCGCAAGCCAGGCGCGTTCTTTTGCTTTCGCCGTCTCCTCCAAGGCCTTCTGCAGCTCATCTGCTGCGCGCTCCAGATCTTTCGATGTGTCTTTAATGGCATCGGTCGAGATCTCAGAACCCTCGAGCGCAACGAAATCCGACTCGGACGTCCTGGGCACGGCAAGCGCCGTACCGGTATAGGTCACACTATCGGTATCCTGCGCCGACACCGCCTGCGTGGCACGCGCGGCAATCAGATACGGCAGAGCCGTCTCGATTTTCTGCAAGCCTTCCGATGCGCTTTTGGCAAACTTGTTGCGCGTTTTAATGATCTCAATCCCGGTGTCGACCATATTGCCGGCAACTGGTTCGGCACCCGGGATGAGGATGGCGACCAGGCCCGTCCCGATCGTGGCAAACCCCGCTAGCCCCAGACTCAAGATGCTCGCATCAACCACCGTGGCAGCCGTGTGATAGGACGACACTACGTTGGCACCCGCCAGCGCGCCGCTATCGGCCGCCACCTGGGTGTCCCCCGCGCGCGACATGCTCCATATCGCCGCGGTCGACGAAAACAACAACGTGAGCACCACTAGGATGACCACGGCAGAAGAAAGCGTGGTGTAGGCACCGTCTTCGATAAACAGGTCGATACCGGCGCGGCCCATAAAGCCGCCTCGCTTGCGATGGCAGCTCGGACGGCGCGTCAAAACGCGTCTAGACCAGAAACGCTTAATCCCATGCAGCAATCCACGAATCATAATCTCCCTCCAGCCATTCGGGACGTGATTGATACGAGACATCGACCTTGAGCTCAACGTAGCCACCCTCGGCGGTACCACCCATAGCCTGCGCAAACGCACCGATCACAGGCAACGGCTTGACCTCGCCGGAAACGGACACGGACGAGACGCCACCCGCATCGGCCCGGCTAAGCTCAATATCCCACGACAACGGCCCGCCGGCATGAAAGATCGAAACGTTGGGCACTGCGGCAAGCCGGCGGCGGGTGAACTCCTTAAGATCGTCGTCCTCCGCCGTCGTCGTGATCATGAGCCGCGCGGTCTCGGCGGCGGCAGACTCCATGACCGCGCGCGTATAAAGCAGGCACACCGGTTGCAGTGCGAGAAGGATGAGCGTCAGAAACGTCGGCAGCAAAAAAGCGGCCTCGACCGTAGACTGCGCCCAGTCCTCGCGCGCGATATCAATACAACGCGATGTCCTTAGCGCCCGCAGCGGCGTCGATAACCGACGTCGAGGCAACGCCATGGGATGCCGCCCGCTCAACCAGCGCCGCCAAGCGTCCATCGGTGCCAGCACGCCAAAGTCCCACAATCGCCAGCACGATCGATAACAGCGCCACCGTGACGATGGCGTATTCCACAGTCGCTTGGGCAGATTCCTCGCGCAGGACGTCATGCATTTCACGACCCCTCCTTTGAGTTCGATGCCTGCGGGCTCAGGCGGATCACGCGCAGGCGGCACGAGGCATCGCCGGCATCCGCGGCAACCGTCACCATATCGACCCAGCCGCGCCCATCGCGCACGATGGCGCCCCATACGTTGCCCTTAATATCAAGATAGCCGCTCAGGGCGAGCTGGGCCGTTGGCACCTCGCGGTAGGCGCGTAACATATCCGCCGCTGCCTCGGTCATCGGTCGGTCCTCAGACCATGCAAGCCGGACCGTAATCGCGTTGTCCCCAGGCGAATCCGTCGCAGTGCCAGACCGCTTGTCGAGCGTCCGCAGAAAGGTTTGCGCCGTGACAGCGACATCCGAATCGTCCGCATCTCGCATCTCATCTTTTTGAGACGCCACCGCCGAATCTGAGCCCGAATCGAAGGCGGCCCCAGGACGCTGCTGCCGCGCGGCGTTAAGCCCCCAAAGCACCGCCGCTATCGCCACGGTCAGGCAAGCAAACACCAGCAGCACCCCGATGGGGCGCTCGCCCTCTACAGGCTGTTGATGCCCTCGCTGATAGCGTTCCATAGATCTTGGACCTTGCCCTTAAATGCGACGATGGCGATAATCGCGATCACCACGAGCACGCCGACCAAGATGGCATACTCGGTGGTACCCTGTGCACTCTCCTCCTGCAGTAGCTCCTTGGCGCGCTGACGAACATGTGCCGCCCGGCAAAACGCCCAGCCCTGGACCTTGCCAGCAGCGTCAGTCATCGTGTTCATGTATTCCTCCCTACATCATCCCGCCTGCTCCCAGCAGCGGGCCCAATATGGACAGAAGCAACGCCGGCAAGATGAGCGTGCCGGTGGGAATCAGCAGCTTGACGGGCGCACGCTCAATCTCGCGCTCGACCGCGGCGCGATGAGCCGCACGGATCTCGCGACTTTGAGCGGCCAGTGTCTCGGCAAGTGGGGCACCCAGGGCGAGTGCCTGCCCCACCGTAATGGCAAAGGTCTCGAGCGCTCGCACGTCCAGGTCGCGCGCGGCGGCCAACAACTCGTCCTCACGCGTGCCCACGCCCACCTGCCACGCCATGCAGGCCCGCTCAAGGCGAAGAGCCAGCACTGACCGGCGGTTGGCGCAGAAAATCTCAAGCGCCGCATCAAACGAAAGGCCGGCCGAAAGACCCAAGCGCACAACATCGATCATCTCGGACACTTCGCCGAGCGACACTCGCGCCGGGCCGCCCGCTCCAACCGCGCCCTTCACTCGCGCGGTCAGGGCATCGACCACCGAGCGACCCGCGGCAGCGACCAGCACCGCCTCGCGCTTGCAGGCCCCTGCGATCTTGCGCGCATCCGCCCGATCCAAACCCGTCGCGACAAATACACTCAGGGCACACAGGCAAGCCACAACTGCAACCAGGGCGCTCATAGCTCCACCCGCATAATGCGCCGGATAACCACCAGGGCAACGACGTTGAGGGCTAGACCCAGCACCACAGCGCCCGCACCGGCAGGCGTCGCAAGACCGCGACGAAAATCTGCCGAAAGCAGCGCCAACACCGCGCACATGCCCGCCGGCATCGCCGCGACCATATGCGCAGACATGCGAGCCTGCGACGTCTTAACATCCAGGCGGCGCTTGAGCTCAATGCGCTCCCCCACCATGCTCGACGCCTCGGACAGTAAGTCGGCAAGCGGAGCACCGGTGCGCTGAGACACCTTAAGCGCCAAGGTCACAAGCGAAAGGCCGGGGGCGTCGATGCGCACGAGCAAGTCATCGAGCGCGTCGGTCGCCGAGATGCCGCAATCGATCGCCGCCGCTACCCGCAAAAACTCGGTATGCACCGGTTCTTGCGCATGAGCGCCCACAAAGCGCATGCCCTGGGCCAGCGAATGTCCCGAGGCAAGCGACATGGAAAGTGCGGTAAACGCCTCGGGCATGGCCTCTTCTGCATCGTGTTGCTCGCGCCGGCTCTCAAAGCCATCCCGAGCGGCGCCAGCGGCAATCGGAGCAACAAGTCCCAAGGCAAACCCGAGGGGCGATAACGACACCATCGTTAGCAAAACGCAGCAGACACCGCTCGATAGCAGCAGAAACGCCAAACGCCCCGAAGCATCTTCGATCACGAGGCCAAGGCGACGCGCCGGAGCCAGCGATGCCCACGAACGGGCAATCTTTTTCAGCAGATCGTTTTCCACCAACTCACGCGGCAGCTTCTCTGCCACCGTCTCGAACGCCTGACGCGCCAGCTCCGCCGGCGGCACCTGCGGCACACGAGGTTCCGCCCCGCACGCCGTCGCGACAGAAAACCCTGCCAAACCCCCTACGACGAGGGGCACAGCGACCTCCATTCGTCCACCTCCTCTTGTGTGAGCGTCCCCGACCGCAGGCCTTCTGCGATAAACGGCGGCTCGCGGTCAAGCGTCCAGGTGCGCTCGGCGGCATCGAAAGTCACATAGCGCTCGAGCTCTACGCCGCCCGACGCGGCGCGACGCACCCCCGAATACGAGGAGACGAAGCGCCTGCCATCGGCGTGGCGCTCGGACATCACGATGCCGTCGAGCGCCATGGCAATCTGCTCTTCGATGAGCTCGCTCGGCAGATCGATGCCATAACGTGCAAGCAACGTCAGACGCACCACGGTCTCCTGCTCGGAACCCGCATGAAGCGTGGTGAGCGACCCGTCGTGGCCCGTGTTCATGGCCTGCAACATGTCGCAGCACTCAGCACCGCGCACCTCGCCCACCACGATGCGGTCGGGGCGCATGCGCAGGGCATTGGTCACCAGGTCGCGGATCGTCACCGCGCCCTCGCCCTCAATTGAAGCCTCGCGCGCCTCTAGACGCACCACGTGCGGATGATGCGCAAACTTGAGCTCGGCAGAGTCCTCGATCGTCACGATGCGCTCGCCGGTGGAAATCTCACATGACAACGCGTTGAGCAGGGTGGTCTTACCAGATCCCGTGCCTCCCGCAACCGCCAGGTCCTGTCGCAGCGACACCGCGCACGACAACAGCTGCGCATACCAAAGCGGCAGCGACCCCAGCCCCACAAGCTCGTCCAGCGAGCAGATGCGGTCCGAGAACTTTCGGATGGTGAGAATCGGTCCGTCAATCGCCACAGGCGGAATCACCGCGTTGACGCGATAGCCCGTTTTGAGGCGGGCGTTGACGATGGGGCTGCGCTCGTCGATACGGCGGCCAAGTGGCGAGATGATGCGGTCGATAAGCACACGGATCTGCTCATCATCCTCAAACGCATGCTCGATGGGGTACAAGACGCCGCCGCGTTCAAAGAAAGCCGAGCGGCAGCCGTTGATCATGATCTCGGTAACGGTGTCGTCCTCGATGAGCGGCTGCAACGGCCCCAGGCCCACTACGTCATCCAAAATCTCGTCGATGATGGTCTCGCGCTCGGTCGTCGCGAGATCGGTCGGTTCCTCAACATTGAGCGCCGCCTCCACCGCGGGACGCAATTCCGAGCGGGCAAGTGCCGGGTCGATATAGGCGCTGATACGCGCCACTTCGTCGTAACCCATGCGGTCCATCACGGCGCACTTGGTGCGTCGTTTCACCGCGCGGCGACGCCCCGCATCTACAGGCGCTGCCCCCGCTGCAGCGCCGGCAGCCTTAATCCTCGTTTGCAGGCTCATCGCTGATCACCCTCGCGCGACCAGGGAAGGCGGATACGCGGGCGTTCGGTGCGCGTTGCACGGTCGGCGACCATATCGCTCCAAGGGCCGACGGCGCACCCCAGTTCCACGAGCATCTCGCGCGTGGCCTCGCGCACGCTGGTCGCAAAAGCGCTGGTCTGCCCCACTGCCTCATCAGCGCGCCCAAACGCCATGAGCGCGGCGAGATCCTGCCCGCCATCGGCGATACGAATCTTGGAGCTCAACGCACAGGCAATCTCAAAGCGCATGGCGACGTCCTCGTCTGCCCCGCGCGCACCGAACCGGTTGAACACGGCGCTCATGCGCGTGCGCGGCACACCTACTCGACTTGCCAGTTCAATGACGCGCGACGCCGATGTCGCGGACGACACCGCAGCATCGCCAACGATCAGGCAGCGGTCGCTCGCCGCCACCGCAGCCGCCACGGCGTCGCCCCAAAAGACCGAGGTATCGATAAAGACTACGTCGGATTCGCGACGCAAAACATCAAGCAGTAGCTCCACCGGACGTGCCATGAGCTCGGCTTGCTCGGGCGCCGCAACGGGACCCCAGAGCGTAACGCCTGGCGCCACGCGCATCGATGTGGCTACGATATCCGGCTCGGTGAGCGCGCCCGCCGCCGCCGGCTCGATAAGTGCCGCCATATCGCGCGGAGCATCGACGCCTAACAAGTCGTAAAGGTTTCCAAACATCAGGTCCAGGTCGAGCACGGCGGCACGCAAGCCCAACAGCGACGATGTGTGTGCCATGGTGGCAACGATCGTCGACTTGCCGCAACCGCCCGAACCCGAAATGGCGCAGATGACCGGAGCTCGATGCTGCGGAGCGGCAGCGTCTGCCGGCGGCATCGGAGGCGGCGGGGCGGGCGTCGGCGACAGCGTCCCCGTCTCCCCCGCCGCAACCACACGCTGCGTCCAAGCCGGCATGGCAGCTTGTTCGGTCTGCAAGGCAGGCTCGTTCTGTGCAATCTGCTCATGCTGCATCAGCGACAACTCGCCGCACCCGGCAAAGCCCTCAACTTCGTCGAGTTCATCCGCCAGATTCACGCCGTGCACGTATCCCATATCTACAGCCGGGGAGTCGCCAGCATGCTGTGCCGGCCCTCCAGCGTCATCGTATACAAGGGGGTTCCGGGGGCGCCGACCATGCTCGGCTTCCGCTTTTCCATAATCATCAACACGCGGGCCTCTTGTAGCGCGAGGCGCCCCGGGTTCCCTATCAACAAAAGCATCGGGCTCAATCGTCATGCGCCGATCGGAATCAACCGCTCCCTCGCCCGCGCGCCCGTTGCCGCATATACTGTGCGCAGCGATGACCTCGGTCGCCCCCGCGCGAAACAGTCCCTCGATATCCGACGGATCGAGCGCTTCTATCAACACGACCACGCGACTCACGCGGCCTTCGGCCGTCAGGCGCGCAACAGTCTTGCGCACATCTTCGATATCAAACAGAGACGCCGCGATGATGGCAGCCCCGCGGCGCGACGGAAACGCCCGCGCCATGGAAACCAGCCCGTCCAGGTCACCCACGCGAAGCACCTGTGCACCCGCATCACGGCCCTCGACTTCCTGCTGCAACAGCCCGTAATCGCCGCACGCGCAGCACGCAAGCCAGATCGCCTTCATCACTCGTCGCCTCCGCTCTTTTTGCCGCGCGCCGTGGCGGGAATCGTCAAGCTGACCGTTCCCTTGCCCGAGGCTCCCAGCAGTTCCTTGACGTCTTCGGGGTCAGCCGCCAGCGTCACCCATTCGATCTTGCCCTCGCGCGTGGCACCGGAATTCTCACTGGTATCGATCACGTGCGCGCCGCACAGTCGATCGGTTACGCCATCTTTTTGCACGTACACGTCCACATAGCTGCCCACGCCCGTGGCACCGCCGACCGAGTGCTCGGCATCGACCGCCACCGAAACGGCGACCTTGCCCTTAGGCACCTCGAGCTTGTGGCTCTCGGCCTTGGTGTAGACATTGCAGATCACGGCGTTTTTGGGAATACGTGAAGTCGTCACGTCGCCGCGTACCTGGCGCAGCTCGGTCGCCGCGTCACGCGGCAGCAAACTCGTCAGCCATTCCTGGGTTATGACATTGGTCTCATCGAGGGTCTCGCCCACATCGATATCGCGCGCCGCGACGCATACCTCGACGCGATCGCCACCGTACTTGGCCAAGGTCTCAGCCTGGACCTGTTCGGCTTGCGAGCGGATCGACGAGCCGTAAACCATGCAGAGCAGAGCAGCGAGCACGCCCGCGACCAGACTGATGGCGATGCGCTTGCTCTTGTTCACGGCCGCTCCTCTCATGGCAGTGCCGGGCGAATGCCCGTACCACCATTGTCTGGGTGGTCAGAGTGCAAAGCGGCGCAATCGCGATCTTGGTTTTCGATGTCAAACCAATCGCTGACCAAAAGCTGACCAGCCCGTCAAGCTCGTGGCAAGGTTTTGGTCAGCACGTCAGCAAACTGCATGTTTCGAGGCTTTTCCGCAGCAAAAAAGCCGTCTCCCGAACAGTTGGGAGACGGCTGTCATAGGAAAAATCAATTACAGATGGACATCGGGATCGAGCATTTGAGCGCTCACGCGCATGGATGACGCCAGGTTTTGGAACGTTTCCAGACGCAGGCTGTCGATCTGCCCGGCGTCCTCGGCCTCGCGAACGGCGCAGCCCGGCTCATGGGTATGCGTGCAATCGCCAAACCGGCACGCGTGCGATGCCTCGACAATCTCGGGGAAGGCGCACGCCAGACCCCGCTCGTGACCCACGAGCGGTAGGCTGCGCAGGCCCGGGGCATCGGCGATCACGCCGGCGTCGCCCGGCAGCGCCACCATCACGCGCGCGACGGTAGTGTGACGGCCCTGGTCGTCGCGTTCGCGCACACCGCCGGTCGCCAACGTATCGTGGCCCAGCAGTGCATTGAGCAGCGTCGACTTGCCGGCACCCGACTCGCCCAGAATCATGGCGCAGCTCCCGGCAGGCACGCAGGCACGGACCTCGTCCAGGCCGCGGCCCTCGGCAGAAGACGTCACGATCACGCGCACGTCCGGACCCACTAGGCGGCGCACGCGGTCCAGATCGCGCTCGAGCTCCTCGGCATCGCAGCGGTCAGCTTTGGTGAGCACCACCACCGGCTCGGCATCGCAGTCGAGCGCCAACACCAGCGAGCGCGCCACGCGGTCGAGCAGCACCTCACCGGCACCGAGCGCCTGCACGATTAGCACGCTATCCACGTTGGAGCAGAGCACCTGGCGCTCTCCACGGGCACGGCCGCGCCAACGCTCAAAGCTCGTACGGCGTGGCAGCACGCACTCAATCACGCCCATATCGTGCCCGGGAGCGCGGCGCACCGCCACACGGTCGCCCACGGCAGGCAGCAGGACCTCGTCCTCGCCGCGCGACTTGGCAAACCCCACGGCATGCTCGGCGCGGAAGGCGTCATCGGCAGTCGCCACCAGCGGAAACCCGCGATCCAAGCGCACCACGGCGCCAAGCTGCATCTGCTCGGGCTCCTCGGCATATGCGCAAAAGTCGTCAAATGCCGCCTGCTGAGCTTCATCGACCGGCAGGTCATCGAACGCCGGAACATCCTGCAGCGCGTCGAGTCCCGGCACGTTTGCCAGCAGCTCCTCGGCTGATGCGGGGGCCTCGGTCGCAAGCTTCCGACGACGATCGCGCTTAGCCCGCGCCCCCGTCGTCTTTTTCTTCGCTTTAGCCTTAGCCTTGCCCACAAGCGCCTCCCAGCACCATAAATCACAACTGAGCAGGTATTTTAAATCAAAAAGAGCTGGCCGGGCAAAGCCCGACCAGCTCACAAACTTTCCCTCAGCCCTTTTCATCCGCACGGGAGAAAAGCCAGCAAGGATACCGCAGGGCCCGCCCGCCGGGAGGGGTTTCCTAAGGGCACATCCCGCAGCCGCAAAGCGGCGAGGACGTGCCCGTGGAAACCCCGCAGGCGGTCGGGCCCGGACAGGTACGTTACTCCTTCTCGACCGCGCGCATGATCGCCTTGTAGATCTCCATAAGCGGGATGATCAGGAAGGCCAGACCCAGCGCGGCAAGAACGCCCTTGAGCTCAAGCGTCACAGGGCCGAAGAACATCTCGGCAAGCGTCGGCTGCACGGTCACGATCACCGTCAGCACCAGTGCCAGCGCGGCGGAAGCCCACAGCCACTTGTTCTGCTTCTTCATGGTGAACAGCGACGCACGACGGCTGCGCATATTGAAGCAGTGGAAAATCTCGACCATGTTGAGCGTGATGAACGCCATCATCACGCCTTCCTCGTCGGCATTGCCGGCGATCATATCGGCGATGTGGATGTAGCCCATGTCAAAGTACACGCCCACAAAGAAGCTCGCCAGCACCAGCACGGTGATGATCAGGCCCTGGACCACGCAGTCCAGACCCATATGTCCGGCAAAGACGCCGTCCTTGGCGTTGCGCGGCTTGCGCTTCATGATGTCGCCCTCGGCATCCTCCATGCCCAGCGCGAGCGCGGGGAAGCAGTCGGTGACCAGGTTCACCCACAGCAGCTGCACCGGCTGAAAGATGGTAAAGCCGATGAGCGTGGCGATAAACACCGAGAACACCTCGGCAAGGTTGGCCGAAAGCAGGAACTGGATGACCTTGCGGATGTTGTCGTAGATGCGGCGCCCCTCTTCGCAGGCACCGATGATGGTGGCGAAGTTGTCGTCGGCAAGTACCATGTCGGCGACGTTCTTGGTGACGTCGGTACCGGTGATGCCCATGCCCACGCCGATGTCGGCGCGTTTGATGGACGGGGCGTCGTTGACGCCGTCGCCCGTCATGGCGACGATCTGGTCGCGTGACTTCCATGCCTCGACGATGCGGGTCTTGTGCTCGGGCTGGACGCGGGCGTACACGCCGTAGTCCTCGATGTGCGCGTCGAGCTCCTCGTCGCTCATGCGATCGAGGTCGGCACCGGTGATGGCATGGCTGCGATCGGTGACGATGCCCAGCTGCTTGGCGATGGCCACGGCGGTGTCGATGTGGTCGCCCGTAATCATGACGGTGCGGATACCGGCGTCGTGCGCCTCGCGGATGGCGTCGGCGACCTCGGGGCGGACCGGGTCAATCATGCCGGACAGGCCGCAGAAGACCAGGTCATGCTCGAGCGCGGCGGGGCTGCAGTCGGCCGGGACCTCGGTGTAGGTGCGGCTCGCCAGCGCCAGCACGCGCAGGGCCTCGTCGGCCATGGCCTTGTTGGCGGCCACGAGCTCGGCGCGACGCTCCTCGGTCAGGGGGACAACCTTGTCGCCCTCGTAGATATGGGTACACAGGCCGATCACCACGTCGGGCGCGCCCTTGGTGTACTGCTCGTACTCGCCGTCCAGGGTCTCGACGACCACGGACATCATCTTGCGGCCCGAGTCAAACGGGGCCTCGCCCACGCGCGGATGCTCGGCAGTCAGGCCAGTGAGCCCCGCCTTGCCGGCATCGTTGACGAGCGCACACTCGGTCGGCTCACCCACAGCCTCGCCCAGTTCCTCGTCCCACTGGGCGTCGGAGCACAGAGCCATGCCGGCCAGGAACTTCTCCTTAGGCGCAGCGAGCTCGTGCTTGACGACGGTCATCTTGTTCTGGGTGAGGGTACCGGTCTTGTCGGAGCAGATGGTCTGTGTGCAGCCAAGGGTCTCGACGGCGGAAAGCTTGCGGATGATTGCCTGGCGCTTGGCCATCTTGGTCACGCCAAGCGACAGCACGATGGTCACGACGGCGACCAGGCCCTCGGGGATGGCAGCGACGGCGAGCGAGACGGCGACCATAAAGGTATCGAGCAAGGCTGTCGGGTCGGTGAGGACGTTGCCCACGCCGTGACGGATGATGTCGACGCCAAAGATGACGACGCAGATGACGATAACCATGATGGTAAGGATGCGGCTGAGCTCGGCGAGCTTCACCTGCAGCGGCGTGAGCTCTTCCTTGGCCTCGGCCAGGGCGCCGGCGATCTTGCCCATCTCGGTGTTCATACCGGTGCCGACCACGACGGCGCGACCGCGGCCGTATACCACGGTGGAACCCATGTAGCACATGTTCTTGCGGTCGCCGAGCGGCACGTCGTCGATGCCGGCGGCGAGCTCAATGACGTTGGCATGCTTCTCGACGGGCACGGACTCGCCGGTAAGGGCGGCCTCCTCGATCTTCATCGTGGCGCTCTCGAGCACACGGCAGTCGGCCGGGACGGAGTCGCCCGCCTCGAGCATGATCACATCGCCGGGCACGAGCTCGGCGCTCGGCAGGTGCACGAGCTTGCCGTCGCGCAGCACCTTGGACTGCGCCGCGCTCATCTCCTGCAGGGCCTCGAGGGCCTCCTCGCTTTTAGCCTCCTGAACCACGCCCAGCACCGAGTTGACGATAACGACGAACATGATGATGGCGACATCGGCAAAGTCCGCCTCGCCCTTGACCATGCCCGTGAGCGCGCTGATGACGGCGGCAACGATCAGCATGATAACCATGGGGTCGGCCATCTGCTCAAAGAAGCGCTTCCACAACGGCGTCTTCTCGGCTTCCTCGAGCTTGTTAGGGCCTGTCTTGGCGAGGCGCGACGACGCCTCGTCGTTGCTCAGGCCGAGGTTCTCATCGACACCTTGGTCGCTGAGTACCTCCGCCGCGGCGGACAGGTATTCCTTTTGCATATAGAGTCCCCTCCTGGGATTCGGGCCACTCAGCAGATTGATGCCCGATCATAATTCCCAGGAGAAGGGCAAGGGCTCATCAAGGCTGCCGTGCTGAGCGGCAGTTGATAGTGGGGCTATGGTACCCCAAAGCGGCGCGTCTAGCCAAAACATTCCAATTGGAAACACGGCTCGAGTGCAACGATGCAGACCGTGTGATGCTCAACATTGATAAAACGTTTTTTCTTCGGTGCATCATCAAACTGAAATATCGCCCAGATAGCAGCGGTCAGAACGGTTGGTAAAGATTTTTCATATACCGTTTTTACCGCAAAAAATGAACTTCTAATTCGGCATACGGTCGATTTTTTGAGGTATTCGGTCGGCATTTCGTTATAATCATCTCAGTTTAATTTCTTATGGTTTATCTATCAGCGCAAGACGATGTCAGATGGAGGTCTGAATGTACAAGCGCACCAAGATTGTATGCACCATGGGTCCCGCCTGCGATAGCGACGAGACCATCCGCGAGATGATCAAGGCGGGCATGAACGTCGCCCGTTTTAACTTCTCGCACGGATCCTACGACGAGCACCACGGTCGCATCGAGCGCGTCCGTCGTATTTCCAAGGAGCTCGGCATGCCCGTCGGCATCCTGCTCGACACCAAGGGCCCCGAGGTCCGCACCGGCCTTTTGGTCGACGGCAAGAAGGTTGCCGTCAAGACCGGCGACAAGATCGTCGTCACCGCTCAGCCCACGTCCGAAGATTTCCACGGCACCTCTGAGCACATCTCCCTCGACTACCTGGCTCTGCCCTCCGAGGTCGAGAAGGGCTCCCTTATCCTGATCGATGACGGTCTGGTTGCCCTCGAGGTCGAGTCCGTCGACGGCCAGGACATGACCTGCGTCGTTAAGAACGACGGCCTGATCGGCGAGCGCAAGGGCGTCAACATGCCCAACGTCAACATCTCGCTGCCCGCCATCACCGAGCGCGATCGTCAGGACATCCTCTTTGGCCTGACCGAGAACATCGACTACATCGCCGCTTCCTTCATCCGTGACGGCGAGTCCGTCCGCGGCATCCGCGAGCTTTGCCGCGAGAACGGCGGCGAGCACGTGACGATCTTCCCGAAGATCGAGTGCGCCCTGGGCGTCGAGAACTTCGACGAGATTCTCGAGGCTTCCGACGGCATCATGGTCGCCCGTGGCGACCTGGGCATCGAGATCAAGCCCGAGCTCGTTCCGCACATCCAGAAGGAGATCATCGCCAAGTGCAACGCGGCCTACAAGCCCGTTATCACCGCTACGCAGATGCTCGACTCCATGCAGCAGAACCCGCGCCCGACGCGCGCCGAGGTTGCCGACGTTGCTAACGCCATCTACGACGGCACCGACGCCGTTATGCTCTCTGGCGAGTCCGCTGCCGGTAAGTACCCGGTCGAGGCCGTTAAGATGCAGGCCAGCATTGCTCTCGAGACTGAGAAGTACCTCCCGGCTCACGCTCCGCTCGAGGTTCCGGCTGACGCTCACGGCACCCGCGTCGTCAACAACGTTGTGGGTATGTCCGCTGTGAACATGGCTACCACCGTTGGCGCCAAGTGCATCACCGTGCCGACGACCACCGGTCGTACCGCTCGCCTGATCTCGCACTTCCGTCCCAACATGCCGATCTGCGCGTTCTCCCGCCACGAGTGGGCCGTCCAGCAGATGATTATGTACTGGGGCGTTATCCCGCACCAGGCCGAGATCACCCAGGGCACCGTCAACGGCACGATCGTCAAGGCGATCGAGACCGCTAAGGAGCTCGGCTACGTCGAGACTGGCGACCTGACCGTCGCTACCGCCGGCGATCCCCGCATGAGCGTCCAGCTCGAGGACAAGGTCTCCTCGACCAACGTCGCTTACGTCGCTCAGGTGCGCTAAATCGCACTTGCAAGCAGACTTGCATTGCAAAGGGCCCGGAAGGCTTCGCCTTCCGGGCCCTTTTTCTGTGCGCTAAAGCCGGGGCACGGCAAAACACGCGCCCATTTCTTTACCAAAAGCGCGAAATCCGCCCTTCAAGGCCCAGAACTAGGACTCCTGGCTCCAAAAGTGTTCGCCCGGCGGCAAACCCACACCCCGTGCAGAGCTGCTATATCGTTTTAGCAAGGTCAAGATCAGCCACGTTTTCGGAAGTATGCGGCAAATTCTGAGACCTCCGAGCACACCCCGTTTTTTCGCAACAAAATGCCTGATAAACTAGCCTCAAAAGCCAGGTCTGCTCACAGGGTTCAGATTTTGCCGCATACTTCCGAATTGACGCTGGCACTCCTTAATCCATAGGCACGCTTTTCAGCCAGGAGGGCATCGTGGATCTGACGCTATGCGGCCAAACTGCTTTTAACTATCACCGCATCCCGCCGCAAATACTGGGTCTTTACCCTGCCATTAGCCTTGGCAATATGGATCGCAGATGTTGCGGCCTCAGAAGTCATGCGGTTGTAAAAGACCTGCTTCACGCACCGCTTCACAGGCTTGTATTCACCCGGGCACAATCCGGGTCGCGAAGCCTGTTTAAATCGCATCTCCTGACCCAAGAGCCACCTCCTGGGTCGTTTAGGCAGACTGAGCATGGATTTGATGTCACGTCGCCCGAGTTTACGCTGCTCAACCTTGCTGCGAAGGTCTCACGCAACCAGTTACTCATGGCTTGCTACGAGATGTGCGGCTCCTTTGCAGTGTTTAAGCCCTGCGAGCGAACGCAGCAACAACTCGATGAATCTATTTCGCTTAAGCTCATTCCACCCAACTGCGGCTGGGAGCGAGTTAACGACACCAAGGGCAATGACACCAACCTGTGGAAGCGCCAACCGCTCCTCAGCGCGGCGGATATTGCCGCGTTCGCTAAGCAGGCCGCAGGCCTGCGCGGCGTTAAGCAGCTCCGCTGGGCGGCCGAGCACATGACGGGGCAGACCGCCTCGCCTTTCGAAGTCCAAACATCCATACTCGTCTCACTCCCCCGTGACGAGGGCGGCCTGGGTATCGGCATCACCAACAACGTGCGCATCCCACTCAGCGACGCCGCGCGCTCGCTGTATGACAAAACCTGCTGCTACGCCGATATCCTCATCGAGAGCGCCACCGACAGCATGGGCGTCATTTTGGAATGCCAAGGCCGCTCCGCCCACGATGGCGAAGCCGCAAGCCTCTCCGATGCCGAACGCACCACCGCGCTCACCAGCATGGGCTACGATGTCATACAAATTACCTACGACCAGATCAAGGACAAGAAGAGCTTTAACAACATCGCCGAGCTCATTCATAAAAAGGCGGGGCTCCCCTACATCCCAAAGACCGATCAGGAACGTACCGCTGAAAATGCCCTGCGACGGGAGCTGTTGGTCGATTGGGTTGAACTGTTCACCGTTAAGCCGGCCGGCTAGCAGCTAGCGATCAGGGGGACTGCGGGAATGTCAGAAGCGGCAACGCGAGCCGCAAATCCTGCCTCGGTCAGCTCGATGACCTCGGTAAACGTTGCATCGAAAAACTCCTCGGTTAGCAGGCGATACGGCGGATGATCGGGCTCGCCGGGGTTTTCGCGCACGATCTCGTGCATAACGCCGATGGTCTTGAGCACATACTCCTTATGGATGGGATACTGCCCAAAACGTGCCGCAGCGGTATACAGGCGATCGGTCGCGCGCGGAATCGAAACAATGCCGAGCGTCTTGCCAAACCAGTCAAAGTCGCCTTGCTTTTTAATGCGGAATTCCTCGCACGGCTTGCCGCCGTGCGCCTCCAGGTACTGATTCACGCGTGTATTCCATACGGTATCGGCCACCAGATGCGACCAGACACCCAGTGTCAAATCAAGCAACGACTGCGCCACGTCCTCGGACGCAAGCGAGAACTCACGAGCGCTGGGACCGACAACCGGCTCGGCATCCTTGTAGCGCTGGGGATAGTGCACGCGGTTCAGTCGCTCGCGTTCCTCGATAATCGAGGTCGCCGCGGCTGGCGCACCGGTGGGCGAACTTTTAAGCAACGGTGCCACATAGGTATCCCAGAACTCATGCTCACGAGGCTTAGGGATAGGCTCGGGCTTTGCAAAGTGCGTAATGCGGTACGGGATGGGATCGGCGATGCCAGGGACCATATAGCCCACGAAGATATCCGGAACCACGCAGCCAAACAAAAAGGCATTGCGGTCGCGCACGCTATTGGCAAGCGCACCAGTGCGCTCCAGCAAACGCTCCGTCTGAGCGATATGAATGTTCCAGCTTGGCATAGCCACCCCCATAAAAAACCTGGATAACTATACCATCACGGCAAAGCCGCGCGGACGGCTACGCACGCTCTACGCAGCAACTAGTCCGTAGCACCGTTTTCAGTTCCATACGACGACGAAGACGCCTCGACCACATGGTGATATCGATCGATATAGATTGCACGGGCACCCAGGCGTCGCACCAAATCCTGGTGATGCGTGCTCATCAAGACCGTCTTACCCGCCGCGACGTAGGCCAGCAAGAAGTTGACCACGATGTCGCATGAATCCTCGTCGAGCCCATTGGTGGGCTCATCGAGCACCAGGATATCCGGGTTCATCGACACCACCGCAGCCAGCGCAACGCGCTTCTTTTGCCCGCCCGAGAGCTGATAGGGAGAGACATCGACAAGGTCGGCAACCTGGAACAGCTCCATGGCATCGCGCACGCGGCGCTCGAGCTCGTCTGCCGGCAGCCCCATCTGCGCGGGACCAAAAGCAACTTCCTCGCCCACCGTAGCGCAGAACAGCTGGGCGTCGGCATTCTGGAACACAAAGCCCACGCGCTGATGAAAACGCTGAGCGGCCGCAGAATCCTTTAGAAACGCCGCATCGACCGCATGCCCGTCGAACAGGTACGCACCCGCGTCCGCAAGCTCAAGGCCGTTGATAAGACGCATAATCGTCGTCTTGCCGCAGCCGTTAGGACCAAGCAGAGCAACGAGCTCTCCACGGTTCACCTGCAATGAAACGCCATCGACCACCGTATGACCCGCATAGGAAAACACCACGTCGCGAAACTCGATGAGCGGCGTGACCTCGGCGCCGGCAGCACCGCTCGCACCCATCGCGTTATTCGTATCGTTTGCCAAAACGTCGCCCTTCCCTACTCACATCAACGGTTCGACCGTCCGCGCTACAGCACCGCGCACAACACGGCGAGCAACGCCACAACGGCCGCGTAAACCGCATCGTGCCAGCCAAAGCCGCTCCGTGCAAGCGCCGGATACACGCCGGCGAAGCCGCGACACAGCATGGCCTCGTCCATCGCGCGGCTGCATTCCATCGCCTTGATAAACGTCATGCCCATGATACCCGCCAGCGAATCGGTGCGCGAAAAACCCGCAGGCGCGGAACCGACGCTGCGCAGCATGACCGATTCGCACAGATCGTGCGCCGTGCGTCCCAGCACCTCAATATGCTTGAGCGCCATATCAAACGTAAAGATAACCTCGTCGGGCAGGTGCAGCATTTTGAGCGCCGCCGACATGCGGCTCCAGGTGAGCGTCCACGAAACACCCAGCACCAGCGACACATTAATAAACGTCTTGAGCGCGATCTTGAGCATGGCGCCCGCGGCAGAAGTGTCCAGCAGCAAGGCGAGCAGTACCAGAACCACCGCGAGCCCTGCAGCGCCAAGCGCCGGCACAAAGGTTGCCCGCAGCCCGCGTACGGGGCGCACGGCAACGAGCACCAGCGCGATAGCCGCCATCAACATGAGGTACAGAGGGCTCTGCGTCAGACACACGCACAGGACGCAAACGAACATCCCCACCAGGCGCACCGGAGCCGAAACGCAAGAAAGGGCGCGGTCGACCATCGACCCGCCCTCGTGCGCGCCTCCACCCAGGCGAACCCGCTCAAGCAGGCTCGCCAGGTGCAGGACATTCTTTTGCATCACACGATGCCGAGCCCCCACGGGCTCATATCGCTCCTCGGCCGCAAGCCAGCTAGGCAGCTCGGCTATTGCCATGAGCACCGCTTTCCTTAACCGTCAGCGAGATCAGGCGGAATGCGATGGTGAGCACCGCCACGCCAATCACGCCGGACAGGATATACATGGCAGCCTGACCGGCAAAGTCAAGGCCCTGCTCCTCGGAATAGGCCTGCAGATAATCGCCCGTGGGCAGGACATCGGCAAAGGTCGGAGTATCGAGGCCAACCGAAGTCTGCAGACTGTCGTCACCAGCCTCCTGAACGGCGGTCGCGGCGCCCTCGGCGTCCCACTCGCCCCATGCGTCACCCGTGGCCAGCAGGCCCAGCGGCGTGGCCACGACAAGCACGGCGACCAGGATGAGCGTGGGGACCAGCGAGGTCTTCTTGGCGGCTGCGCCCTCGGCAGTAAGCTGTCCATCGGCGGCTTCGGGGCCGACGATAACGCCCGGCGCCGTCTTCTTGATAAAGCCGTAGATCGCGGCAGTCGCCACGCCCTCGACCACACCGGCTACCAGCATGTGCGGAATCAACATGGCCGGAATGGAAACAGACAGCGGGAAGGGGCAGTATAGCGGGGCACCCGAGGCGTTGGTGAAGAGCATCGGCTGAATGCCGAACTCGATGGCAGCGCACAGGGCAGCCACGCACAAGCCGATCCAGCCGCTCACGATGGCAGAAACCGAAGTGCCCCAGCTCTTGTCGTGCAGGCGGCCGTTGAGCGCACGGAACACGATGGCTGCCACAAACGGCAGCACAAATGCCATGTTAAAGCAGTTGGCTCCAAAGGACAGGATGCCGCCGTCGCCAAACAGCAGCGCCTGCAGTGCCAGTGCGACCGAAACCGCAATGGCCGCGGCCTCGGGGCCCAGCAGCAGCGCGATGAGTGCACCGCCGACGGCGTGACCCGTGGTGCCGCCGGGCAGCGGCACGTTAAACATCATGAGCAAGAAGGAGAACGCAGCGCAGATGCCCAGGAAAGCCATGTGCTCGCGATCGAGCGTGGCGCGTACCTTTTTGATGCAATGGACCCAAACGGGCACCATCGCCACCGCCATAACGGCATCGGTCTGCGGGGACAGGTAGTTATCTGGAATGTGCATATACGCCTCCCGGTTATCGACGCACAGAATTGCAACGCCGCTTGAATCACCTTGTCAGTGTTACGCATTGTCAGATTCGTAACACGCCGCGGGCTATCATAGCAAAACGGCGCACTGCCGACAAAGCAGCACGCCGTTATGTAATGCGCGTGTCATATATGAAGGCTCAACGGTGCCTTATACCGAAAACAGCAGTCACGTAAGACTCGGCGGCAGCCGACGCTGGTCTATATCCGGCGCAGGACCTAGCCGCGGACCTCGCCGTTTACGCCCTTGCACACCTTGGTGACGATCTTCTGGTGCGCCTTTTCGACCTCTTCGCTGGTGAGCGTGTGGTCGTCGGAGCGATACGTAAGCGCAAAGGCCATGGATTTCTTGCCCTTGCCGATGCGGACCGGATCGCGGTAGACATCGAACAGGCGCACGCCCTCGAGCAGCTTGCCGCCGGCACTCGTAATACGACGCTCAAGATCCTCGCAGGTCACAGTGTTGTCAACCACGATAGCGAGGTCGTGCTCAACGGCCGGGTACTGCGAGAACTCACGGTAGTTCTCCTGGTTGCGGGCGCCCTTGATCAGCTTATCCAAGTCGAGCTCAAAGGCGACGACGACCTCGTCAATGCCCATAGCCTCGCGCGCCTCGGGGTGGATCTCGCCGACCCAACCCAGCACGGTGCCGCCGGACAGGACCTCGGCAGCACGACCCGGCTGCAGGAAGGCATAGCCCTCGCCCTCGACGGGACGGAAGCGAACCTTCTCGATGCGCAGCTGGGCGAGCAGCTCCTCGACGATGCCCTTGCCAAAGAAGAAACGCAGCTTGCGGTACTTCATGCTCCAAGACTGCTCGCTCCACTGGCCCGAGAGCACGCCCGCGACGGACTTGGTCTCCTTGGGCAGGCTGGCGTTCTCGCGGCCATGGAACAGGCTGCCGACCTCGTACAGGTGTACGTTGGGCGTACCGTGCGCCTCGTTATAGGCAACGGACTGCAGCAGACCCGGCAGCAGCGAGCGGCGCATCTCGGTCTGCTCGGCCACCAGCGGGTTCATGAGCACCACGGGGCAGCCGCGGCCCTCGGTGGACATGCCGATCTTCTCCAGGTCGCCCGGAGCGGCAAAGCCAAAGGTCGTGGTCTCGTTGAGGCCGCAGGCGCGCAGGATCTCGCCGACCTTGCGGGTGAGCTTCTGCTCGCGAGTCAGGCCGCCGATGTGGTTCTTGGCAGCCGGAATGGTCGCCGTGACGCGACCCATGCCCCACAGGCGCAGAACCTCCTCGATCAGGTCGATCTCACGCGGCAGGTCGGGACGGAAGCTCGGCGGCGTGACCATAAAGTCCTCGCCGTCGCGCTCGACGGTGCAGCCCAGGCGGGTGAGCGAGCGCTCGATAAAGTCGGGCTCGATGTCGGCACCGCAGATGGCGTGCACGCGGGCCAGGCGCAGCTTAATGCTGTCGATGGTCTTGGGCGCGGGGAAAACGTCGACATAGCCGGGAGCAACCTCGCCGCCGGCGATCTCCTCGATCAGCGCGCAGGTAACGTTGGCGACATCCACGCAGCCGGTCTCGTCGACCTGGCGCTCAAAGCGAATGGAGGCGTCGGAGATCAGCGAAAGGTCGCGGCTGGTGTGCGAGGTGCGGCCGGCATTGAAGCAGGCGCTCTCGACCATCACGTCAACGGTATCGTCCTCGATCTCGGAATCCATGCCACCCATAACACCGGCCAACGCCACGGGGCGCTCGCCGTCGGTGATGAGGCCCATGCCGGCGTCAAGCGTGCGCTCCTCGCCGTCGAGCGTCGTGAACTTCTCGTCCTGCTGGGCGGCGCGAACCACCACACGACGGTGGCCATCGCGCTCGGCAAAGGTGTCCAGGTCAAAGGCGTGCAGCGGCTGACCGGTGAGCATCATCACATAGTTGGTGATGTCGACGATGTTGTTGTGCGGGCGCACGCCCAAGGCGTTAAGGCGCTTGACCATCCAGTCGGGCGACGGGCCGACCTTGACGTTGCGCACGATGCGGGCAACGTAGCGGTCGCACAGGCCCTCGTCGGCAATCTCGACCGAAAGCTCGTCGTCGGTCGCGCGGCCGGTCTCGGCCTTGATGGCGGGCAGCTCAACGTGGAAATCGCGGTCGAAGATGGCGCCGGTCTCGCGGGCCATGCCGATCATGGACAGGCAATCGGGACGGTTGGGCGTGATCTCGCAGTCGAGCACGGTGTCGCTCGAGCCCACGTACTCGGCAAACGGCATGCCGCAGGGCGTATCCTCGGGCAGGATCATGATGCCGGAGTGGTCGCCGCCCAAGCCGAGCTCGCGCGCGGAGCAGTTCATGCCCATGGACACGACGCCGCGAAGCTTGCTCTTCTTGATCTTGACGCCGCCGGGCAGGACAGCGCCGATCATGGCCGCGACGATGTGGTCACCGGCCTCGAAGTTCTGCGCGCCGCAGACGATCTGCAGCGGAGCGGGGTTGCCGTCGGCGTCGAGGTTCTTGTCACCCACGTCGACCGAGCACACATACATGTGGTCGCTATCGGGGTGCGGGGTCTTGGTGAGCACCTGGGCGGTCACCACGTGGTCGAAGGACTCGCCCACGGTGTCGATCGCCTCGACCTCGGTGCCGGTACGGATATATTCGTCCGAAAGGGTCTTGGGATCCTCCGGAATATCGATCATGGTCTTGAGCCAGTCGTAAGAAACACGCATCTAGCTCTCCTTTCATACTGAAAGCCTGCGAAGAGATGCAGGTGGAAACTTCAACTTTGTGAACATTCCTTACAAAGCGAGGGTTGTCCAAGTGCGGCAGATCGGCCCGAAAGAGGAGCGCCGCGTACTTTGGTACGCAAGCGACGAATGAGCGCCGAGGTGTCGTGCTTGGGCAAGCCGCAGCCTAGAACTGATTCAAGAAGCGCATATCACCCGTCATGAGAGTTCTGAGGTCGGGCAGGTCGTAGCGCAGTGCCGCGACGCGCTCGGCGCCAATACCAAAGGCGAAGCCGGTGTACTTCTCGGGGTCGATGCCACAGTTGATCAGGACGTTGGGGTCGACCATGCCGCAGCCCAGAATCTCGATCCAGCCGCTGTGCTTGCAGAAGTTGCAGCCCTTGCCGCCGCACACGTGGCAGCTCACGTCCACCTCGCAGGAAGGCTCGGTGAAGGGGAAGAAGTGCGGGCGATAGCGCGTCTTGCGATCCTCACCAAACATGCACTTAACAAAGTAGTCGAGCGTGCCCTTAAGATCGCCAAAGGTGATACCCTCGTCGACGACCAGGCCTTCGATCTGGTTGAACTGCGGCAGGTGGCAGGCGTCGGCCGTGTCGGGACGATAGACGGTGCCCGGGCAGATCATGTAGATGGGCGGCTTTTGCGACTCCATGGTGTGGATCTGCACGCCCGAGGTCTGGGTGCGCAGCAGCACGTCGGACTCGCCGTGAGCGTGAGCCTCGGGATGCGCAACGCTGCCGGGGTTGTTGTCGACCACATAGAACGTGTCGCGAGCCGAGCGGCTCGGGTGATCCATGGGCGCGTTGAGCGCGGTGAAGTTGTAGTAGGAGGTATCGACCATGGGGCCGGACTCGACGGTGTAGCCGATGCCGCAGAAGATGTCCTCGGCCTCCTCGATGATCTGCTTGATCAGGTGCTGGTGACCGATCTGCGGACGGATACCCGGCAGCGTGATGTCGACGGCCTCGTGCTCGAGTGCGTGCTTGAGGGCGGCGGCCTTCATCTCGGTGGTGCGCTCGTCGAGCATGCCCTCGATCAGCTGGCGCATCTCGTTGGCGCGTTTGCCCATCATGGGACGATCCTCGGGGGCGAGCTTGCCCATCATGCGCATCAGGCCGGTGATGCGGCCCTTGCGGCCGAGCAGCTCAACGCGCGCGGCCTCGAGCTTGGCGGCGTCGTCGGCACCGGCGACGAGCTCCTTGGCCTCTTCCTCGAGTTTGACCAGATCATCAATCAGACTCATGTCTTCCCTTTCGTCTCTCGCGCTTTCCGCCTGCCGGGACGACTGTCGCCGTCTGGCACTGCGAAAACGCGGCCCGGTTCGGTAACAAAAAACCGCCCTCGGGCATGTGCATTGCCCAAGGACGGTTGAATTCCGCGGTACCACCTTGTTTGACCCGGCGGATGTCTGGCCCGCCGTGCCCACTCTGCGCCTCTTGTCGCGAGGCTCACGGCTTCCCTACTGGGGCTTTGCTGCCACTGGCCGCGCGCCCGTTGAGGTCGCTGCTCGGGAGTGAACGCTTGGCCCTTGCCACCGCAGGAAGGCTTGCAGCCCATGACCTTCCCTCTCTCGCCGGCGACGCGGCGGGCAAAACCCTCTCCGTCAACGCATTGGGCTATAGGATAACACATTTCGCGAGCGCATCGCCGCGTTCCGTTTTGTTCGCGCTGGGTACAAGGCAAGTAGCTGTGCAAACTGGCCGTGCACCCGCCTGCGGCGCTCGGCCTGCGAGATTAAGGATATGGTATGGGAAAGAAGTACGATAAGAAGGCCAAGCCCGCAGCGGGCAAGACGCCCAAAGGCATGAAGGTCGATAAGGCCGTCAAAAAATTCCGCAAGCTCGAGGGCAAGCTGTGGACCCGCGAGTACCTGCTCAAGATTGCCGAGTTTGACGGCGCGACCATTGCTCCCGCCAACGGTGCCGCCGCCCGTGCCGACGCCATGGGCACCCTTGCCGGCGAGCACCATAAGCTCCTGACCAGCGAAAAGTCTGTCGAACTTGTACGTTCGCTGGCACGCGAGACCGTCACCGGCGGAAAGATCGACGACCCGCAGCTGCTTGACGAGATTCGCGTGCTCGGCCGCGACCAGCGCGAGGCAAGCGTCATCCCCACCGAGGAGGCCGAGGCCTGGACCAGGCTCACCTGCGAGGCCGACGCCGTGTGGCACAAGGCCAAAGCGGCCAACGACTGGGCGAGCTTTGAGCCCTATGTGGACAAAATCGTCAGCCAGCTCAAGCATCAGGCCGAGCTCATGGACCCCAAGCGCGACCCATACGACGTGTGGCTCGACCAGTACGAGCGCGGCCTTTCCACCGAGAGCTTCGATGCGTTTTGCGACGAGGTTAAGGCCACGGTCGTGCCGCTCGTGCACGCCATCGGCGAGCGCGGCCAGCAGCCCGCTGCAGACTTTTTGCACGCCCGCGTGCCCGAGGCCGCCCAGCGCGCCATGAGCTTCGATCTGATGAAGCTTGTCGGCCTAGACCTGGACGACACCACGCTTGCCTTTACCGAGCATCCGTTTAGCGAGGGCTTCTCGGTGGGCGACGCGCGCATCGCCACGCACATCTACGAGGACGATTGCATCTCCAACGTCTACAGCATCATCCACGAGGCCGGCCACGCCATGTACGAGCTGGGCGTGAACCCCGCCTACGCGCGCACGTGCCTGGAGGGCGGCACCTCCATGGGCATCCACGAGAGCCAGAGCCGCTTTTTCGAGAACACCGTGGGCCGCAGCCGCGCCTTTATGGGACCGCTGCTCGAGGTGCTGCGCCGCCACGCGCCCGAGGTCTACGGCAACGTGGACGAGGACACGCTCTACCGCGCCGTGAACATCGCTCAGCCGTCGCTGATCCGTACCGAGGCCGACGAGCTCACCTACCCGCTGCATATCATGGTGCGTTACGAGATTGAGCGCATGCTGTTTGCCGGCGAGGCCACGGCCAAGGACATCCCCGCGCTTTGGAATCGCTTTATGGACGAGTACCTGGGCATTCCCGTTCCCGACGACACACGCGGCTGCCTGCAAGATACGCACTGGAGCGGCGGCTCGTTTGGCTACTTCCCCACGTATGCGCTGGGTAGCGCCTACGATGCCATGTTTGTGCCGGCCATGTGCCGCGACGGCGTCGACCTTACCGGCGCCTGCGCGAGCGGCGACCTGACACCCGTCCGCGCCTGGCTGGGCGAGCACATTTGGCAGTGGGGCCGCGCCAAGGACGCGCCGGAGCTCATCAAGGGCGCGTGCGGCATGGCGTTCGATGCCCGCTACTACTGCAGCTACCTGCAGGACAAGTTCACCACGCTCTACGAGCTGTAAGGCATAACCGACACGTCAACGCAAAGGGGACGCCGCGGAACCAATCCGCGGCGCCCCCTTTCCACCTAGTTGTTTAAGAACGTCCCCAATGACTACCTTACAGAGCCTCGAGCGCGTTGGCGATGCGCTTCATGGCGGCATCGGCGGATGCTTGGTCGGGCGCCTCGGCCAGCACGCGGATAACCGACTCGGTTCCGCTCTTGCGCACGAGCACGCGGCCCTCGCCTGCCAGCGCAGCCTCGGCCTCGGCGATGGCGTTCTGCACGCCCATATTCTCGAGCGCGGCGTCCTTGTCCGCCACGTGCACGGCCACCTGCGCCTGTGGCAGCAGCTTGCACGGAGCCGTGAGCTGCGAGAGCGTCTCGCGCTCGGCACGAATCACTTCCATCACGCGCAGCGAGGTCATAATGCCGTCGCCCGTGCGCTCGATATCGCCAAAGATCGTATGGCCCGTCTGCTCGCCGCCCAGGCTGTAGCCGCCCTCGCGCATCTTGGCATACACGTGACGGTCGCCCACGCCGCTGGTCACGGCACTCAGGCCGGCAAGCTCCAACGACTTGATCAGGCCAAAGTTGCTGGCGATCGTCGGCACCACGGTACCGCCCGAGAGACGCCCGTGCTTGTTCAGGTACACACCGCACACGTACAGGATCTGGTCACCGTCGACCACGCGGCCGCGCTCGTCCACGGCCAGGCAGCGGTCGGCATCGCCATCGTAGGCAAAACCCACATCCAGGCCCTGCTCCACCACGTGGCGCTGCAGGCGCTCAATATGCGTAGAGCCGCAGTCGACATTGATGTTAAAGCCGTCGGGCGCGGCATTGATCACGCGCACATCGGCGCCCAGTGCGTCGAACACCGGCTTGGCCACCGAGGATGCCGAGCCGTTGGCGCAGTCGATACCGATCTTGACGCCCTGCAGCGAAAAGTTCGCGCTGGCGATGAGCGAAGCAATGTAGCGGTTGCGACCCTGCATGTAGTCCACCGTGGCGCCGATGTGGTTGCCCGTTGCCAGCGGCACCTCGCTCTTGCCATCGATATAGTCCTCGATGAGCTCCAGTACGTCCTCGTCCATCTTAAAACCGTCGCTATTGACGAGCTTAATGCCGTTATCGCAAAACGGGTTGTGGCTCGCGCTGATCATGATGCCGCAATCGAAGCAGCCTTCCACAGTCTGATGCGCTACGCCCGGCGTCGGGATCACATGCAGCATATAGGCGTCCGCACCGCTCGCGACCAGGCCGCTCACCAGCGCCGCCTCAAACATATAACTCGAGCGACGCGTGTCCTTGCCCACGATGACGCGTGCCTTGCGCTCGCGGTTGGCGCCGTAATACCAGCCCACAAAACGGCCAATCTTATAAGCGTGCTCTACCGTCAGCCCAACGTTGGCCTCACCGCGAAAGCCGTCGGTGCCAAAGTACTTCATGCGCTCTCCTTACAAAATGGGGGCGAACAGATTGCCTGTCCGCCCCAAAATGGTACTCGATTATCTGCGCTACCAGAAAAACCCTACGCCGACGCGCTGTCGCGAGCCGCCTGGCATGTAGGAGTCTGACGCAGCGTAAGCGGCTTGTCCCCCGCCTCGGCCGACGTGGTCAGCGTATACGTGATCGTCGTCGTCTCGCCAGCATGCAGGTCAACGGTGCCCGAATAGAAGGGGATTCCATGCCACGTAGCGGCACCAAGACCAAACTGGCTACCCTCAACCGTAAGGTCACTGATGTTGCCACCCGTCGGGGCAAACAACGAGACATTCAGGCGTTCGTCGTCACGCGCGGCATCGGGTGCGCTCGCCGCAACGTAGTCGGGCAGCTTGCCAGCCTCCTCCTGCGTCATGATGTTCGTCAGGGTAACGGTGATGCGATAGGAGCACGTGCCGTCGCCGTTCTTCACGCCCTGACCAATCTGAGTGTCGGCGTTCAGATACCAGTCGAGCTTGGAGAAGCTCAGGTTGTTAAAGTAAACGCCGGCAACGGGATCGGCACTCGGATCATCCGGATCGGGCAGCGAAGCGTCAATGCCCGTCTCTTTGATGGCATTCTGCTCATCATCGTTTCTCATCCACGCGATCAGGCGGCCCTCTTCGGCACCGCGCTCAACGGCGCTGACAAGCTTCGTAACATCGACATCGCCGATACCGCCAAGGACCTTGTCGAAGGCAGCGCTGGCGACGGATGCAAAGATGCCGTCCGACTCCTCGACCGGATAGTTCCAGTACACATCGTGCATGAGGACCTTTGCGGCGTTGGTGCCGTCGACAACCGTTCCGTCGGGCAGTGACACGTTACCGACCAGGCCCAGCAGATACTGCAGGAACACCGGGTCGATACCGATGACGCCATCAACGTCCTGTCCATACTGGGACTTCCACAGCGCGGCGACACGCTGCGAGTTGCGGGGCCAATCAGGCGAATAGGTATTGCCCGAGTTGTACAGGTTGCTGTGGTTGCCGAACAGCGCCTCATCCTCTTCGTCGACGCTCTCGACCGCCTCATCCTCGCTGAGTCCAATGCGGGGAACAAACTCGCCAATCGACATCTGACCGTCGGTGACCGAAATCAGGCCCTGCGAACCGCCAAAGCCGCCGCAGGCACGAATCTCGACGTTGTTCATGGCGTACATAAGGTAGTTGCGCGTCTGGCCGTTGGCGCCGAGCATCTGGGGAAGGACGGGGGCGACCTTCTCCGCCGCGTCAACCGCGCCGTTGAGGGTGGCAAAGCCGTCCTTGGCCTTATCGACCAGCTCGGTCACCTGGGAAATATGAGTATCGCCAATGCCCTGGACCTTCTCGTTGGCGCTCTTGAACACCTTCGAGCTGCTGGAAAGCGAATCGGCGACCGCCTGCAGCGCGGACACGTTAATCATGCCGTCCTGGAACAGCTTGCCGGGCGTAGCCTGCGAAAGGTTATCGGCCATGGGAACCAGCGCATTGCTCGAGACATCGGACAGGGCGTCAATCATGGTGCGGGCCGCATTGATATCGCTGCCATACACCGGGATAAACGAAGCCGCCGTCCACAGCGGGCTCGAGGTCTCCGCCTTCATGCTGTTACAGAGCTCATCGATCTTCTTCGCGTCGTCAGGCAGCGTCGAAAAATCGCCCGACGTGACCTTGTCCTTAAGGCCACCGACGATCTCGACAGCCTCCTTCGCTTCGCTCTTTACGGTCTTTGCCGAGTTAAGCAGCATAAAGCCGCTTGCGCCAAGCGCAACGAGAAGCACCGCGACCACAGCGGCAATAATGGCGCCGGTGTGACGCTTTTTGCGCTCGCCCTTGCGATGGCGATGACGGACCAGACCGTCAGAGGTCGAACTCGACGAAGCGTCGCTACCGTAGTTCAAGCCAAAATCGTAATAATCTTCCTTGGAACCCGAGCCCGCAAACTCGGCGCCGCTATCATCCAGGCGGGCGAACGTGCCAGTCTCGGAGGCGCCGGTGTAGATCGTGCCAAGGTTACCCGTAAGCCCCGCGCCACCGGCAGAGGGAGTATTGTTGGCGGCCTTGCCGGCATTAACGTTGCCGGCGCCATTCGCGGCGTTGGCAGCACCTGCGTTGTTCGCGGGTACCGAAGGAGCCCCGCTCGGCTGCGACGTGGAGGTTGCACCGCCCGCAAAGACATTCCCTCTTGCACGGCCGGTCTTTTTTGCCTTTTGAGACTGCTCGTACAGAGCGGTAAACATCGCCGTCTCGCCCGGGGACACGCGCTTACCGGAACCGCCCTGTCCAGCGCCGCCCGGCGTGCCGGCCTTACCAGCCCCGTTCGGACGCGGCGGAACTGCAGGACGGCCGCTATCGCTGCCCTTAAAGTGATTACCAGCCATAAAGAAATCCTCGCAATTGAGTCGCAATGAAAAAGTCCATAACGTTACCAGTTTATGGCATTTTGAGCATCGACAGCTAAACTCCAGACACGGACATCAATTGGCGAAAATGCGGCACAACACCTTTTCTGTCTCGGCGGCGGCGCCAGCTACACCGTGAGGAACATCATCACGATGATCATGGCAAAGCCGATAAGGTCGGTCGGCAAAAACACCGTGCCCAGCATAACGGCGCTGGTGATGGTCGCCGAAACCGGCTCCACAGTTCCGATGAGGCTCGCACGCACCGAGCCGATGTCCTTAACGCCCTGCATATAGAGCATGTAAGCAAAAAACGAGCCGATAACAACGAACACCGCGAGCGCCTCGACGCCGGCGGCATCGAGCGCCGGCATATGCGCCCAAGGCTGCACGAAGACGCACGAGACCACGCCCGCCGTGAGCATTGCCGAGCCCGTGACGATGGGGCTGCCGTATTCGGGCAGGATCTTGGCGGGAATCACCGCCATACACGCGGCGCTGACCGCACACATAAGACCTGCTGCCAGGCCAAGCGGTGAGATATTCAGACTGGTGGGGTCGCCGCCGGTGGCGATTAAAAAGGTTCCACCCAGAGCCAGGCCAATGCCGATGACTTCGCGAGTACGCGGCATGCGGCGATCGATCGCGCAGGCGTAGCCCATGATGATAACGAGCTGCAGGCACTGGAGCACCGTCGCGGTTCCGGCGTTCGTCAGGCGCACGGCCGAAAGATAGCAAAACTGGTTGAACAGCAGGCCAAAGGCGGTAAAGAGCAGCAGCTGCTTGCGATCGGCGGGTGTGGTCCAGAGCTTAATCAGGCGCTCGCGGTCGCGCGTAACAACCACGGCCATAAAGAGTAGACCGGCGAGAATCTGACGCACGCTCATAAGCCACAGGGTGTCGACGTGGTAGGTATCGAACAGAAAGCTCGCGCTGGTGCCCGAGAAGCCCCAAAACGAACCGCCCACCAGCGTAGCCAAGACGCCCGTGATCATCTTGCGCGTCGAAGCGCTGTTCAAGCGGTCGCGCCATGCGCGACGGGTGTTGCGGCTGAGCTCGTCGGTGCCCTCGGGCACATCAATGTTCGATATATCGGTCATCGGCACCGAAGCCCCTGCGCCTTCGACCTGCTCGACACACTCTTTGCTCATTCCACTCCCCCGAAACAGCCTGGAAACAATTCGGCTTACCTTACCACTGCGGAGGCACCAGCTGGAGGCTTGTCCGCTTATCGGTAGGACAATTCCGCAGGCGTCTTTCCATAGCTCGATACCGCAATGGCCTTGCATTATGCGACAGCCAAATCGCGGCAGCAGGCTCTTTTGAAATGGATACGACAAAGCCCCCGAATTCCACAATGTAAGCGATTTTTAAAAATGTTCTTGCCACCGAGTTCAGGCTCCGTTATATTATCCCTTGCGCGCTTGCGCACCCTTGATCGGGCGTTTAGCTCAGGGGGAGAGCGCTTCCCTGACACGGAAGAGGTCAGAAGTTCAAATCTTCTAACGCCCACCAAATGTTCGCAGCTCAGTGGCTATGTCCTCTGGGCTGTTTTGTAATATGAGAAAGCCATTGTCAATAGGCATGTTCGTTCGAGCCCGGTTTGAAACCGGGCTTTTTCGTTTCCCGTCGGGAGAGCCCGCGCACGCTGCATG
>JAGZBF010000017.1:0-43786 GCA_018370025.1 Collinsella sp. | reverse complement strand
CGTCTCCAAGATGCAGAGGCCGGCGGCGGACGCGCGCCGCAAGAACGACCGGCGCGACGCCGAGTTCATCGCCCGCATGCTCGCCACCCACAACATCGTGGAGGTCCCGCTGCCCGATGCGGCCGTCGAGGCCGCCCGGGACCTCGACCGCGCCCTCGACGACGCCACGGCGGAGTACCGCCGCGCCAGGCAGCGACTCAACATGTTCCTGATCAGGCTGGGCCACGTCTGGGACGAGCGCAACGCCGACGGGACGAGGAAGGGATCCTGGACGCGCGCCCACTGGAGGTGGATATCCGGGATCAGGCTCGAGGGGCCCCAGCGCGACGTGCTCGAGTACTACGTCACGGCCGCGAGGTGCGCGGAGTCGGACCGCCGGCAGCTCGAGAAGAAGGTGCTCGCCCTCGCCCGGACCGACCGGTGGCGCCCGGCCGTCGAGGCGCTCTCCTGCATCAAGGGAATCGACGCCCTGACGGCCTTCAGGCTCGCAGCCGAGGCGGGCTCCTTCACGAGGTTCCGGACGGCCCCGGCCTTCGCGAGCTGGTGCGGGCTGGTCCCGTCGGAGCGCTCGAGCGGCGAGACCGAGCGGCGCGGCGGGATAACCAAGACGGGCAACCGGCTCGCCAGGACGGCACTGGTGGAGTCGGCGTGGCACTACCTGACGTGCACGCCCCGCCCGAAGCCCCCGGCGCCCGGCGCGGACGTCCCCGCGGCGATCCGGGCGCGCGCCGACGCCTGCACCGCCAGGCTCTGCCGCCGCCGCGAGGCGCTGGCGGCGGCGGGCAAGAGCTCGTGCAAGGCAAACGCCGCCGTCGCGCGCGAGCTCGCCTGCTGGGTCTGGGAGATCGGGCGCCGGGCGGAGGGGACCCTCGGCTGACCCCGTCGGACAACAAGCCTCCCGCCGGGAGGGCCCGCGCCTCGACGCATCGCCGGCGCGCGTTCACGAGCCCTTTTTGGGCAGCCCAAGGGCCGCGCCCGTGAACAAGACTGGTTTCGGACGAGCGCGCCGGACGGAGAATCGAAATGCGGTGGGGTGCGCGGACATACCGGGCTGACCGCCGGCAGCGCGCCCGCAAGAGCCCGCGGATATTAGCTTGCCAGGCAAGCGTCGACTAAACGTGCAGCGTGCGCGGGCCCTCCCGACGGGAAACGAAAAAGCCCGGTTTAAAACCGGGCTCGAACAAACACGCCTATTGACAATGGCTTTCTCATATTAAAGGGGTCGCCGCCGCTAAGGCGTTGACCCCTTAATCCAAGCAACGGCGCTGCCCAGCTTTCCAGAACTTGGGCTGCCGTCGACACTATTCTACCCACGAATGACATTTTGAACAATCGGCAATGCCGCTCCAAAAGCCAGGCACAACTGGCACAACCTAGGCGGTCGCTGAATGTGACAAAGGGACTGCCCTTTGTCACATTCCAAATATTGCCTTTACGTGTTGATACACACGGTGTGCAATAATACTCGCACTGTGCAATAGCGTACAGTCTGAGTAACAAGGAGGACGCTTGTCCCAGCTCGAGAAATGTGATCGCCGGTCCCTTCGCTCGCAGCGCGCCCTTCGCCAGGCGCTTGCCAGCGAGCTTGCCGAAAGCGGCGACCTTTCGCGCATTAACGTCGCGTCGCTCACCGAGCGCGCCGGTCTTACGCGTCGAACGTTCTATTCGCACTACCGCGATATCCCCGACTTTATCAGTCAGATCGAGGACGGCCTGCTTGCCGAGATTCGCGAGCGGGTGGAGCTTATCACCGCAGCTCAATTACCCGATCTTTACCGCAACATCGACGAGCTCGAGCCGGCACCCGGTTCGGTTGAGCTGCTTCGCTATCTTGCGGCTAATCGCGACCTTATCGGGGCCCTACTGGGTCCGGGCGGCGACCCCGCCTTTATTAAAAAGATCATCGATACCGCACGCGAGGCCGTGGTGCCGCGTGCACAGACGGGCATCTTGGGCCTGGCACTGGGCACCTTCTTTGACTACTACGTTACCTATGTCGTGAGTGCCGAGGTCGGCCTGATTCAGCGCTGGTTTGAGCGTGGGCTCACCGAATCGCCCGAGACCATGGCGCGCATTATGACGGTTATCGCCTTTGTGCGCCCCGGCGACCTGTATGGCCAACCCATCGATATCAACGTGCCGGAATACGGCATGAAGCTATTGAATCTGCAGCTCGAGGACGCGGTCGACACCACCGCAACCGTCGAGTCCAACAACTAAGAGGAGAGACAATGAGCAAACTCGTCGAGGGCATCAAGGACCGCATGGTCGCTGCCGCACGCGAGGCCGCGCCCGCCGTGGTGGACGCCGCGCAGAAGGCCGCGACCGCAGCTGCCGAGAAAGTTGCCGAGGCAGTTGCCGATGCCAAGAACGCGGCAGGGGAGACGTCCGTCGCTAGCGAGCTCGCCACTGCCGCTGAGCCCGTAGCCGCCGCCCACGCCCCCGAAGGCGCGATCTTCAACCCCGAGAACGCTCGCGGCAACCTGCACCTGGGCATCGACGTGGGCTCCACCACCGTTAAACTTGCCGTGCTCAACGACGACAACCAGATCGTCTACGCCAAGTACCAGCGCCACCACACCGACGTCCGTGCCTGCGCCCGCGACCTGTTCGAGGGCGCTGCGACCGTGCTGCCGACGGCCCAGATGACCTGCGCCATCACCGGCTCGGGCGGCCTTCTGCTGTCCCAGTGGCTCGACCTGGAGTTTGTCCAGGAGGTCATCGCCAGTAAGCGTGCCGTCGAGACCCTCATCCCGGCCACCGATGTCGCCATCGAGCTGGGCGGCGAGGACGCCAAGATCATCTACTTCGATAACGGCATCGAGCAGCGCATGAACGGCACCTGCGCCGGCGGTACGGGCGCCTTCATCGACCAGATGGCCACTCTGCTGCACACCGACGCCAGCGGCCTTAACGAACTCGCGGCCAACGCCACCACCATCTATCCCATCGCCAGTCGTTGCGGCGTTTTTGCCAAGACCGACGTGCAGCCGCTGCTCAACGAGGGTGCCCGCCCCGAAGACGTGGCCGCCTCCATCTTCCAGGCCGTCGTGACCCAGACCATCTCGGGCCTGGCGTGCGGCCGTCCCATCCGCGGCAACGTCGCCTTCCTGGGCGGCCCGCTGCAGTATCTCTCCGAGCTGCGTCACCGCTTCTACCTCACGCTCAACCTGGACGAGGAGCACCGTATCGTGCCCCAAAACGCTCACCTGTTTGTGGCGAGCGGCGCCGCCATGGCGCACGAGTCCAACAAGCTCAGCACGTTCCCGCAGCTCATCGAGGCCATCGATGCCCTGGGTGACACGCAGGGTGCCGAGGTCGAGCGTCTGGACCCGCTCTTTGCCACCGACGAGGACTTTGTCGAGTTCAAGACCCGCCACGACCAGGAAGTCGTTCCCAAGGGCAAGCTCGACGGCTACACCGGCCGCGTGTTCATCGGCATCGACGCCGGCTCCACCACCATGAAGGCCGCGCTCGTGGGCGAGGACGGTCAGCTGCTGCACACCTGGTACGGCAACAACAACGGCGACATCCTAGGCACGGCCAAGGTCATCATGGCCGATTTCTACAACCACATCCCTGCGGGCTGCACCATCGGCCACGTGACCACCACGGGCTACGGCGAGGCGCTGCTCATCGAGGCCCTCAAGGCCGATTCCGGCGAGATCGAGACCGTCGCGCACCTGCGCGGCGCCAAGGCGTTCCTGCCCGGCGTCGAGTTCATTCTGGACATTGGCGGCCAGGACATGAAGTGCCTGCGCGTCAAGGACGGCGTCATCGAGCACATCATGCTCAACGAGGCTTGCTCGTCGGGTTGCGGTAGCTTTATCGAGAGCTTCGCCGTGTCTATGAACATGGACGTGCGCGCGTTCGCCGATGCCGCCATCCATGCCAAGGCCCCCGTCGACCTGGGCAGCCGCTGCACGGTCTTTATGAACTCGCGCGTCAAGCAGGCGCAAAAGGAAGGCGCCACGGTGGGCGACATCGCGGCCGGCCTGTCCTATTCCGTCATCAAGAATGCCCTGTTCAAGGTCATTAAGCTGCGCGATCCCAAGGAGATCGGCAGCCAGGTAATCGTCCAGGGCGGCACCTTTATGTCCGATGCCACGCTGCGCGCGTTTGAGCAGCTCACCGGCGTTCATGCCGTGCGTCCCGACATCGCCGGCTGCATGGGCGCCTACGGTGCGGCCCTGCTCGCCCGCGATCGCGCCGGCGCCGACGGCACCTCGACCATTCTTTCGGCTGAGGACATCGCGCACCTCACCGTGACGCAAAAGCATGTCCGCTGCGGCCGTTGCTCCAACAACTGCCAGCTTACCGTCAACGACTTTGGCGGCGGTAGGCGCTTCATTACCGGCAACCGCTGCGAGAAGGGCGCCGGCCACAAAAAGCAGAAGACTGAGGCCCCCAACCTCTTCAAAAAGAAAAACGAGCTGCTCTTTGACCGCGAGGTCCTGAGCCCCGACGAGGCCCCGCGCGGCACCGTGGGTATCCCGCGCGCACTCAACATGTACGAGAACTACCCCTTCTGGCATGCGTTCTTTACGCGCCTGGGCTTTAGCGTGCAGCTGTCCGACCAGTCGAGCAAAAAGACCTACCAGGCGGGCATCGAGTCCATGCCGTCCGAGAGCGTGTGCTATCCGGCCAAGATGAGCCACGGCCACGTGATGAACCTCATTGACCGTGACGTCGACTTTATCTGGATGCCGTGCGTGCGCTGGGAGCGCAAGGAGGATCCGACCGCCGGCAACTGCTATAACTGCCCCATCGTCATGAGCTACCCCACGGCGCTGGCGCTCAACATCGACGAGATCCGTGAGCAGAACATCGAGTTCCTGTACCCGTTTGTGCCCTATCACGACAAGACCGAGCTCAAGCGCCGTCTATACCAGGTGCTCGCCGTCGACCGTGTGGCCGATGCTGAGGCCGGTCGCGGTCGCGTGCGCGGTCCCAAGATCACGCGCTCTGAGGTCGATGCCGCCGTCAACGCCGCCTACGAGGCCGACGCGCGTTTTCACGAGGACATCCAGACCATGGGCGAGGAGGCCCTTAAGTGGGTCGAGGACCACGGCGGCCACGGCATCGTACTCGCCGGTCGTCCCTACCATAACGACCCCGAGATCAACCATGCCCTGCCCGAGCTTATCTCGAGCTTTGGCTTTGCGGTCTTTACCGAGGATTCGCTCGCGCATCTGGTGAAGCCCGAGCGTCCGATTCGCGTCGTCGATCAGTGGATGTATCACAGCCGCCTGTACGCCGTCGCCCGTTTTGTGACGATGCGCAACGACCTGGACCTGATCCAGCTCAATTCCTTCGGCTGCGGCCTGGACGCTCTGACCACTGATCAGGTGCAGGAGATCCTGGAGGCCAGCGGCAAGATTTACACCGTGCTCAAGATTGACGAGGTGTCCAACTTGGGCGCCGCGCGTATCCGTATTCGCTCGCTCATGGCGGCGCTCAAGGACCAGGAGGCCGAGCGCTTGGCCGAGGCTACGGCCGCGGGCGAGACTTACGAGCAGGGCGATGCCGCGCCGGTGGCGCCCTCCACGGATGCCCCCGCGTTCGCGAGCCGTAAGTACACGTTCGAGGCGCAGCGCGAGAGTGCTTCGACCGCGTGGCCCAAGGTGCCCTTTACCGAGCAGATGCGCGAGGAGGGCTACACCATCCTGTGCCCGCAGATGGCGCCGATCCACTTTGACCTGGTCAAAGAGGTGTTCCGTGGTGCTGGCTACAACTTGGAGCTGCTGCCCTCGACCGATCACGATGCCGTCGAGGCCGGCCTGCGCTACGTGAACAACGACATCTGCTATCCGTCGATCCTGGTGACGGGCCAGATCATGGAGGCCATCGAGAGCGGTCGATACGACCTGTCCAAGACAGCCGTGGTTATCAGCCAGACCGGCGGCGGCTGCCGTGCCACCAACTACATCGCACTCATCCGCAAGGCCCTGCGCGAGAGCGGCCACCCCGAGATCCCGGTGATCTCGCTTTCGGCCGTGGCGCTGGGCGAGGACAACCCTGGCTTTAAGATTACGCCGGCGCTGCTTAAGCAGGCAGTCTACGCGGTGCTCTTTGGCGACGTGATGATGCAGATGCTCTATCGCTGCCGCCCGTACGAGGCTACGCCCGGTGCCGCCAACGCGCTCTACGAGGAGTACATGGCGCGCGCTCGCAAGCTGGCGCCCAAGTTTAACCGCCACAACTACACCAAGCTGTGCCGCGAGGCCATCCGCGCGTTCGACACCATGCCGCTCGTGGGCGAGGGTACCAAGCCGCGCGTGGGCGTGGTCGGCGAGATCCTGGTCAAGTTCCATCCCACAGCCAACAACCACGTGGTCGATGTCATCGAGCGCGAGGGCTGCGAGGCCGTGGTGCCGGGTCTGCTCGACTTTTTCCTGTACTCCATGAGCAACGCCGAGCTGCAGAAGGACGAGTTGGGAAGCTCCGCTACCACGCGCGCTGGTATGCAGGCGCTCATCAAGCTCGTGGACTGGATGCGCACGCCGGTGGGGGAGATGCTCGAGAAGTCCCGCCGCTTCGAGGCGCCCGAGCGCATCGGCACCATGGCCGACAAGGCCCGCACGGTGCTTTCGGTGTGCAACAACATGGGCGAGGGCTGGCTGCTCACGGCTGAGATGCTCGATCTGATTGACCACGGTGCGCCCAACATCATCTGCACGCAGCCCTTCGCGTGCCTGCCCAATCACGTGGTGGGCAAGGCCGTGATTAAGGAGCTGCGCCGCCAGCATCCCGAGAGCAACATCGTTGCGGTGGACTATGATCCTGGTGCGTCCGAGGTCAACCAGCTCAACCGTATTAAGCTCATGATCAGCGTGGCCAAGGAAAACATGCGCGCCGGCAAGGGCTTTAAGCTTGAGAAGGTGGCGCCGCTCGCGATGGACGAGGTCACCGGCCAGATGCGTGCCCACGACGGCTGCGTGAGCTGCGGTTCGGTCGATGAGAGCGCCGTGGCGTCGGTCGCTGAGCGCCTGGGACGCGGCATTAAGAAGTAGCTGGCCTGCTATGGGCTGGATATGAGACAAACGGGTGGTGGCCGTACCGGCTACCACCCGTTTTTGCTTGGACATATGTTGCGTAAACGCCCCGACTATCACCCTTTGCGAACTCAGATTTCGGAAGTATGCGGCAAAATCTGAATAGACCGAGCACACCGAATATGTCCAAGCCCTGTACCTGCGGTTTTATTGGCGGAAAATCGGGGGGTGCTCAAGGGTTCCGGAATTTGCCGCATACTTCCGCAAACGACGTCTCGGTGGCACAAAAAATCGCCCTCGGAACCCTGAGATAATGAACAGATGTAGCCGTTCGCCGCAAATTACCGTCCGTTTATAGAACCCACCCCCAGTGTGCAGCCCTCTTACGGTTGAATAAATACACATCTATGGAATTACGTAAGAGAGGACTGTTCCTATGAGCTACAAGACCGTTTGCGTTGCCGGCGGCGGCGTGCTGGGAAGCCAGATTGCCTTTCAGGCTGCCTACTGCGGCTTCGATGTAACGATTTGGCTGCGCAGCGAGGGCAGCATCGGCCGCACCCAGCCCAAGATCGATCATGTGCGCGAGGAGTACATCGCGGCAATCGAGGGTATGGCGGACGGCACGGGCGAGTGGTGCTCCGGTATCGCCGATAGCGGCAAGCCCTTCGACAAAGAGGCGGCACTCGCCGCCGTTGAGCGCGCCTACTCCACACTCAAGCTGGAGCTCGATCTTGCCAAGGCAGTGGCCGACGCCGATTTGGTCATCGAGTCTATGGCTGAGGATACCCAGGCAAAGATTGACTTCTACAAGAAGCTCGCCCCGGTCCTTCCGCAAAAGACCGTCGTCGTGACCAACTCCTCCACGTTACTGCCGAGTACCTTTGCCAAGTACACTGGCCGCCCCGAGAAGTACCTGTCGCTGCACTTTGCCAACTCTATCTGGAAGAACAACATGACCGAGGTCATGGCACAGGACCAGACCGACAAGCGCTACTTCGATGAACTCGTCGACTTTGCCAACGACATCCGTATGCTGGCGTTGCCCGTCAACAAGGAAAAGAACGGTTATCTGCTCAACTCCATGTTGGTACCGTGGCTGCTTTCGGGCCTTGATCTGTACGTCTCGGGCGTGAGCGATCCCAAGAGCATCGACCTCGCGTGGACGCGTGGCACCGGCGCTCCCAAGGGCCCGTTCCGCGTATTCGACACGGTGGGTATCCAGACGGCCTACAACATCGTCATGCAGTATCAGAAGGTGCCGGGCCTGGTGAGCCCGCTGCTCAAGAAGATGATGATGCCCTACAACTTTAAGGCCATGGCCTCCGTTCTCAAGAAAATGCTCGACGAAGGCAAGCTGGGCGAAAGCTCGGGCGAGGGCTTCTTCAAGTACTAAGAACGATCCCTCGGGGTCGGAGGAAAACGGATCATTTTCGGCCGCCAGCAGTGAGAAGATGGACCCAGAAATAGAAAGGAGTGGCAATGGGCTGGCTCGGGCTTTGAAGACAAGTTATTGCAGGCCCAGGGCGATTTTTCGCTCAATGCAGGCCAGCACAGCGTGACGTATCTGCCGAGTTCTGACACGGCAGCGACTGGTCGCTACCAGGTGCTGCTATACGACAACAACTTTGGTGCGACCGAGCGCTATCCCAAGTTCGACTGGGGCCAGCTGGGCGCCGCGGTGGCGACCGACTACAGCAAGGGAACGCATTCGTTTGGGCGCATCTTTACGGTGGACGAGACCGTGCGCACCTACGAGCTTGTGGACCAGATCGCCGTGCCGTTCTCGGGCTATGCGAGCAGTGCGCAGCGCGTCGGCGATTCGAATAGCATGCTCGTGGCATCGGGCAAGGCCAAGACTTTTGCCGAGTACGATCGCTATGGACTGCCCATCGCCACCTACGAGATGGAAGCCGAGAAGTACATCTACCGCGTGTACAAGTACGAGCTGTAGCGCTGCGCTTGGCTGCGTCTGTGCCCCGTGGCTGCGCGCGCTCGCGCCGGGCCCGCCTCGCGTCCCGCATCACTTCACATCGAACTCAACGCGATCGAGCTCGGGCACATTGAGGTCGATGAGTTTGCGGGCGACACGGCGGTCGTGCGCCCCAAGCGCCTCGCCTGTCGTCACATGGGCGACAATCTCACGCTCGACGACGCCCTCCTCCTCGCCTTCGGTAGCCGAGGTCTCGACGGCGACGGTGTAATCCTTAAAGCCCGGCAGCACCGCGGCAAGCTCGCGTGTGGTCTCTGTGACGCCGTAGCCGTCCTGCACGCCGGCCTGCGCCGAGCCAATGGAGCCCGCCGTCATAATAATGCAGGGGATGGCAAAGATCACCGTGCCCACGATGATGCGGCGGCGCACTTTGCGTGACAGCTCGTCGACCTCGGCATTTTCCTCGGCGGTCACAATGCCGTCGCCGTTGAGATCACGCTTGAGCGGTACACGCAAAAGAAGCAATACGGCTTCGGCCGCCAGCGCGATAAAGACGACGTTGATGCCAAACTCGTAGAGCGCCGAGAGAAACAGCGACCCGCTTGCGATGGCGATGCCATAGCCCGCCGCGCACAGAGGTGGCATGAGCGCGGTCGCCACGGCCACGCCGGCGATGAGCGTGGCGGGTTCCTGGTCGCGCGAGTTGCCCAGGCCACCCGCAAAGCCGCCCGCAAGCGCGACGGCAAGGTCCCACACGGTGGGCGTCGAGTTGTCGATAATGGCGGCCGTGGTGGTGCCGAGGGGCGAGAGCTTAAAGTACAACGTGGATGTGACCAGGCAAAAGGCCATTTGCAGCGCAAGGCTGGCGACGGCTTCGACGGTGATCTCGCGGTCGAGCGTGGCAATGCCGTATGCCATGGCAAGAACCGAACCCATGAGCGGGCAGATGAGCATGGCGCCCACGATGGCGATGTCCGAGTCGATATCGAGGCCGATGCTCGCGATGAGCATGGCGATGATGAGGATACACAGGTGAGAGCCAGTCAGACGCGCCCCGTTTACAAAACGCTTGCGGATCACGTGATAGGGCGCGCGTCCCTCGCGAATGTTGAACGCGCGCTTTAGGAAACGGCCGGCGTTCTCCATGACCTCACTATGGGCAGGGCGGATGCCGTGGCGCCGGTGATGGCGTTCACGCAGTCGCTTGAGTTGTTGTCTATCGAGTTCCATGTTCACCTCGTTCCAGCGCGGTCCGCGCAACGCGCCCGTTGTCCTAACTCTACACCGTGGCGGGCGAGGTGTCTGTTGGATGCGGAATCCGATAGGGCGGATGACGCGGGAGCAAATGCAAATCACAGGCTCAATTCGATCCCGCAAGAATATGCTGCACCAGCTCCTACATATGTGACGAAATTGTGAAGCACGAGAGCGCGAATTTCAAAAAATCCGCCGGTGACCAATGTTGCGCAACAGAATTCAAAAATCAGCTCCTACATTTTGAAGCGTATGGATACATCCGTGTCAAAGGGAGAAAGCCATGGCAAACTACAGTCCACAACACTTTGAGCCTCGGGCTAAGGCCGTCAACGTCAAGGGCGTTGCTAACCGCGCCGTCGCAACCGTTTTGACGGCGGGCCTCATCGCTCAGCCGCTCATGTCGCCGCTGGCGGCAATCGCCGCACCGTCAACCGATAACGGCGATTCTGTTCAGGGGGGGGGTAGTTCTGTAGAGAACACCGTTGCCGCCGGTAACCAAGCGGTCGCAAAGACGGCTGCCCAGCTGGCCGAGGAGTCGGCAAAGCAGCTCAAGGACGCTCAGGCCGCCTACGATGCCGCCCAGAAGAAGGCCGACGCGGCGGGCCAGTCTCAAAAGCAGGCGCAGCAGCAAAAGAATCAGGCCTCGCAGGCCGTGAGCGACAACGAAATCGAGCAGAACGCAGCAGAAGTCGCCGCGCTCCAGGAGAAGATCGACGAGCTCAAAGCCGCCGTCGAAAAGACCGAACAGCAGCAGAAGAAGCTGGGCGACCTGAACGATCAGCTCGATCAAGCCAACAAGAGTGTCGAGGATAAGACCCAGGCGCTCAAGGACGCCAAGGCAAAGCAGGATGAGGCCAAGAAGGCCCTTGATGATGCCCAGGCCAAGCTCGAGGCCATGGGTATGGACGAGTACGAGGCCGCCAAGAAGGCCGTCGAGGACGCGCAGACAAAGCTCGATGACGCCAATAAGGCCGTTGCTACTGCACAGGCCAATCTGGACCAGGCCAAGGCTGCCGAGGCCAGCGCCCAGCAGGAAAAGAAGGACACTGAGGCCGCTCTGACTTCCGCCCAAGCCAAGAAGCAGGAGACTGCCGCTGCGCTCGCAGCCGCAACCACCTCGCGCGATAACGCCCAGCAGAAGTTCAACCAGGCGCAGGCTGCGCTCGATGCCGCCGTCTCGGGTACGGGTGTTGACCTGAGTGCGCTTGAGGCCGCCAAGAAGGCTGCTGCTGGTGAGCTCAAGACCGCGCAGGCGGAGCTCAATGCCGCGACGGATGCCGACGCCACCGCACAGACAAATCTGCAGGCCGCTCAGGCTGCCGTCGCTGCCGCGCAGGAGAAGGCCAACGCCGCTAACGCTGCTGTGGCATCTGCCCAGTCTGCATACGGTGCGGCAAACAAGGAGTACAACGCCGCCGCCAGCAAGCGCGACGCTGCGAAGTCGGCATACGAGCAGGCTCAGCAGACCGAGGCCGACAAGAAGGCGGAGTACGACCGACTCGTCGAGGTTCGTCAGCAGAAGCACAGCGAGTTCGATCAGGCTCGTGCTGAAGTAACCGACGCACACAATGCATACGACGCCGCAAACGTCGAGGTCGAGAAGCTCAACCAGCAGATTGCCGACCTCAAGTCGAACATGACCGTAGACCAGAATGTCATCAGCCAGGGTATGTTCGGCTTCATGAACTACATCATCGGCGGCAGCCAGTTCACGGCCACGCAGAAGAAGAACGCCCAGGACGCCGTATCGATGCTGACCGGTGCCGATGACAAGGCCGAATGGTATGACCAGTACGTCGATCAGGACATGTCTCGCGATACCAACCCGCTTTCCCTGGAGCAGATGCGCAACGCCCTGACATATCTCGACACCCAGAACAACCTCCGCAAGGCGAACGGTCAGTCGGCGCTCAGCGTCAGCCTCCGCATGACTGTGGCGGCAGCACTTAATACATCATATTCATCGAACATCTGGGGACACTCGGGCTGCTACTGGGACAATGGAGAAAATCTTGCTGGCGGTGGTGGCGCATATACCGGCGGCGAGACCGAGGATACCCTCGGCTGGCCCTATACCGGCCTCTATACTCAGGAAAAGAAGATTTTCGACAAGTATGTAGAGCAGTATGGTGACAAACTCGGCAAATATCGATATGAGTCCTATTACATCTATCAGAACTACAACAGCATCTACCACGAGTGCGGGCACTATCTCAACATTATCGATGCCTCTACGAGAGCCATCGGCATCGCGACCGGTAGCGGCAAGAATACCGATTCCGAGGTAACCATCTTCGATTACAGCGATGATGACACGCAGGCTGATTTCACTGTCTCCGAGTTCAAGAAGCTCCTGAACGACTACATCGATTCCGCATACAACGCAGGCGGCACACAGGAGCAGAAGGAGCAGCTGAAGCAGCTGCAGAATGAGCTGGCAGAAGCGCAGAAGAACTTCGGGACTGCTGGAACGGCTTATTCTAACGCATTGGATAAGCAAGAAAGCGCGCGCGACGCCTATACCGCGGCCGACACGAACATGAACACCGCCAAGGGCGAGTACGAGAAGGCTCAGTCCGCTACTGCTGCCGCCAAGTCCGCCTACACCGCCGCCGAAGCCAAACTCAAGGGTATCGACGTCAAGACGCCCCAGGCCAAGCTCGATGCCGCCAAGAGCAAGGCCGCTACTGCCCAGGCAGCTCTCGATAAGGCAAACGCCACGCTTGCTGACAGCAAGACGAAGGCAGCCGAGGCCACTGCTCACAAGGCGAAGGCTCACAGCGCCCGCGATGCCGCCAAGGCAAAATCCGAGCAGGCCAATGAGGCGTATGACAACGCTACCGCTTCGGTCAAGGACCTTGCCGCCAAGCGCGATGCCGCCAAGACGGACCTTGCGAACAAGCAGGGCACGCTTGACGATGCCAAGAAGGCCGACGACACAGCCCAGGCTGGCGTTGACAAGGCTCAGGCCGCAGATATGCACGCCGCGACCGCTCTTTCGGACGCCAAGCAGGCAGTTGCCGCCAAGACGCAGGCCCTGTCCGACGCACAGGAGAAGGCCAAGGCCGCCGAGGGCGAGCTTGCCACCGCAAACAAGGCCTTCGAGCGCTTCGCCGGCGCCCAGAAGGCGGTCGACGACGCCAAGGCCGCCTATGACGCTGCCGTCGCCGGTGTCGCCGATGCCCAGAAGCAGCTCGATGCCGCCAACGAAGCCGTCGTCGATGCGAACCTCGAGATCGTCAAGGCCAAGGCCGAGCTTGCCAACGACGAGGCACTCAAGGCCGATCTTGAGGCCGTCGACCACAAGGCATCCCTTGCCGCGGGCACGACGGGCAACGAGAAGCTGGTCAAGTTGAACGCTGCCTACGCTCGCTATAAGGCCGCCGTCGATGCCGCCGCTGGCCTCAAGGCTGCTCTGAGCGATGCCGATGCCAAGCTGTCCGATGCCAACGACGCCTATGCCGCCGCGCTTGCCGAGCTTGGCGATGCCAAGGATGCCCTGGCTGCCGCTCAGGCCGAGTACGACAAGCATCATCCCAAGGCTGAGCCGCAGGCCAAGCCTCAGGTTGCGCAGGCTGCTGCAAAGGTCTCCGTTGCCAAGAAACAGGCTGCGCCTGCCGCGCTCGCCCAGACCGGTGATGACTCCGCGCTTGCGGGCGAGGTCTTCGTTATCGGCGGTATTACACTCGTGGCTGCGGGCGTGACGCTGGGCGATCGTCGTCGCAAGCACATGTAGTGAATCGGGCGTCGGCTCTGCAACGAACTTCAATTCATAGCGGGACCGTCTCGTTAGCCAAACGATAAGGCCGGCGCGCTGTCATACGCAGCGCGCTGGCCTTTCTTTGTTTCGATATCAAAAAGCCCGGTCGGTAGCCGCGAAAGCTACCGACCGGGCAAATCGTAGGCAATATGGTTGCTGTCGAGCAGCTGCTCAGCTTAGCCCAGCAGGCTTAAGCCCACGGAGACAAACGCCAGGATAACGCCGACGATGGACTCGCCGCCGAGCAGGCCGCTGGCAACGACCAGACCCTGTTCCTGGAAGGCGGCGTCCTTGGCAGCCCTCTCCTCGTCGGAAAGACCAGCGGTGGCGTCGCGGTGGGCGGACCACTTGTCGTAGGCGAGTTTGACGCAGGAGCCCAGGAAAGCCGTGAGCGACATGTAGAACGGCAGGTACACGCCCAGACCGATCATCATGGCCGGAATGCCGAGCCAGTACATGATGATGCCGGCGATAAAGCCGCCCGCAAACCACGGCACGCTCGGGATGCCCGAGACCATGGTGGCGACCACGCTTGCCTGTGCGGCAACGAAGCTCTTGTCGGGACCAAAGGCGTCCGGACCATAGGCGGTGACGAGCGCGACCATGACGGCGGCGGCGACCAGGGCGCCCACGATGCCGCCGATGGCCTGGCCGACCCACTGCGCGCGCGGGTTGGTGCCCAGCACGGCGCCGGCCTTAAAGTCGTTCATGACGTCGCCCGCAAGGCCGCACGCCACGGCTACGATGCCGGCGATAAAGAACAGTTTGACCTGCGCGAGCTGCGCGAAGGCCGCCACGATGAGCATGACGATGAGGCCGAAGATCTCCATGGGGTCGATGCCCGTCTGGCCGCAGCTCTGCGCGCTCATGATGGTGGTGACAAAGGTGAACAGCGTGACGATGACGGCTGGAACGGGACCAAGGTCGAGCACGATGGCGATGATCACGGCGATGGCGGCAGCGCCCAGGCCGATGATACCGGCGTCGAGTTTAAGGGAGCCCGAGATGAGCGACTGCTCGTCGGTGTCGGTGGAGCTGTCGGCGGCGAGGCCGCGGACGATACCGGCGACCTGCGGCAGGATGTCCTTGAGGACGACGGCGACGCCAAAGCCCATCATGAGGCCCATACCCAGGGACTTAACAATGCCCTGTGCGGTCATAACGTCAAACAGACCGGCAGCGGTGCCGCCGACGATGATGCCAAAATTGCCCAGCAGCGCGCCGGCAAACCAGAACGCGACGGGGGCGAAGCCCACAAGGAAGCCGACGGAGAGCAGCATGGGCGAGTTGTAGATGGCAAAGGTCACGCCGGGGATATTGAGCGTGCACAGCATGCTGGGCACCACGCCCAGAGCGTCGCGCAGCACGCTGTAGATGCCGGCGATGGCCATGGAGCCAAAGAGCTGCTTGCCGGTTTTGCCGCCGGCCTCGGTTGCGCGCAGGGTCTGAGCTGCGGCGTTGCCGGTGGGGAACTCAAGCGCGGCGTCCACGATAAAGTGACGGTGGATGAGCGCGGTGGCCAGCAGGCCCAGGATGGTGCCGGCGAGTGCCACGATAAACATGTCGAGCCAGCTGATCTGGTCGGCATATCCCAGCATCCAGGCGCCCGGGATGGTAAACGCCAGGCCGCCGGCGACCATGGCGCCCGCGGACATGATGGTGTGGGTGACGTTGGCCTCGTTGAGGCTGGCATTGCCCATGAGCTTAAGGAAGAACAGCGAAATGACGGCAGCGAAGACGATCGGCCAGGGGAGAGCGCCCATCTTGAGGGCGGTGTAGGCCGAGCTTGCCGTGATAATCACGCAGCCAAGGACGCCGATGACGACGCCGCGCAGCGTGAGTTGCCCGCGCATCGAAGCGCGGTTCGAGGGATTGCTCATATAGAACTCCTTTGCGTATATCCGCTTCCCCCGGGAGCGCCGCTACGGATACGGCGCGGGAAGTCGGGTTACCAAGGGCCGCCGCGTGAGCTCGCGCGCGACCGCGCACCAGTATAACCGCAAGCTAGTCATTTCGGGATGACTGGTTTAGGTAGGCGATATACTGCTGGGCAGACGAAAGGAGCGCCGACGATGCTTAATGGGTGCGCATATATATTGACGGTCGACGTGGGCAACACGTTCATTCGCTTTGGCCTGTTTGCCGAGGATTCGGCCGCGGCGCAGGAATGCCCGCTTGCGACGTGCGAGATCACGACGCCGTCGAGCATCACAGCAGACGAGGCGCGCATGCGTCTCGCTCAAGTCATGGCCGCGCTAGCGGCCGATGCGGGCATGCCGGGTGCACTCGTTCCCGCGGCCGCAGTGCTGAGCTGCGTGGTGCCGGCGCTCGAGCGCCCGTGGAAGACGGCGCTTTCCCGCATCTGCACGGGGCGCGTGCTCACGGTGGGGCCGGGACTTAAGACCGGCATGCCCGTCCACTACGACGACCCGGCCGAGATCGGCCCCGACCGCATCGCCGACGCCGTGGCGGCCCGGGCCGTTTACGGCTCTCCGTGCATCGTGATCGACCTGGGCACTACGACCAATATCGAGGTCATCGACGCGTGCGGTACCTTTGTGGGCGGCGTCATCGCGCCGGGTCTGGCGCTCGGCGCCCGCTCGCTCTCGGCCGCTGCGGCGCGTCTGCCGCAGGTCGAGCCTTCGGCGCCCACGCATGTGATCGGCCGCAACACGCGCGAGGCCATGCGCTCGGGCGTGGTCTTGGGCGAGGTGGCACGCATCGACGGCATGCTCGACATGGTGCTCGCCGAGATGCGCGCGACCAAGGCTGCGGGGGAGGGCGATGTGCCCATCGTCATTACCGGCGACGACGCCGAGGCGCTCGCGGCCCTTGTCGGCCATAGCCTGACGGTCGACGACGCGCTGACGTTGCGAGGACTCGCCGAGCTCTACCACATCAACCAAAAGCCCCGCCGCGTGTAAAAGTGAGGGCGCCGGCGGGACAAACGCCCTCACCTTTCACCTGCTACAATGGGTCAAACTATTGCGATTACGGAGGTGTCTGCCATGTCGGACGATCTTCATCAAACTTCGTCAGGCAAGCGCCTGGACGTCATTAGCTGGGACGAGTTCTTTATGAGCGTGGCCATCGCCGCGCAGCGCCGCAGCAAGGACCCCAACACGCAGGTGGGTGCGTGCATCGCCAACACCAACCACCGCATCCTTTCGGTGGGCTACAACGGTACACCCTCGGCGCTCAACGACGACTTTTTTCCGTGGGGTACGAGCGACGACCCGCTGCAGGACAAGCACAACTACGTGGTCCATGCCGAGGCCAACGCCGTGCTCAACTACCGTGGCTCGCTCAAGGACCTCGAGGGTTCCACGGTCTACGTCACGCTGTTCCCGTGCCACGACTGCGCCAAGATTTTGGCTCAGGTGGGCGTGGGCGAGGTTGTCTACCTGGACAACAAGTACGCCGACACCGATGACGGACGCATCAGCCGCCGCATCCTCGACTCCTGTGGCATCAGCTACCGCCAGGTCATCGTCGATGTTCAGATTGGTACCGGGGGACAGGCTCGACAGTAATCATGCGTTGTCGCTATCTGACGACGAACGCAGCTCAAAGAGCCCCGTCCCAAATTGACTACTCGTGAAAGTCGCGTCTGCGCGCATGGACGGCTCGTGAGCGGGTACATGGCTGTAGTAACATAGCTTCTGTCCGCGGGCGTGCCCGCGTTATTGTGAGAAAGGAGCCCCTGTGGCTGTTAACGAAGAGCTGCTTAAGAAGGTTCTTGAAGAGATTCGTCCCAACCTGCAGGCCGATGGCGGCGATATGGAGTATGTGGGCGTCGACGACGAGGGCGTCGTCAAGCTGGAGCTGCAGGGCGCCTGCGCCGGCTGCCCCATGAGCTCGCTGACCTTGTCTATGGGCATCGAGCGTATCCTGAAGGAGCACGTGCCCGGCGTTACCCGTGTCGAGCAGGTCAATGCCTCCGGCGAGACCGACGACCTGTACGACGAGTACGCGCCGTTCTAAGATGCGAAAGCTGCGGACGGTACGCTCCGCATAGACGTTACGCCCAAATATGCGGCTGCGAGCGTAAGGCCCGCGGCCGCATTTGTATGTAGGGAGTAGGAGGGTCGACATGCTCAACGACTTCTACCATATGCTTGATCCTGTCGCGATCTCGGCGGGCCCCATCACCATCTACTGGTACGGCCTGGCCTACGTGGTCGGCGCCCTGCTCGCGGCGGTCGTCATGTACCGCACGCAGCGTCGCTGGGGTTTTAACATCACGATTGACGACCTGACGAGTGTCGTGGTCGGCGTGGTCTTTGGCCTCATTATCGGTGCGCGCCTGTTCTACGTCGTCTTTTATGGCGATGGCTACTACTGGGCGCACCCGCTCGAGATCTTTGCCACCAACGAGGGCGGCATGAGCTTCCATGGCGGTTTGGTGGGCGGCATTATCGGCGGCATCATTGTGTGCCGCATATATAAGCTCGATGCATGGACTTTGGCAGACCTTGCCGTCATAGGCGCGCCGCTGGCCTTGTGCCTGGGCCGTTGTGCCAACTTTGTCAATGGTGAGCTGTGGGGCAAGCCGACCGATCTGCCCTGGGGCGTGGTCTTCGGTGGCACCGCGGGCGATATGCCGCGTCACCCCTCCCAGCTCTACGAGGCATTTCTTGAGGGCATCGTGCTCTTTTGCATTCTGCAGGTGCTCAGCCGCAAAAAGCCGCTACTGCCCCAAGGCACGTTTATGGGCGTGTTTGTGATGGGTTACGGCATCGTCCGCTTCCTCATTGAGTTTGTGCGCGTGCCCGATGCGCAGCTGGGCTATCTGCTGGGTGGCGTTATCACCATGGGCCAGTTGCTGAGCCTGCCGCTCGTAATCGCGGGCCTGGCGCTCATCATCTTTGCTCGTCGCCGCAACCGGCCCCAGCGCATCTACCTCGACGCCTAACTACCACAAAGGGGACAGGCACCTTTGTGGTGGTCTTGCCGAGTTTGATAGGTTTCTAGAAAGGCTTTCGGACTGTGAAGGATTCCGACCTCTCCACAACGGCTGCGCGCGACGCTGCCCGCATCGTCTGGTTTAAGCGCTACCCCGCCAAGCAGACGCTCATCGCATTTTTGCTCGCGCTGTTGGCGACCACGGCGTTTTCCATCGATCCCGCCCCGGTGTCGAGCAACGCAGTCTTGGCGATTGACCCCAAAGCCTCGGGCATGCTGTACGTGTGCTACGAGGTGCTCCTTTCGTTTGCCGGCCATACCGACGCGGTCATGCTGCTTGCACTTGCCTGCCTGCTCACCTTGCCGTTTCGCTACGTGTTCTTTGGCCGTGGCGACACCTGGCGTCCATCGATCATTCTGCCGTCGCTGTTCTTCGCCATCTGCATGGTGTTCGGCCGCAGCTACGACCTCACCGACTCGGCCGAGATTGTCCTTGGCGACAAAGCCCGCATCGTCTGCGCCTGGATTGGCGGCGCGGGCTGGATGCTCTTAGCGATCGTGGCCTTCTATTTGGCTTTTGAGTGCCTGGATTGGCTGAGCTCTCGGCGCATTCCGTTTTCCGAAGCGCACTTTGGCCGCGTATGGCGTGTGACTCACGCCGTGCTCTCGGTCCATCCCTTTGCCGGCCCCTTCCTGGTGCTTATGATCGCCTGGGCGCCCACGCTTATCGCTTCGCTGCCCGGCTTTTTTATGGGAGATACGGGTGCGCAGATTCGCCAGTGGTTCAACTACCCCAACGGCACGAGTGACTACCTGCGTCTGCTCAATCCCAATGTGTTGCTCAACGGACATCACCCCGTGGTGCACACGGCTATCATCGGTTCGTGCGTCCAGCTGGGGCTTTCACTGTTCAACAGCGCCAACGCAGGTCTTGCCATCTACACCTGTGCTCAGTTCGTCATTACGGCCGCCTGCATGGCCTATTCCATTTCGTCGCTGCGCAAACTGGGCGTGAGCCTGCCGGTTCGCGGTGCGATCCTGCTGTTCTTTGCGTTTATGCCGATGTTCTCTAACTACGCGGCGTTGCTCACCAAAGACGTGCTCTTTGCCGACGCGTTCTTGGTGCTGCTGGTACAGACCGTCAAGCTCGTGGCATGTGGCTTGCCCCGTCGTGATGCCAATGTCGAGCGAGCGGGCGAGAAAGCCCCCGTGCTCTTTGCGCGACATGACTGGCTGCTGCTCACTCTGGGCGCCATGGGTTCCACGTTTCTGCGCAACGGCGGCCTGGTGTTTCCCCTGGCGGCATGCGTAATCGCGGCGGCGTTTTGCGCATGGGACGCGCATGCGGCTCATCGTGCAGCCAAGCAGGCTGGTGCTGCGCCTTCGGGCGGCATCCCGCGTTTCCGCTGGGTGGGAGTTCTTGCGGTGCTTGCACTCTGCCTTGCCTCTAATATGTACTTCACCAAGGTCTTTATGCCAGCGCACGACATCACGCCTGGTTCCAAGCGCGAAATCCTTTCGATTCCGTTCCAACAGACGGCTCGTTTCGTCCAAAAGCACGACGGCCTTAACTCGGGCGTCAACCCTACGGTTAAGGAGGACGGCACCATCGTGGAAGCTCCTTGCGACGGTTCGGTGACCGACGAAGAGCGTGCCGTGATCGATCGTGTACTCAAGTACGAGAACCTGGGCCGCCGCTACAACCCCGACAAGTCCGATGCCGTCAAGAATTGCTTTAACGAGTACGCCTCGCAGGAGGACATCAAGGCCTATTTTGAGGTGTGGGCCCAGATGTTCAAAAAGGACCCCGGGTGCTATATCTCGGCGCTCATCAATAACTACTATGGGTATTTTTATCCGAGCGCTCGCGACGCATGGGTCTACAGCACGGCGCGCAGTGCCGAGATCATGGCGAAGCCCGATAACCTCAAGTACTTCGACTTCCATCCGGTCGATAGCAAGGTTGTGCGCTGGTGCGACCACCTGATCAACCTGTATCGCGTGGCAGTACAACGCATCCCGTTTATCTCGCTCACCATGAGCTCGGCCACCTATGTGTGGATCATGATCGCCGTGGTGGTCTATCTGCTACGTCGTCATTCGTGGCGCGGGCTGGCCATTTGGGTGCCGCTGCTGGGCGTGCTTGCCGTGTGCCTGATTGGCCCGTGCAACGGCTCGACCTACATGCGCTACCTGTATCCGGTCATCGCCTGCATGCCCTTCGCCATCGGCGCCACCGTCACCCGCAGCGACTTCCTCTGGTCCTAACTTGGTGCATTGGGGGTCAGGTTTCTTTGCACCAAAGGGGTCATCATCACGACGCCTTCATTTTGGGGTTTATCTCGCAGGCCAGTAGGTATATCATAACGACGTTTGTTTATATTGCCCGAGCATCTGCGCTGGGCTTTAGGTCGAAACCGATAGGAGACACGTATGTCCGGACACTCTAAGTGGGCCACAACCAAGCATCGTAAGGGCGCGCAGGACGCCAAGCGTTCCGCCCTCTTCTCCAAGCTGAGCCGCAACATCACCGTTGCTGCCCGTCTCGGCGGCGACCCGCTGCCCGAGAACAACGCCAGCCTCGCCGCTGCCGTTGCCAAGGCCAAGGCTCAGTCCATGCCTAAGGACAAGATCAAGTCCGCTATCGATAAGGCTTTTGGCTCGGGCGCTGACGCCGCCGTCTACGAGAACATCGTGTACGAGGGCTACGGTCCCGCCGGTGTCGCCGTCTACGTCGACTGCCTGACCGACAACCGCAACCGTACCGCCGCTGATGTCCGTTCCGCCTTCTCCCACGCTGGTGGCAACCTGGGCACCTCCGGCTCCGTCGCCTTCCAGTTTGAGCGCAAGGGCCAGATTGTCGTCGCCAAGGAGATCCTGGACGAGAACGCCAAGAAGGAGACCATGATCGCCAACGGTGCTGCCGGCGACGAGGATGAGTTTATGATGGCGATCGCCGAGGCCGGTGGCGAGGACTACGAGGACGCCGGCGAGGAGTGGATCGTCTGGACTACTGCCAACGAGGTCATGGCTGTCTCCAAGGCGCTCGAGGAGCAGGGCGTCCAGGTCAAGGGCTCCGAGACCACCATGGTCCCGACCACCCCGACCGAGGTCTCCGGCGCCGACGCCAAGAAGGTTCAGCGCCTCATCGACCGTCTTGAGGAGCTCGACGACGTCCAGGATGTTTACAGCACCATGGACATGACCGACGAGGTCATCGCTGCCCTCGAGGAGGAGTAGCGCCCGCACGGGTTAAGCCGTGCATATCTGGGCATAATGAAGCGAGCATGCAAGCCTCGTGGAATAGATGAGCCGGATCCGCGTGCGTAGAGCACCGGACCCGGCTCTTTTATAATGATGCGAACCGTTTTGCATTTCGAGAGCCGAGATTTGAAGGGAGCGCCACGTGCGCGTACTCAAACGAGCCCTAGCGATCGTGTATCTTGCCGCCGCCATCGTGGCGCTGGGTACGCTTGTCTGCCAGTTTTGGGGGCCGTATACGTATCGCTTTATGCTGCTGATGCGCGACCCCATGCCGCGCATTGTCGTGACGGCATGCGGCGGAGTTGTGGCGATTGGCGTGCTGGTAAGCTTCTTCCGCCTGATGTTTGCTCGTCGCGAGCCGTCCTGCGTGCATCCGGCGGGGGAGCGCAATATCGAGGTTACGCTCGCGGCGCTTTCTTCGTGCGCCAGGGCTGCTGCCGAGCGCGACGATCGCGTGATGATCGAGCATGTCGAGGCCCGCGTCCAAGGTTCCGACGATTCGCACGTCCGTTTTAAGGTCGAGGCTATCGCGCTTGACGATAAGGACGTGGCATCTCTGGCTACCGCGATGCAGCGGCGCATCGAGGAAGCTTGCGACACCATGCTCGGCACGCCGGGTACGACCACGCGCGTCCGTTTTTTGCCGTCCAAGACTACCGTCCAGACCGTGGAGGTTTCCGGTGAGTGATACCAATCAAGATAAGACCGCTCGTACGCCGCGCCTGACGATTGACCAGAGCGCCACACCGGCGAGCGAACCTTTTGATTCCAAAGCAGAGGCAACCGAGTTACAAGACGCGGCAGCCGTGGATTTTGACGAGGCTATGGGTCTCATCAAGGGTACGGGCGCTGCCATCTGGAGCTATGCTGTGCGTCATCCCAACACCACGCTCGGTGCCGTCGCTGGCTTTATCCTCGCCGTGTTGGTGCTCACACTCGGCCTGTGGGACACGCTCGTCATCGCATTCTTCGTGCTGATCGGCGCTGTGATCGGCCAAACTCGCGACGGCGAAAACGGGATCGTCAACTTCTTCGGCCGTCTGTTTAGCGGCCGCTAATATGTATTCGACTGTCGCATCTGCGGCAGGCATAAGGAGGAACCATGGCTTTTAATACGAAGGTCGATGTGGCCGATACCGAGCTCGAGGCAGACGAGACCGTCACCGCCGAGGCCGAGGACGTAACGCTCGAGGACGAGGCGCTCGTCGAGGCCGAGCCCGCCGATGATGCGGACGAGGATGATGAGGAAACGGACGAGTCCGAGGACTCGCTGACCTATTCCAACGGCGTGATCGAGAAGATCGTTGCCATGGCCACCCGTGAGGTTCCGCACGTTCTGGGCATGAAGGGTAACCTCATGCATTTTGTGCAGGAGCAGTTTGGTGCCGAGAATCTGACCAAGGGCGTGACGGTCGAGGTCACCGATGACAATCGCGTGGTCGTCAACATCTCCGTCATTATCGAGTACGGCGCCTATGCGCCCGCGATCTTTGACGATGTCAAGGCGCGTGTCACCGAGCGCCTTGCCGCGATGACCGGCCTTGAGGTGGCGGGCGTCAACCTGCGCATCGAGGACGTCATCACCCCCGAGGAGTACGAGCACCGCACCAGCCAGCACGAGTAACCTTCCAAAAAGGGACAGGTTTGTTTTGGCAGGTTTTATCTGCGAAAACGTTAAATGGCCGACCGCGCAAGCAAAAGCGTGGCCGGCCGTTATTTGTATGCCCCCCGATGTAGGCATACCGCTCGTCTAACTAGGGGTTGCAATCGTCGCGTTCCGCGTTACCCTAATGGGCGCATTGTTTCCAAATTGTTAACGAGGAGTTGCCGTAATGCCCGACGAGCACGAAACAGAAAGCAAGGCATGGGCGATTGAGGCCGCCGCGGCAGAGGCGGCATCGCGTGCTGCCGAGGAGATGCATCGTCCTCCCGTGGTGCCGATGGAGCGCGTGGTTGATCGCACCGATATCGAGCGCGGCGAGCGTGCCGGTCAAAAGCGCAGCCAGGAGCCGGGCTTTCCGCGCTTTTTTGCCGAGCTCAATATGGGCCTGATTCTTACGGCCTTCGCCATCGTTGCGTTTAAAACCCCTAATCACTTTGCTTTTGGCGGCACCTCGGGCGTGTCGGTCATTCTGTCCACGCTGTTCCCGACCCTGCCCGTCGGCGTCTTTATGTGGATTATTAACGCGGTTCTCGTCGTTTTGGGCTTTATCTTTTTGGAGCGCAAGGCAATCCTGTGGAGCGTCTTCGCCTCGTTTGCGCTGTCCGCCTATGTTTCGCTTTTTGAACTCTTTATCCCGACTGATGTCTCGATGACGGGCGATATGTGGCTTGACCTGTGCTTTGCCGTGATCCTGCCGGCGCTCGGCAGCGCCATTGTCTTTGATATTGGCGCCTCGACGGGCGGCACGGACATTCTTGCCATGATCCTCAAGCGCCGCACCACGCTCGAGATTGGCCGCGCCCTGCTCCTGGTCGATATCGGCATCGTGACCATCGCGGCCTTCTTGTATGGCCCGCGTGTCGGTCTGTATTGCGTGCTCGGCCTGTTTGCCAAGACGCTTGTGGTCGACAAAGCCATCGAGAGCATTCATCTGCGCAAAGTCTGCACGGTCATTTGTTCCGAGCCCCTTAAGGTCGAGGAGTTTATCGTCAAGCATCTCAACCGCACAGCGACCATCAGTCGCGGCTACGGTGCCTTCTCGGGCAAGTGCGTGACGGTGATCATGAGCGTGCTGAGCCGTCGCGAGGCCGTGCAACTACGCCGCTATGCGCGCGAAGTCGATCCGGGTGCCTTTATCACGATCGTCGACAGCTCCGAGATTGTCGGCAAGGGTTTTCGCGGTACGAACTAACGCGGACGTATTCAACGAACCGCCTGCTGGCGCCGTGTACCTTGCAAATCGGTCATCTTTGAGTATTTGAACTCACATTGGGTGATAATGATGCCAAGGACATCGTTTGCGATCCAGGTGATTCGCTCAAGATACGAAGGGATGATTTCGATGTTCTGCTCGCAGTGTGGCGCCCCTATGGGCGATAACGACAAGTTCTGCGGCGTGTGTGGTGCTCCTAATGCCGGTGCCGCTGGCCCCGCTCCCCAGGGACAGCCTCAGCCCCAGCAGTTTGTTCCGCAACCGCCCGTGGCGAATGCGCCAAAGGGCTGTGTGGTTCAGGCGTTCCAGGATATGACCAAGACCCCGGGCGTGCTTCAGCGTGTATGCCAAATCGCGTTTTTGCCGGCGCTGATTTGCGTTGTGTCGGTGCTCGTGTTGTTTATTCCCGTTATTGGCGGCATTGCGGCTGCCATCGGCTTTTTGGCAGCTTGCATTGCGAGCGTGTGCGGTTCCGGCTTTGGCATCGAGTGGGGTCGCGATCTGTCGCTTAAGATCGATGACGGCATGGATCGTCCGCTGATGCGTTCCACGTCGTTTGGTCTCGGAGTCTTTTCGAGCGTTATTTCGGTCGTGCTCGAGGTTATCGCTGCCATTCCCGTTATCGGTGTAGTGCTTTCGCTTGTGGAGGGCGTGGCGCTTGGTGCCGCAGGCTCGTACTCCTACTATGGCTCCTATGCGCTCGAGGCTGCGCTGTTCGGTTCGCTCGGCCTGCTTGTCCTGGCGCTGATTGCCTCGGCGATTCTGGGTGTCTTCTTTAAGATGTTCGCCGACATCGCCGTGATGCACTTTGCGGTGACCGGTCGCGTCGAGAGCGCGTTTTCGCTCGATAAGGTCTGGGCGGCCTTTAAGCACAACAAGACCAAGCTGTTCTGCGCTTCGTTCCTTCCCGAGTTTTTGACGGGCCTGGTCGCCAATGTTGTCACATGGATCTTGACGGTCGTCTTTGGCGCCATTGCCTCTGTCGGTATGTATAGCTACTACTATCGTCCTACGGGTATTGAGGCAATTGTTACCGGCGGTGGCGTCACGCTCGTGCTGTTCCTGGTGCTGGTTGCTTTCGTCACCGTATTTCTTACGGTCTTTGGCAAGATGCTCAAGCACCGTGCCGTTGGCTATTGGGTCGCACGCTATGCAAGCGAATGGGCCGATGAGGATAAGGACGACGTCCTGACTTTTGCATTGCCCTTCGAGAAGAAGTCCGCTGCTTCGGGTTACAGCGCTCCGGATGCTTCGTCGGCACCTGCACCCGCTCCCGCGACCGAGCCTGAGCCGGCGCCCGAGCCTGAGCCGGCGCCCGAGCCTGAGACGGCATCTGAGCCCGAGCCTGCGCCTGAGCCGGCACCTGCACCTGAGCCGGCGTCCGAGCCAAGCTCCGACGAGGAGCCTCAGGACGAGTAGCCACGCCGCCTGCTATTTGGGGACGGGCTAAAAATAGCGCATGACAAATGAGCGGGGGCGGACGTGTCGAAACGTCCGCCCCCGCTTTGACATCGCGATGTGGCTATGACTGCGAGATGCCAGCGAATCGATTACTCGTCGTGCTTCTCCTCGCGGCGTGCAGCAGCGCGTGCGTCGTGGATGCCCTTGATCGCGGCATGGCGAGCCGTTCGGGCATCATGGATGGCGTCGCGAGCCTCGGCGGTCGTCGCCTTGGCAGAGCGTAGCTTGGCGGCCAAGTCGGGATTGGTTTCGGCGACTGCGGTAATCGCGGGGCCGTCGAGCTCTTCTTGCGTGGGCTCGGCCAAAAAGTCGATGGCATACTGGGCGGCCACCATGGAGCCCTTTGCCAACACGCTCTCATCAATCTTGTAGAAGCAGGAATGCTGGGCGTACGTGGCGCCGATCTTGGGGTTGCGCGTACCTACAAAGGCGAGCACGCCCGGTACGCGGCGCAGGTACTCCGAAAAATCCTCGCCCGAAAGCGTGCCGCGGTAATGGCCTTGACCGGTGGGACCCAGGCATTTGATTACAGCCTGACGGCAGCGCTCGCTCGAGGCGACCTCGTTTTCGACCTTGTAGTTGGCGATGGTGTAATCGGTGAGCTCTGCCTCGGCGCCCAGGGCGGCCGCGGTATGCTCCACGATGCGGCGCATAAGCTCCGGCATTTCCTCATGGGTCGAATCGCCGTAGGTGCGCACCGTGCCGGCGAGGTAGGCCGTGCCGGCGATAACGTTGCGCGCGGTGCCGCCGTGCAGCTCGCCGACGGTGATGACGGCCGGCTCGTAGGGGCTGATTTCGCGCGAGACGATGGTCTGCAGAGCATTGACGATCTCGGCGGCCACCATGACGGCGTCGTGACCGCGCTGGGGCATGGCGCCGTGGCACGAGGTGCCGCGTACATCGATACGGAACCAGTCGGTATTGGCCATGCGCGGTCCGGGCTCGCAGCTCACGGTGCCGGCGTCGACCTCACTCCAGATGTGCGCGGCGTAGGCGCCATCGACGCCGTCGAGCACACCCGTGCCGATCATGAGCTTAGCGCCCTGGCCGTTTTCCTCGCTGGGCTGGAATACGATGCGGACTTCGCCGTGGATGTCGTCGGTCATATGGCGCAGGATTTGCAGCGTTCCGAGCATCATGGCGATATGGCAGTCGTGACCGCAGGCGTGCATGCAACCCTCGTTGACGCTGGCGAACTCCTCGCCGGTCTGTTCGGTGACGGGCAGGGCGTCGATGTCGGCGCGCAGCAGGATGCGGCGGCGTGGCGTGCCGTCCTCGCGATAGGCGTCGGGCGCGGTGCCGCGAAGGGTCGCCACAAGGCCCGTCTTGAGCGGACGCTCGTAGGGGATATTCATGGCGTCGAGCTGGTTGGCGATGTCGGAGGTCGTGCGCTCCTCGGCAAGGCTCAGCTCCGGGTGCTTATGGAAGTGCCGGCGCTGCTTGATGATATAGGGTTCAAACTCGGTAGCGATATCTTTGATGGCTGCGGTGACGTCGTCAGCCGCGCGAGCCTCGGTCGCCGCCATAATCTGCTGTGCCTTGGTCTTCGTCATGGTCGATTTGCTCCTTGCTGGGTTGATCGCAAAATCGTACAGGCTCTCTCCAGTATGCCACCTGCCGCTAGGGCTGGTAAAGTTGCCGTTTGCCGCTTGGGGTTTTGTTGCAAGGGCGGGGGAGTACACTCGGGGGTGTTGAATTTCCTGCCAGAGATGGGGATGCCCATGCAACATATCGATCGGATTATCCGTTCCAAGAACGTCTTTACCGCGCAAGACGGCATCGATACCGCCCGCGAGCTGGCGATTGCCATCGCAGGCGACCGTATCGTCGCAGTCGGTGCGCCCGACGACGTGATCGCCGCCGCTTCTGCCGCCACGTCGGTTATCGACTACGGCGAACAGTTTGTCTGCCCCGGTTTCCATGACGCTCATCTGCACTTCTTCCATACCTCGGTCGGCTCCTCGCCGTACATGCTCATGGATATGGGCACGTCCGAGGCGGCGCTGGTGCAACATGCGCTCGAGTTTTCCCGGGACCTGCCCGACGACGCTTGGGTTGTGACGCAGGGCTGGCGCGACTACCGTTGGGACCCGCCCGAGCATCCTACCAAGGCGTCGCTCGATGCGGCATTCCCCGATCGTCCCTGCGTTATGTATTCGGGCGACGGACACACGCTTTGGCTCAACAGCCGCGCACTCGAGGCGCTCGGCGTCACACGCGACAGCGAGCCGCCAGCGGGCGGCAGCTACGACAAGGATGCAAACGGTGAGCTCACGGGCATTGCTCACGAGGCGGCTGGCATGCAGCTGCTACCGCGCTGCCTTGAGTGGCTGGGGGAGGATCGCATTGCAAGCGCTTACTCCGATCAAATGAGGCGTATGGCCGAGCAGGGCATCACCTCGATATGCGATATGTCGCTCATGCCCATGCCGGGCTGTGACTTTATTCGCGACGATGTTTACGACAAGCTGCAAGCCGCCGGCAAGCTGGGCATCCGCGCCCATCTGTTTCCCACGCTGCTGGATGACCAATCGCGCTTGGAAGAGCTGCAGGCTCGCTATGCGAACAACGCGCTGCTCTCGGCGCCTGGTTTTAAGCAGTTCTTCGACGGCGTGTCGAGCGAACACACGGCGTATCTCACCGAGCCCTATACCAATCCGCGCTTCCCGGGCGATCAGGGCCGTTTGACAGTTCCTGCCGAGCGCATGCGTAAGCTGGTTCTGGCGGCTGCGGAGCGCGGCCACACCGTGCGTATCCACGTCATCGGCGACGGTGCCATCCATGCCGCGCTCGATATCTTTGAGGAGGCCGCCGAACTGTACGGCCTGCCCCAGCACTGCCATAATACGCTCGAGCATCTGGAGAACCTCTTGCCCGAGGACATCGATCGTCTACGCAAGCTTAACGTCGTTGCCTCGAGCCAGCCCTGTCACATTACACTCGACCCGGGCGGCCCCGAGCGCGATCTGGGCCTGGAACGCAGCCGCATCATGTGGCCGTTTGCGACCTATAAGCAGCGCGGCATTCGCCAAGCTTTCGGTACCGACAGCCCTATCACGCCCGTTACCAGCATGAACGTGCTCTACACGGCTATCACGCGCCAGGACCCCAAAAGCCACTGGCCCGAGGGCGGCTGGTTACCGAGCGAGCGCATCGATGCAGCAACAGCCCTGCGCAACTACACCCTGGGCAGCGCGTACGCAGCGGGCGACGAGCAAAACCTCGGCAGCTTGGAGCCCGGCAAGTATGCCGACCTTGTAGTCCTGGACCAAAACCCGCTCACTGTCGATCCACAAGAGCTCCAGGCTACCAAGGTTCAGGCCACCTACCTGGCAGGTAACTTGATTTACGAGCGCTAAGTATTCATGCCGTACCGTTAAGCGCGGCTCGGGCAGCCAATTTTGGGATAACGCTCGAGCCGCGTTTGTTTGCCGGTGAGGATTTGTTAGGAGCGTCCCCGCTCTGCTGGATTTGGGCGCAGGGCGGACGCGCCGCTGCCCTGCGCGCTCAATTTGGACACCAGCAATGCTATCTCTTGGTGTTTTGCATACTTCCCATTACAGATTGCATAAAAAGGCTGGGATATTTTTCCTGATCCTGATGTACCCCCGCCCGTGCCGTGCAAAAAACGGAGTATTCAGCACCGCGAGCTCTGCCGGTGCCGCTGCAGTCGGGTAGCATTGCGGAGATCGACGTCATTTTGGGGTCCGACGTGGCGCGAGGCATGCTTGTTTGTCTCGACGAGGCCTGTCTGCCGACCCAAATCGCCGGTCGAAGGCTACCGTGGGACTAATTAGATGCGCCCGGTGCGTATGCATTTGTCCCGGCCTGCTGAAAACTCCCAAAAATGCACGGTGCTCCCCAGGGGACCCGTGCTCGCAACGAAAACCATGCCCATGTCGCTATCCGCATCGCCTTTTTGCTGCACTGACTTTTCTGAATGCCGGGCTCGAATTAGTTAACCTGCCTCCCGTGTGGCTCCGGAGGGGCGGGGCATAAGGTTTATCGCGAGTTCCGCACGAGCCGAAGGCCACTTAATGTGGCCTTCGTGCGAGCAGGACTGCCCGAGCAGGAAACCTTATGCCCCGCCCCTCCGGAGCCACACGGGAGCCACTGCTAAGTTATCCCCCGGCATTCAGAAAATCTAAGTGCCAAAAAATAAGATTTTTTGACTCTGTGTTGTATAACCCGCCATTCGTGGGTACCATTCAACGCGTACGCAAACAAAAAGGGTTAATTCGCGTGGTATAACCGCGCGGCCCAAAAAGGAGGAGACAAGCATGTCGTCTTTGAAGCCGCTTGCAGATCGTGTTCTGGTCAAGCCCGACGAGGCCGAGCAGAAGACCGCTTCTGGTCTGTATATCGCCAGCAACGCTCAGGAGAAGCCGCAGCGTGGCACCATCGTTGCCGTTGGCGCCGGCAAGGTCAACGACAAGGGTGAGCGCATCCCCATGGACGTCAAGGTCGGTGACGTTGTCATCTACGGTAAGTTCGGTGGCAACGAGGTCAAGGTCGACGGCGAGAAGTATCTGCTGATGCGCGCCGACGACATCTACGCCGTCGTCGAGGCCTAGTCTCGTCAGAATCTCTGATTCGTCTTTGAACGCGCCCGCCGCACAGGACTCGGAAGCGGCGACGCGAGTCACATTTCTTTTGGAGGATTACCTACCATGGCAAAGAACATTACGTTCAACACCGATGCCCGCGCTAAGCTTGCCAAGGGCGTCAACACTCTGGCCGACGCCGTTACCGTCACCATGGGCCCCAAGGGTCGCTACGTTGCGCTGCAGCGCACGTTCGGTGCCCCGACCATCACCAACGACGGCGTTTCCGTCGCCAAGGAGATCGAGCTCGAGGACAACATCGAGAACATGGGCGCTCAGCTGGTGAAGGAGGTTGCCACCAAGACCAACGACACCGTGGGTGACGGCACCACCACCGCAACCCTGCTCGCTCAGGCCATCGTCAACGACGGTCTGCGCAACGTCGCCGCTGGCGCCAACCCGCTGGCCATCCGTCGCGGCATCGACAAGGCCGTCAACGCCGCCGTCGCCGAGATGAAGAAGCAGGCCAAGCCGGTCGAGACCAAGGAGCAGATCGCTTCCGTCGGTACCATCTCCGCCGGTGACCCCGAGGTCGGCGAGAAGATCGCCGAGGCCATGGAGGTCGTGGGCAAGGACGGCGTCATCACCGTCGAGGATTCCCAGACGTTCGACATCACCATCGACACCGTCGAGGGCATGCAGTTCGACAAGGGCTATGTCTCCGCTTACTTCGTCACGGACAACGACCGCATGGAGGCCGTGATGAAGGATCCGTACATCCTCATCACCGACCAGAAGATCTCCAGCGTTCAGGACATCATGCCCGTTCTCGAGGCTGTCCAGCGCGCTGGCCGTGGCCTGCTCATCATCGCTGAGGACATCGACGGCGAGGCTCTGCCTACCCTGGTCCTCAACAAGATCCGTGGCGCCCTCAACGTCTGCGCCGTTAAGGCCCCGGGCTACGGCGATCGCCGCAAGCGCATCCTCGAGGACATCGCCGTCCTCACCGGTGGCCAGGCTGCCCTGGACGAGCTGGGCGTGAAGGTCGCTGACATTACCGCCGATATGCTCGGTACCGCTAAGTCCGTCACCATCTCCAAGGACAACACCGTCGTCGTCGGCGGCGCTGGCTCCAAGGAGGCCATCGACGCTCGTATCGCTCAGATCAAGGGTGAGATGGAGAACACCACCTCTGACTTCGACCGTGAGAAGCTCCAGGAGCGCCTGGCCAAGCTCTCCGGTGGCGTTGCCGTCATCAAGGTCGGCGCTGCTACCGAGTCCGAGCTCAAGGAGATCAAGCATCGCGTCGAGGACGCCCTGCAGGCTACCCGCGCTGCTGTCGAGGAGGGCATCGTCGCCGGTGGCGGCGTCGCCTTCATGGACGCTGCTCCTGCGCTCGACGCCGTTGAGCTTGACGACCCCGAGGAGAAGATCGGCGTCGATATCGTCAAGAAGGCTCTGACCGCTCCGGTCGCTACCATCGCCAAGAACGCTGGCTTTGAGGGCGCTGTCGTGGTCGACAAGGTTGCCGAGCTGCCTGCCGGCCAGGGTCTCAACTCTGCCAACGGCGAGTGGGGCGACATGATCGAGATGGGCGTCCTCGACCCCGTCAAGGTCAGCCGCGTCACCCTGCAGAACGCTGCTTCTGTCGCCAGCCTGATCCTCATCACCGAGGCCACCGTCTCCGATGTGCCCAAAAACACTCAGCTTGAGGACGCTATCGCTGCTGCTACCGCTGGTCAGCAGGGCGGCGGTATGTACTAAGGCCGACAAGGTCTAGAACTCCCACCGGGAATCCGGGGGCGGGACGGGGACTTCTCTCCGGAACGTCCTCGGACATGCAAAGAGGCTCCGCATCGCGCTTCGCGCTGCGGAGCCTCTTTGCGTCCTGACGCTCCTATTTGGCAAGGTGTTTTTTAGAATCCATTTTGCGCTCGGCCTCGAAGGCTTGCCTGTCCCAATCGAGCGGAAGTCCGGCCTCGACCCATGCCTCGTAGGCCCTCCTTATGGGCTTGAGCTCCCTTTGGCCCCTCTCCAGCATCGAGATGTACTTCTCGCTGGTGCCCAGTATGGACGCCGCCCTCACCTGGCTGACCTTCGCCGCGCGCCTGGCCGCCACGAGCCCCGAGGCGTCCTCGGGCCTCCTGATCTCGTGCGGGCGCATCAGCGCCCGGTACGCCTCCCAGGACGACGTCCCCTCCATCGCGACGCAGGCCGGCTCCCCGGCCGCCGCGATCGCCCCGGCGAGCGCCTCGTAGCCCGCCGCGTCGGCGGGGAACTGGCGGGACAGGACCTTGCGGCCCCTCCAGTCCAGGACGTACAGCCAGTGCGAGTCGGCGTGGGTGTCGACCCCGCAGAAGACCGGCCCGCGGGCGCCGGGTGCCGATTCGTTTTGCATGTCTCGCTCCGTTCTTTCCGTGCTCGCCTGGACCGGGCAGACGGCACACTGACGGGGCGCGATAGAATGCGGTTGTTCGGGTCCGCGGTATCGCTCCATGCTCCTATTAGGTCATGCGGCGGTCTCGGCTCGTCGCGGCCCGCGCGGGACATGTCAGGAAACGAGGGCAGCCCTGTGGGCGCCAGCGGAATGTGGGGTCACCGCGCGGTCCGCATCTGATGGTGTCGACGTCAATGGTATACGGGTGCATCATCGACGTCTTCAATACAGAAAATATCAGTGCGGAATGTTCCGGAGAGAAACCCCGTCACGCCCCCGGATTCCCTGCGTTTACGGCCTTGAGGTCGGCGTGGGCGGAGATCGTGGCTGATGGGGATACGTGTCCCGGTCGCTGTTTCGCGGCTTTGCCGCGAAAGGCGCGTTACTTTGGGATGGGTGGGGAACGTGGTTGTTGCGGCAACTGATCTCCGCCACAAATTACCCTTGGCATACTTGCGCGAAAACCTGCTCGTGCTACACTTGCAAGTGCTGTTTCAGGGCGGGGTGAAATTCCCCACTGGCGGTAAATCGGGCGGTGCCAAAGGGGTGCCGTGGCGCAGGCGAGGCGTCTGCGACCGAGCCGATGAGTCCGCGACCCGTGTGTGCGTTGGTTCGCATGCCGGCTGAACTGGTGAGATCCCAGTACCAACGGTTAGAGTCCGGATGAAAGAGGCAGGTGATCTTATGTCTGAACAGTCGCAGCATATCCATTTTGAGAACACGAATAGGTGGAGCACCAAACAGCTCGTTACCATGGCGTTGATGTGCGCCTTGGGCGCCCTGTTTATGTACGTGCAGCTGCCTATCCTTCCTTCGGCGCCGTTTTTGACGTATGACCCGTCGCTGGTGCCGGCGATGGTGTGCGGTTTTGCGTATGGTCCTGGCGCCGGCACTGCTGTTGCCGCCATGGCGATCGTTATCCATGCGCTCACCACGGGTGACTGGGTCGGCGCGCTTATGAACCTGGTTGCCACGCTGGGCTACATTCTGCCCGCGGCTACCGTTTACCAGAAGATGCACACCTATAAGGGTGCCGTGATTGGCCTGGTGCTCGGCGTCATTGCCGCTACGGCGCTGTCTATGGTCGCAAACCTTACCATTGGCGTTTGGTTCTGGTATGGCTCGGTCGATGCGATCGCCCCGCTCATGATTCCTGCCGTACTGCCGTTCAACCTTATCAAGACCGTGCTTAACTCGGTGTTGACGCTGGTGGTGTATAAAGCAGTCTCCAACCTCATCACGCCTAAAAAGGACCAGGTCAAAGGCCGCGCATGATTGAGTGTCGGGGCGTTTCCTTTAGCTATGACGGTGCCGTGTCGGCACTCGACGGTGTCGATCTGAACATCGAGGACGGGGAGTTTTTCTGCATCCTCGGTGGCAATGGGTCGGGCAAGTCGACGTTTGCCAAGCATCTGAATGCGCTGCTGCAGCCCGATGCGGGCACGGTGCGCATTAACGGCATGGATGCGTCCGATCCCGAGCTGGTCTACGACATTCGCTTGACTGCTGGCATGGTGTTCCAGAATCCCGACGACCAGCTGGTGGCGACGCTTGTCGAGGACGACGTTGCGTTTGGTCCCGAGAACTTAGGGGTCGAATCGGCCCAGATCGCGCAGCGCGTGCGCGAGGCGCTGAAGGCCGTGGGTCTGGTGGGCTTTGAGCGCCACGAGACCCATGCGCTCTCGGGTGGCCAAAAGCAACGCGTGGCGCTTGCCGGCGTGCTCGCCATGGAGCCGCGCGTTCTCATTTTGGATGAGGCCTCCTCGATGCTCGATCCGCGCGGACGCAAGGGTCTTATGAAGGCCTGTCATGCGCTGCACGAACGCGGCATGACCATCGTGATGATTACGCACTTTATGGAAGAGGCCGCTGAGGCCGATCGCGTTGCTGTCTTCCAAGCGGGCCGCGTTGCCATGTTGGGCACGCCCGAGGAGATCTTGACGCAGGCGGACGAACTCGCGCAGCTCAACCTTGATATGCCGGAGTCGTGCCGTTTGGGCGTGGCGCTTCGTGCGAAGGGCGTGCCCGTTTATGCGCAGGTGCGCGAGGCGGATGTGGTCGCCGGTATAGCGCAGGCTTATGCCGAGCGGAGTAGGACAGGCATCGCCGGGTGGCCTTTCGCATTCGATCCTCGTATTCCCGACAACGTTTCCTCTGCGCTCGATGGCGCAGACGCGCTGGAGCCCGTTATCGAGATTTCGCACCTTTCGTTTAGCTATTCGCTGAGCGCCCGCGAGCGCCGCCGCTGGCATAAGCGCTCGGCCACTGCGGACAAATCGAGCAAACAGGCTCTCTGGGGAAACGTCCCCAGCAGCCCGTGGGCGCTGCGCGGTGTATCGCTGACGGTGCGTCGCGGCGAGTTCCTGGGCTTGGCAGGTCATACCGGTTCGGGTAAGTCGACGCTGGTCCAGCATCTCAACGGTTTGATTCGCCCTCAGGAGGGATCCGTTCGCGCGCTGGGGCTCGATCTGTCAAACAAGAAAGACGCCGCCGCGGTTAAGGCCAAGGTCGGCGTGGTGTTTCAATATCCTGAGCGTCAGCTGTTTGCCGAAACCGTGGCGCAGGACGTGGCGTTTGGTCCGCATAACCTTGGCTTGCCGCAAGATGAAGTCGACCGTCGTGTCGAGTCATCGCTCTCGCGCGTGGGCCTCGACCTTTCCACGGTCGGCGACAAGAGTCCCTTTGAGCTTTCGGGCGGTCAGCAACGGCGTGTGGCATTCGCCGGCGTGCTCGCCATGGAGCCCGAAGTCCTGGTGCTCGATGAACCCATGGCGGGGCTCGATCCGGCTGCGCGCAGTGATTTCCTGGAGCTCATCGATCGACTCCATCGCGAGGGCCTGACCGTTGTCATGGTTTCGCACAGCATGGATGACCTGGCCAATTGCTGCGACCGTATCGTCGTAATGAACGAAGGTGCGGTGTTTGCCGAGGGAACCCCCGCTCAGGTGTTTGCGCATGCGGATGAGCTTAAATCAATCGGCTTGGGTGTTCCCGCTGCCCAGCGCATGGCGCTGGCGCTTGCGAAGGCAGGCGTGCCGCTGCGCTTTGACGGCCTTTATACGGTTGAGTCGCTGGCAGACGAGTTGGTGGACCTGCTAATCGGTCGCTCGGGCGGTCCTTCTAACGTCGCGGACATTGCTAAATCCAAGACGGTCGCGCGAGAGGAGGGCTGCTAATGGAGGCGTTTTCGTTTGGCAGCTACTATCCCGGCGATAGTGCGATCCACCGCCTGGACCCGCGAACTAAGTTGCTCTTGGGCTTTGTGTTTCTGATCACGACGCTCACAGTCAGCAGCTTCCGCGGACTGGTCCCGGTCGCAATCTTCGTTGTCCTGATCTATACCGTGTCCCGGGTGCCGTTGCGCCGGGTCCTATCATCGATGGCGCCGCTGCTGGCAATCGTCGTCGTGGTCGCGGTGCTCAACTTGTTTACCGATCAGAGTGGGCGCATCTTGTGGCAGCTCGGCTTTCTGCAGATAAGCGAGGGCTCGCTGCGTTCTGCGGCGTTTATGGCGTGCCGCCTGACCCTGATGATGGCCGGCATGAGCGCCATTACGCTCACCACCCCCACGCTCGACCTCACCGCGGGCTTTGAGCGTCTGCTCGCACCGTTTGCGCGCGTGGGGCTTCCGGCGCATGAGCTCGGCATGATCATGGGTATCGCGTTGCGCTTTATGCCGCAGTTCGCTACCGAGATGAAGCAGACGGCCGATGCGCAGGCGAGCCGCGGTGCGCGCGTGACGGGAGGCCCGCTCGGCGGCGTGCGTATGCTCGGCAGTGTGGCCATTCCGCTGTTCACGGGCGTGTTCCGTCATGCCGAGACGCTTTCGGCCGCCATGGATGCGCGTTGCTATCACGGCGAACAGGGACGCACGCGTCTGCATGCACTTACGTTTGGCCGCGGCGATGCGTTGGCGGCGGTGGTGACGGCGTTGCTGCTCATCTGCGTCATCGTCATCAACCTTCAACTTGTTTAGGCGCGATTCGAGCGCAAGAAAGGGGTCCCTATGACCGACAACGACCGCACGGCTCAGCTTGAGCTCGCCTGTTCGTATCTCAGGCGCATTCCGGCGTGGTATCTGGCCACGACCGATGTAGCCGACGGGCATCAGCCTCGCGTGAGGCCGTTTTCGTTTGCCATGGTCGATGACGGTAAACTGTGGTTTTGTACGTCGCGCGACAAAGATATGTGGGCGGAGCTGAGCGCGAATCCCAAGTTTGAGCTCTCGGGCTGGAAGCCGGGGGAATGTTGGATCGTATTGACCGGCGAAGCCGCACTTGAGGACGACGCAGTTGCGAGCGACAAGGTGCGTCAAGCGGGTTTTAAGCACATGGTGGGCATTGGCGAGGAACACGAGAGTGCCAACGACGGCCGCCTTGCTTTCTTTTCGGTCCGCAACATTGCCGCGCGCTTCTGTGATATCGACGGCAGCGAGGAGCGCCTGGAGCTCTAGCTCGCACAAACCGGGCTCCCAAACTAGCTAGTACAGGAGGAAACGTGGACGGATTGAATACGGTGTTGGAGTATCTGACGTCGGTGCCGGCATGGTATTTGGCGACGAGCGTTGACGGACAGCCTCATGTGCGTCCGTTTTCGTTTGCGCAGATCCAGGATGGCAAGCTGTGGTTTGTAACAGCGCGCACCAAAGATGTGTGGCAAGAGCTGCTGCAAAACCAGCGCTTTGAGGCCACGAGTTGGTGGCCGGGCCATGGCTGGCTCATCTTGCGCGGGCGTGCCGGCTTGGATGACCGGGCTTTAGACGAAATGCGCGAAGCCGGGTGGAAGCATCTAGAGCACCTGGGCGAGCACTATGAGGGGCCTAACGACCCCACGCTCGTCTTCTTTAGCGTCGAGGATCCCGAGGCTTTTATCTGCAATCACGACGAATGGGTGCCGGTCGAGCTCTAGCCAGCTGGCTCATCCTAACAACTTGGTTTTCGCATGGGCGGGCCCCGTATTGCCCGGCGCCGTTAGGAGCGCCGGTCAATACGGGGCCCGCTCCATTTGTCAATTCCTTCAAGCGAATGTGTCGGGAATGTTTCAATGCATGAATATGCAAGCCATTTACGTGTTCATGCATCTTTTGGTGCTAAAGTTTCAACCCACTTCATAACGACCGCTGCGAAATGCGCATCGGTGCATAAATCGCAGACAAGGAGTCTGATATGTCTTTGAAGGTTGGAATCGTCGGCGCGGCTGGATATGCCGGCGCCGAACTCATTCGCCTCATGCTTGGCCATCCCGAGTTTGAACTTGTTGCCATTACGTCCAACGCCGATGCCGGCCAGCCGCTGTCCGCGGTGTATCCGAGCTTTGCTGGCGTGAGCGATCTGGTTTTCACCACGCATGACGCCCCCGAGCTCAAGAGCTGCGATGCGGTTTTTCTTGCCGTGCCGCACACGGCTGCCATGGCACAGGTGCCCGCGCTGCTTGCCGCGGGCGTTTCCTGCTTTGATCTTTCGGCCGATTACCGTCTGAGCGACGCGTCCGTCTTTGAGGCATGGTATGCCGCTGAGCACACGAGCCCCGAGTTGCTCAAGACCCGCGCTTTTGGCCTGCCCGAGCTGTTCTGTCAGGACTTAGAGACTGCTGCTTCCAGCCATGCCGCCGGAAAGCCCGTGTTGGTCGCCTGCGCCGGCTGCTATCCCACCGCAACGAGCCTTGCAGCCGCTCCTGCCGTGCGTGCGGGCTGGGTGGCCGAGAGCGGTCCCGTGATCGTTGACGCTATCAGCGGCGTGACGGGTGCCGGCAAGTCCTGTAACGCCCGCACCCATTTTTGCAGCGCGGACGAGAACCTGGAAGCCTATGGCGTGGGCAAGCATCGTCATACGCCCGAGATCGAGCAGATACTCGGCCTAGCCGACCGCATCGTCTTCACCCCGCACTTGGCACCGCTCAAGCGCGGCCTGCTTTCCACGGTGACGATGCCGCTCGCGCCGCAGGCTCTCGACGCGCTGGTTCTTGAGGATGTCGTCGACCATTACAAGAAGTTTTACGCCGGTCGCACCTTTGTGCGCGTGCTCGATGCCGGCCAGCAGCCCAAGACGGCTTCGGTCGTCGGTACCAATGCCGCCCAGATTGGCCTTGCGCTCAACAAGCGTGCAGGCGTGCTGGTGGCGACGGGCGCCATCGACAATTTGTGCAAGGGTGCTGCGGGCCAGGCGGTCCAGTGCGCCAACATCGTTTTTGGCTTTGACGAGCGACGAGGCTTGCTCACAGTGGCGTGCCCGGTGTAGCACATTCGATTGTTAGCGATTTGGTAGTCGGGTATCGAGTTGGGCGCCACTTTTAAGCTGGTCTAGTAGTTGCGACCGGTATGGCGTGCCAGCCGATGCCCGCTTTTTTGTTTGATATAAGGAGTCGTAGGGACGATGAACACCGACCTGATTGATATCAAGATTCGCGCCGTCGAGGGCGGCGTTACGGCGGCTGCCGGCTTTAAGGCCGCAGGCATCCATGCGGGATTCCGGAAGAATCCCGAGCGCTTGGACTATGCGCTCGTCGTGCCTGATAAACCCTGTCCCGGCGCCGGCGTGTTTACGACCAACCGCTTTTGTGCGGCGCCCGTGCAGGTGAGCCGTGCCAACCTGGGCGGTGCGGACAAGGGCTATGGCATTATCGCCGGTGTTTCGGTCAACTCTGGCAATGCCAACGCCGCCACGGGTGAGACAGGCCTTGCATGCGCGCGCGAGACGTGCAGCATCGCATCGCAGGTCATCGGCTGCGAGCCCCAACAGATCCTGGTTGCCTCCACGGGTGTGATCGGGCAGATTCTGCCGATCGACACGTTTGAGACCGCCATTCCTGCTGCCTACGAGGCACTCTCCGCCCACGGTGGCGCCGATGCCGCTCGCGCCATCATGACGACCGACACGCACTCCAAGGAGTACGCCGTGTCCTACGTCAGTGAGGCCGCGGGTCATGCGGGCAATGTCTATACGGTAGGCGGAATGTGCAAGGGCTCGGGCATGATCATGCCCAACATGGCCACCATGATCGCAGTTATCACCACCGATGCCCACGTCGAGCCTGCGGCACTTCATGCCCTACTGCTCTCGACCGTCAAGCAGACCTTTAACAAGGTAACGGTCGATTCCGACACCTCGACCAACGACACCTGCATCATGCTTGCCTCCGGCGCCGCTGCCGCAGATGCCGAGCCTATCGTCGAGGGCTCCGATGCCTTCGACGAGTTGGCATTTGCCGTGCACGAGGTGTGCGAGAGCCTGGCGCGCAATATCGCCGCCGATGGTGAGGGCGCATCCAAGCTTGTTACGGTCAACGTTACCGGCGCCGTGAACGACGAGGAGGCCGATATCGCCGCCCGTGCCGTTGCCAACTCGCCGCTCGTCAAGACCTGCATCGCCGGCCACGACTGCAACTGGGGCCGTGTTGCTATGGCGCTTGGCAAGTGCGGCGTTAAGTTTAATCAGGAAGACGTTTCCATCGACATGATGGGCATGCCTGTCTGTCGCGACGGTCTGACTGTTCCCTTTGACGAGGACGAGGCTCTACGACGTTTCGAGGCGCCCGAGATCGTGATCTCGGCCGACCTGGGCGCAGGCGACGCGGCAACGACCGTGTGGACCTGCGACCTCACGCATGAATACATCTCCATCAACGGCGACTACCGTTCCTAGATTCCAGGCATGCTGCGCATCTTGCCGCGATTGCGGACGGCGGAGTACGGCGCGATAACGATACGAAAGACGAGGCAGATTATGAAATTCGCACGCGATTGTCGTTCGAGCGAATCCAACGAAGCAACCGCGCAGCTGCTGTTCGAAGCGCTGCCGTGGATTAAGAACCTGACCGGCAAGACGGTTGTTATCAAATATGGCGGAGCCGCCATGGTTGATGAGCAGCTGCGCCGCGACGTGATGAGCGACATCGTTTTGCTCAAGATCATCGGTATGCGTCCCGTCATCGTGCATGGCGGCGGCAAGGCTATCAACGAGGCGCTGAGCCATTACGATATTCCCGTCGAGTTTAAGAACGGCCAGCGCGTGACCACGCCGGCGACTATGGATATCGTGCGCGAGGTGCTGGGCGGCAAGGTCAACCAAGAGCTGGTTGCTGCCATCAACCACCACGGCAACCTGGCCGTGGGCGTGTCGGGCAGCGATGCCGGCACCCTTATCGCCGAGCCACTCGACCCAGAGCTCGGCCGCGTAGGCAAGGTCACGCACGTCAACACCGACTATATCGAGCGCCTGCTCGATAGCGAGTACATCCCCGTCATCGCTACCGTCGCGGCGGGGGAGGACGGCGGTTTCTTCAACATCAACGCCGACACCGCCGCCGGTGCCGTTGCCGCGGCGCTCCACGCGCATAAGGCAATCTTTTTGACCGACGTCGATGGCCTGTACAAGGACTTTAGCGACAAGGACTCGCTTATCTCCAACCTAACGCTCGACGAGGTCAACGAAATGCTCTACGGCGGCGAGGTCGATAAGGGCATGATTCCCAAGCTGCGCGCGGCCGTCGATGCGCTTACCGGCGGCGTATTTCGTGCCCACATCATTAACGGTACTACGCCGCATTCGCTGCTCCTGGAGCTGCTGACCGATGCCGGCGTCGGCACCGTGATCCATTCCACCGAGACGGCTTACGAGTTCGATACGCATCCGCATCCGCTTTCGACGTTTGCTGCGCGTCTGACCGAGAACCTTGACGAGGTCGAGAAGCTTCAGACGGTCTAGCTGACCCGCAGCCGCCCCATTCCTGCACCCATAGCCCCGCGCCGTCTGGCGCCCAACGAAAGGCATCCCATGTCACTTGCAGCTCAGCAATCGCTTGAATCCCATTACGTTATGCATACCTTTGGCCGCTCTCCGGTCGAGTTTGTCGAGGGTCACGGCATGAAGCTCACCGGCGACGATGGCCGTGAGTACCTCGACTTTCTTGCCGGCATCGGCGTGTGCAGCCTAGGTCATGGCGACCCGGCTGTGCTCTCGGCGCTCGAGGCACAGACCAAAAAGCTCATGCATGTCTCCAATTACTTCTACATTGAGCAGCGCGGACAGGTCGCGGCGCTGCTGTCCAAGCTTGCTAACGACGACGTAGATGGTGCGCGCGTGCTTGCCGATGCCATTGCCGCCGGCGATGAGACCACGGCAGCTGCTCTTGGTGCCCCGGCTGCGGATGAGCAGGTTTGGGAGACCTTCTTTGCCAACTCTGGCGCCGAGGCCAACGAGGGCTCGATGAAGCTCGCGCGCCTGTACGCCAAGCGTGCCGGTAATGGCGGCAACACCATCGTGTGCATGCGCGGCGGCTTCCACGGCCGTACGCTCGAGACCATTGCCGCCACCATGCAGGATTGGCTGCAGGACAGCTTCCGCCCGCTGCCGGGTGGCTTTGTGGCCTGCACGCCCAACGATGTGGATGAGCTGCGTGCGATCTTTAAGCAGCTGGGGAGCGAAATTTGTGCCGTGATGCTCGAGCCGATCCAGGGTGAGAGCGGTGTGCATCCCATGACCGAGGAGTTTATGGCTACGGCGCGCGACCTGGCACACGAAGTGGGCGCCGTGCTTATCGCCGACGAGGTCCAGTGCGGCATCTTCCGCTCCGGCAAGCCGTTTGCGTTCCAGACCTATGGCGTGGAGCCCGACATCATGAGCCTTGCCAAGGGCATTGCTGATGGCGTGCCCATGGGTGCCGTCGTGGCGAAGAAGGAGATTGCCGACGTGTTTAAGCCGGGCGACCACGGCTCGACCTTTGGCGGTAGCTGCTTGGCCATCGCGGCGTGTGCCGCGACGCTCTCCGCGCTTGTGCGTGGCGATTATGCCGAGCATGCTGCCAAGGTGGGTGCCTATATGGAGGCAAAGCTCGCCAAGCTGCCGCACGTGACCGAGGTACGTGGTCGCGGCTTGATGCTCGGCTGTGATTTGGATGATGCCGCGGGCGACGCGCATGGTGTTGTTGCCCGCGCGCTGGCCGCCGGTGCCGTGATCAACGCTACGGGTGCGCATACGCTGCGTTTCCTGCCGCCACTCGTCTGCGAGGAAGCCGACGTGGACAGTCTGATCGAGATCCTGTCGGGTGTTTTGGGCTAACGCGGCGCAATAACTCAATTTGGACCGAGTTCCGGACTGCGGACGTGCCCTATGCGGCATGATTCAGCGGTCTGGAGCCCGTTTTGCCTTAGATTTGCTAAGGCAGGGAGACCTGCTGGTCAAAAAACATCAAATATGAGTACTGTTACCGATTTGGTAGCAGCAATTTTGGACTAATAAGGCCAGATGGCAAGTCGAAATGGTCGCGCGCGCAGACGTGGTGTAAGAGTGTCCTGAGGTCCGTCGCTGCAAGTCCCGATGTTACTCCTTCTTGAGACCGCGCTTCTCGACTATCTCGT
>JAGZBF010000002.1:0-148124 GCA_018370025.1 Collinsella sp. | reverse complement strand
TTCCGAACCCGGAAGCTAAGCCCCATCGCGCCGAGAGTACTGCGGGGCCAGCCCGTGGGAGGCCAGGGCGCCGCTGACCGGTGGACGGCACCGAGCCGTCATCGAACTTGGAAGGGGGAGGCCTCGCGGCCTCCCCCTTTTTTGCGTTGTATACACGTTGTACTTTGGGACCTAGTTCCCCCGTATGCGCTCTTACTGTTTGGCTGTATTTTGAGTCCTTCTAGTGTATTTGAGCGATAATTACTCGCATTGGCGTTAGGGAGGGCTTGATGTTTACCGTATTTGTCTTGGGCAATATTGCTTCGGGTAAGTCGACTGCCTGCCGCTATTTCGAATCTCGTGGCGCTATGCTAATCGATCTGGATGAGCTTGCAAAATCGCTGTATGTGCCGGGCTCTGATATCGTCAATGCACTCGCGGATGAATTCGGTTGGGACATTTTGGATGAGGAAGGCGGCATTCGCCGCAGCATCCTCGCTTCTCGAGCTTTCGCTTCTCCTGATTCGGTCGCACGGCTCAATGGCATCGTGCATCCCGTTCTGATTGAACAGCTTTCGCTTAGGATTCTCGATCCGGTTTGTTGTACGGTTTCATCTCCCCGTTATCCTTTTGCGGTGGTCGAGGTTTCTGCTCCGACTGGTTTTGAGGATGCTTTTGGCCTGGCTGATGAAATTCTGGTTATCAGCGCTCCTTTAGCAGTTCGTCGCGAGCGTGCCATTCATCGTGGTATGGAGTCCTCTGATTTTGATGCGCGCTCTGCATGCCAACCTGATGAGGCTTCGCTTTGCAATCTCGCTACGACGGTAATCGATAATTCGGCAGGCGATAACTCGCTCTTTGAACAACTGGACGCATGGCTTGCGCGTCATGGCTTCGGGGATGTAGCGGATAGGGAGGAGACCGATGCCTAAGACACGTTTCTTTACGTGGTATCGCGTGGAGCCACTTGCCGTTATGTTTGTTTTCGGCCTTATTTCGCTCGTCTACTCGTATGCCCCTGCCGCCTTCTTTAAGCCTTTGTATCCAATTGACTACGAGGCGTACGTAAAGCAATCGAGCATTTCGCACAATCTTGATCCGTATCTGGTGTGTGCTGTCATAAAGTCGGAATCGAATTGGGATCCCGAGGCTGAGTCGAATCAAGGCGCACAGGGATTGATGCAGCTGATGCCCGAGACTGCCCAGGATATGATTGCCAAGGGTCTTGTCGATGGCAGCGAGTATTCAGCCGGCGACCTTAACGATCCCGCTACGAACATCGAGTTTGGCTGTGCGTATCTTTCGTATCTTCTAACGTATTTTAACGGGTCGACTGACAGTGCCATTGCCGCCTATAACGCCGGCATGGGCAATGTCGACGGATGGGCGCAGCAGAGCACGTCGCTTCATAATGCAATCACCTTTCCCGAGACGCAGGCGCATCTGATTCGTGTCAATAATGCCTGGGTTCGCTACAAGACCCTCTATCCCGATTGGTTCGTATAGGACTATGCCTGCCGCCTGCGTATACTGCAGATATATGAGTTAGGAGTATCCATGGCGGAATTTGAAGTTGAGCGTGTTGGAGGAGAGCTCAAACGTTTTGGCGTTGAGGGCTCTGAGGTGCCGTTTGAGGTCGTGTCTCCATACGAGCCCTCTGGTTCCCAGCCTAAGGCCATTGAGTCGCTTGTGCAGGGCGTGAGGGACGGAGATCGCTATCAGGTTTTGCTGGGCGTGACTGGTTCGGGCAAGACCTTCACGATGGCTAAGACTATTGAGGCCCTGGGGAAGCCGACGCTGGTCATGGCTCCCAACAAAACGCTTGCCGCTCAGCTTGCGAGCGAGCTCAAGGAATTCTTCCCTAACAACGCCGTGGTCTATTTTGTATCGTACTACGACTACTATCAGCCCGAGGCATATGTACCTCAGAGTGATACGTATATCGAGAAAGACTCCTCGATTAATGAAGAGGTCGAGATGCTGCGCCATCAGGCGACGGCATCGCTGCTATCTCGACGCGATGTGATCGTCGTCGCATCGGTCTCGTGTATCTATGGCATTGGCTCTCCCGAGGACTATGCGGGCCTAGCTCCGAACGTCGACAAGAAGGTGCCGCTTGAGCGCGATGACTTTATCCATGCGCTTATCGATATTCAGTACGATCGCAATGACTATGATTTGGCACGTGGCACCTTCCGCGTGCGCGGCGATGTCGTCGACGTATATCCGCCCTATGCCGAGCATCCGTTGCGGTTTGAGTTCTTTGGCGACGAGGTCGAGCTGATTGCCGAGATCGACGAGGTCACCGGGGAGATGCTGCGTGAGTACGAGGCCATTCCCGTGTGGCCGGCCTCGCACTACGTGACTGAGAAGCCTAAGGTCAAAGCGGCTCTGAAATCAATCAGCGAAGAGTGCGAGAAGCGTGTGGCCGAGCTCAAGGCGACTGATAAGCTGCTCGAGGCACAGCGCCTGCAGCAGCGCACCGACTATGATCTCGAGATGCTCGAGACCATGGGTTTTTGCAACGGTATCGAGAACTACTCGCGTCATCTGGACGGTCGAAAACCGGGCGAGCCGCCGTTTACCCTGATCGATTACTTTCCTAAGGACATGCTCTGTATCATCGACGAGAGTCATGTAACGGTGCCGCAGATCCGCGGCATGCACGAAGGCGACCGTTCGCGTAAGGTGACGCTGGTGGAGCATGGTTTTCGTCTGCCTTCGGCACTCGATAACCGCCCGCTTCGCTTCGATGAGTTTGAGGCGAGGATTCCCCAGTTCATCTACGTTTCGGCCACGCCGGGCGACTATGAGCTGCGGGTTAGCCAGAACGACGTTGAGCAGATTATTCGTCCGACCGGCCTGCTCGACCCCAAGATTGACGTGCGTCCAGTTCGCGGTCAGATTGACGATCTTGAGGACGAGATTCGCGAGCGCGTTGCCCGCAAGGAGCGCGTGCTGGTGACCACGTTGACCAAGCGCATGGCCGAGGACCTGACCGACCATCTACTTGATGCGGGCATTAAGGTCAATTACATGCACTCCGATACAGCGACGATGGACCGTGTCGAGATCCTGCGAACGCTGCGCGAGGGAAAGATTGATGTTCTCGTCGGCATCAACCTGCTCCGCGAGGGTCTGGACCTTCCCGAGGTCTCGCTGGTGGCAATTCTCGACGCTGACAAGGAAGGCTTCTTGCGCAACCGCCGTTCGTTGATTCAGACGATTGGCCGTGCGGCCCGTAATGCCGACGGCGAGGTCATCATGTATGCAGACGTTGTGACCGATTCGATGAAAGAAGCCATCGAGGAGACGCAGCGCCGTCGTGAGATTCAGATGGCATATAACGAAGAGCATGGCATTGTGCCCAAGACGGTCCGCAAGGCCATTAACGACATTTCGAGCTTTATTGCCGAGGCCGAAAAGACTGTGGGCTCGAAGGGACGCTCGAGAGGCGATTCGCTGGGTCACGGTGCGTTCTATACGCCCGATGAAAACGGCGAGGGCGCCGCGCCGGAGACGGTGGCACCCGAGCAAACGCTTGCCGAGCAGCTGGAAGGGCTACCGCATGACGAGCTCGTGCGGATTGTCGAGACCATGGAGGAAGACATGCGTAACGCTTCCGCCGCCATGGACTTTGAGGAGGCGGCGCGTCTGCGCGATGCCGTCGTTCAGATTCGGGCGATGCTTGAGGGCGCATCTGAGGACGAAACGATTGAGCGTTTGCGTTCGCAGGCTCGCAAGGGCTCTACCTTTGCTTCGGGCAGAAAACGCCAGGGTGCACGATTCAGGAAGTAGTGAACAGGCCCCGAGTTCCCTGTGGAACTCGGGGCCTGTGTCGTTCGGACGCGAGAGTTCGTGCACTAGAGGTCTGCTATCAGCGCCTCAGCGCAACGGATGCCGTCGGTGGCGGCACTCATGATGCCGCCGGCATATCCGGCACCCTCGCCGCAAGGGTAAAGGCCCGGGGTCGACACGGCGTGGCATGTTCGATCGCGGATGACCGTAACCGGGGAGCTCGAACGCGTCTCCACGCCAGTGAGGACCGCATCGGGGCGGTCATAGCCACGCAGTTTCTTACCGAGCAGGGGAATTCCCAAACGAAGCGATTCGACGATATGCTGCGGGAGGGCATCGTCGATCGCCGTCCAGGTCACGCCAAGTGGATAGGTTGGTTTTACCTTTCCGGGTGCCGTGCTGGCGCGCCCCGCAAGGAAATCTCCGACGAGCTGTGCCGGCGCGTTCCAGTTAGAGCCACCCAGGCGATAGGCGGCTCGCTCGCAGGCGCGCTGGAGCTCAATGCCTGCGAGCGGATCATCGCCGGGAAGGTCGTCGGGTGTGACGTTGACGAGTAGGGCGGCATTTGCGTTGCGCCCGTCGCGGGCATTGAGGCTGGCACCGTTGACGCACAGATGGCCCTGCTCGGAAGAAGCCGCGACAACCTGTCCGCCGGGGCACATGCAAAACGAGAACACACTGCGGCCGTTGGGGAGATGGGCGACAAGCTTGTAGGGGGCTGCTCCGAGTGCCGGGTGTCCCGCCGAAGGGCCATATTGGGCACGGTCGATGTCATGCTGTGGATGCTCGATGCGCACACCCATGGCAAAGGTCTTTTGCGCGAGGGTAACGTCGTGTTCTTTGAGAAGCTCGAATACGTCGCGGGCGGAATGGCCGCAGGCGAGAATGAGGTGCTTTGTGGCGATTGTCTCGCTTGTGGTTTCTTGGGGCGGTTGGACATCGACGCCGGTGATGGCGCCAGATTCATCGGTTCGAATATTGACGAGCCTTGTTCGATAGCGGACGGTTCCACCGAGCTGCTCGATGCGCTGAGAAATGTTGGTGACGACGGTGGGTAGGATGTCGGAGCCAATGTGCGGTTTGGCGTCCCACAGGATGTCGCGAGGTGAGCCCGCTTTGACGAAGGTCTCAAGAATCAGTCGATGGGCAGGATTCTTGGTTCCCGTGTTGAGCTTGCCGTCCGAGAAGGTCCCTGCGCCGCCCAGGCCAAATTGGATATTGCTTTCGGGGTCGAGGATACGCTCCTTAAGAAAGAGATCAATCGCTTCCGAGCGGCGAAGCGCGGGGTCGCCGCGCTCGATGAGCAGGGGTTTAAGGCCCGCTTCGGCAAGGGTCAGGGCGGCGAAGAGACCGGCGCAACCGGCGCCGACAACGACGGGACGCCCCTTGGGTGCATTTGGGACAGGGTTGGGGAATGAAGGAGCCTCGCCGTCTACCATGCGGATGCGCGAGCGGTCGCGCTCGGCGACGCGGTCGACCACCTCCTGCTCGAGTCGGGAGCTTGTCAGCTCGACTCGAAAGCTCAAAATAAAATGGACATCTCGTTTTTTACGGGCGTCGATTGACTTGCGATGGAGCTCAATGGCTTTAATCTGGGAATCCTCGCATCGCAGGGCTCGTTTGACGGCGCGTCTACCAATAGCAAGGCAGGCGGCTTCGTCGCCGGCCTCATCGAGTGACGCGTGGACTTGGGTGATTTCGATCATCGAGGTCTCCTTAGATGCAAGAAAGAGGCCGCCCGGTGTCCCAGACGGCCCGAATGCGTTTTGATTATAGACTGCGCGGCTATAGGCTGCTTGCAGCGCGAATACCCGAGATCCAAGCCCATGCAAGGTTGAAACCGCCGCAATCGGCATCGATGTCGAGCGCCTCGCCACAGATGTAAAGTGGGGCGTCTGCCGCGTTGCTCACGCAGAGGTTGGGAGCTGAGACGCTCTCGATGGGCACGCCGCCGCGCGTGACCTGGGCCGAACGCTCCTCTGTCGTTCCCTCGACGAGCATCTTAAAGTGCTTGAGGATTGAGACCAGATGGATGACGTCGTACGACCCGGGGTGGCACTGTTCGAATGCGGTGCAGACAACGTGAGAGAACTGCGGGGCAAGCATGCCGTCGAGCCAGCGGGGGTCGCGGGGTGAAAAGCCGCCGAGCAACGCAACTCGCTGATTGAGCATATTGAGCAACACGTCTTTGGAGAGGTCGGGGAAAACGTCGAGCAGAATCGTGTCGTCGCGCTGAACGCGACGGGAGAGGTTAAAGGCAGCAACGCCCGAAATGCCAAAGGTTCGGAAGAGCACTTCGCCGTCTTCGTGCCAGAGCTCCTCGTGATTGCGGGTGAGCGTCAAACGGGCGCGGACGCGCAGGCCATCCAGCGTCTTGAGCGCAGTCTGGTCGCCGAAGACCGATGCCGACACAGGGCAGAGGACGGGATGCTGCGGTGTGAGGGAAAGATTGAACGTCTTCGCGATGTCGGCGGGGCTGCCGCCCGTAGCGATAATTACGGCCTTTGCCTGCAGCGTCTCGTTCTTGCGAGGGGTGTCGGCAAGCGCCCTCCGAAGCGAGCGGAGCTCCGATTTTCGATCGTCGTGCTTTTTCGCCTTGAGCGCCCGTGCGGGACGGTCTATTTGGAGCGCCCAACCCTCGGGAGCTTTGTGCACCGTGGCAACATTGGCTCCGCAGATTAAGGTGATGCCCAGATGATCGCAAACGTTGAGAAGCGCGTCGCGCACCGATTCGGCGCGAAGGGAGCGCGGGTACAATCGACCTTCCTCGGAGGTCGTCATGATGCCCAGCGAGGAGAAGAAGCCCATAAGCTCTTGTTCGGGCCGGGGGCCCATGACGGATTCGACGAAAGCGGGATGGTTGTACCGCCGAGGATCAATCGATTCGTTTGAGAGATTGCAGCGGCCGTTGCCGGTCGCAAGGAGTTTAAGGCCGCAGGCGACATCGCGCTCAACGATGCAGACGCTTTTGCCAGCGCGTGCGGCCGTAATGGCGGCGGCGAGACCCGAGGCCCCGCCGCCGATTACCAGGACGTCATAGAAGGCGCTCGTGTTCACTTAGGCCTCGTCGGTCTCGTGCGGGGCGATGGCCTCGACGGCAGAGACGGCCTTGGGCAGCATGCCATCGGGCAGCGCGGTCTCGACTTCACCCTTATCGCAGGCCTCGGCGAGTGACGGATTGATGGGAAGCTGGCCCAAGATGTCGAGGTTGTAGCGCTCGGCGACTTCGGGGAGCTTGCTCTTACCAAAGACCTCGATCTTCTTGCCGCAGTCGGGGCACTCGATATAGCTCATGTTCTCGACGACGCCCAGAATGGGGACGTTCATCTTCTCGGCCATGTTGACTGCCTTGGCGACGATCATCGAGACCAAGTCTTGCGGGCTCGTGACGATGACGATGCCATCGACGGGCAGCGATTGGAAAACGGTGAGCGCGACGTCGCCCGTTCCCGGAGGCATATCGACCAGCAGGTAGTCGATGGGGCCCCATGAGGTCTCGCTCCAGAATTGCCTGATGGCGCCCGCGATAACCGGGCCACGCCAAAGGACGGGATCGGTTTCGTTTTGGAGCAGCAGGTTGGAGCTCATGACCTTGACCCCGTGCTCTGAGATCTCGGGCAGCATAAGATTGCCGAGAGCATGGACATGACGTCCGCTCATACCGAACATCTTGGGGATGGAGGGGCCGGTGATGTCGGCATCGAGGATGCCGACTTTGTTGCCGCGGCGGGCAAGCTCGGTGGCGATGGCACCGGTGACGAACGACTTGCCGACGCCGCCCTTGCCGGATAGCACGGCGATAACGCGCTTGACCTCGGATAGCGTGTTCTCTTCAAATTCCTGCGGTGCGGTTTGTCCGCCGGCCGCCTGTGCGTGCTCGCAACCCATATCTGACTCCTTTGTATGCGTTGGGGCAAGGCCCCACGATGTGACACGAGCGTCATTGTACCCTCGTTTGCGAGCGGGAGTCATTTGCGATGCATTTGGGCCGAGCGTGCTTGCAATACGATGGGCCCAAGCGAATGGGCGGGCTTACTGAACTTTGCTGGCGAACTCGAGGTATTGCATGCGCTGCAGCTTGTCGATCGTCGAGGTGTATGGGCTGTCTTCAGATTCCAAGTTGTAGCGCAGCCCGTCGGCACCGAGATAGCCGGCGACATTGATGGTGGGCACATCTGACCTTGTTGCAAGCAGGGCCTTTTGATAGTCGGTGAGCGGGGCGCCGATCTTATTAAGGGTAATGGCTGCAATCTCGTTTGCCCCGACGGTGTCGTAGACGTTGAGCTCGGTATTGCCGGCGATTTCATAGTTAGCCCAGACGAAATAGGTTGACTGATAGACACGGAAAGCGTGGCTTGCCGTATCTTCCTGAGGGTACAGCTCGTCGTTGAGAGTCGTTGCGGCGCTCGGCTGATGGTCGCCAAAAAAGACAAGAACAACCGGTCTGCCGATATTGCGGAGCTCGTTGATAAAGTACTCGAGGTCCCGGTCGGATGCGTTGATGCAGGTGAGATAGGTGTTGAGCGCGCTATTGGCGCCCTCGCTGGCTCCCTCGACCCAATAGTTTGTCAGCTCTTCGGCGGGAACGGTGCCATAGTCGTAGCCGCCGTGATTTTGCATCGTGACGTCAAAGATGAACTGCGGCGCTTCGTCGGTTCTAAGCAGGTCGAGTATCTTGTCGTAGGTGGCGTAGTCGCATACGCCGGCATGGTAACAGGGCGCACCTTCGAAATCGCCGATTGAAAGAAAGTCTCCAAAGCCCAGCTGCTGATAGATTTTATCTCGATGGTAGTTGACGGGGTTTTGCGGGTGCATAGCGGTAGCGGTATACCCAAGCTCTTTAAGGTCCTTTGCCAGGCTGTTGACGCCATTCATCTGATACAGCTGATAGGGGATTTTGCCTAATCCGACAAAGGCCGTTGTCGCTCCGGTCAAAAATTCGAATTCGGAGTTCGCCGTTCCGCCACCGGCGACCGAAGCGAGCATGGTGCCGCGAACAAGTGTGTCGGGAAGCGAGTTGTAGAATGCGGGGCCGGTGTACCCGGCCGCCTGGAGCTGCTCAAAGCACGAAAGGTCGCTAAAACTCTCATTCATGACGGCAACAATCGTCGGCTTGATTTCATTGAACTGGGCAACAGCCGCCGCGCGCTGCTCGCTCGAGCCATACGTGCTGTCGTAGGTGGCGGCGAGCTCCTGCTCGATGCTCTGCGCCTCATCGGGCGTATAGTCTTCGGGCTTCTCAATGGGCAACTCGTTGACCATTTCGGTGAACGAAGTGATAAAACCCTGAGACGCATACGTGGTGATGGGCTGCCAACGGTCAAATCCAAAATTCAGCGCCTGCTCCAAGTCGATGCTGGAAAAGCCCGAGAGCCCCACAACGGTCACTAGCAGAAAAGCGCAGAGGTTAGCGGCGATTGCGGGGAAGACATGGGTGGGCGTACGGAGCTTTCTCGGTCGGATAAGCGAAAGAAGCCCCAGGGAAATCTCCAGCAGGGCTAGAGAGGTTACGATTCCGGCGGTAAAGGTAAACTCGTATCCCTCGCTCACTTCCATTGCGGTGCCAAGGGCCAAGATATCGCTTGGCAGGATGGCCTCGCCTTTAAACGTTATGACGAAGTGCTCGGCAATGCCAAGGATGCAACAGGCGACGGGCACGAGGGCCATGACGCCTCCATGACGCTGTCCCAGCAAATAAAGGGAGAGCAGAACCGTCGCGAGCAGCCCGACGGAAAACCCGAATGAGTTGGCGGGAATGCGATAGAACGTTTCGTTACAGGCAATTTCGAGTGAAACGAACGAGAGCGCTGAAACAGCGGCGATGACAAGGATGTCACGGCAAATACAGGCAACCGTTCCCGTCGCAAGATCGGTTTGGTCGATAAGTCCCGAAACCAAGGGCTCGACAAGAAGTATGACGGCGGTAGCACCGAGCGCCGAATAAGAAAGGACCCATAGGGAATTGTCCTCATTTACGAGCAATTGATTCGTAATCCATGCAGCTACCATGCCGAGCGGGATGAGGAGCGTCGCGCACCAAAAGACGCGGGCAATGGGCGGCTTTTCATTGTGTTTGATTGAAAAATGTACGCGCACCACGACGATGGCCACGATAAGGACGGCGATGAATATGGGCAGATTGGCCATGTCGCTCGAAGTGATTTCAAGGGGGATATCTTCGGTCATGGACGTTCCTCTGTTACGGCAAATTAAGTTCAGTATTAGATTACTGTAACCTTTCCACGGCATTTCGAGAAACAAAGCGCCCGATACGCAAAGCTAAAGGTCTGCGAATCTTGTATTACGAACATCTGTGCGCGTCGAGTGCGCTAAACTCATCGACAGTATGATTCGATGCAATAGGAGGCAAGGAGCTTCCATGTCTGATTCTTCTATCGTTATTCGCGGCGCTCGTGAGCACAACCTCCGTGATATCGATGTTTCCATTCCGCGTGACCAACTCGTGGTCATTACCGGTCTTTCTGGCTCGGGCAAGAGTTCGCTGGCATTTGACACTATCTATGCCGAGGGCCAGCGTCGATACGTCGAGAGTCTTTCGAGCTATGCGCGCCAGTTCTTGGGCCAGATGGACAAACCCGACTTGGATTCAATCGACGGCCTTTCGCCGGCGGTGTCGATCGACCAAAAGACGACGTCTAAAAACCCTCGCTCTACGGTTGGCACCGTAACCGAGATTTATGACTATCTGCGCCTGCTGTTCGCCCGTGTGGGCACCCCGCACTGTCCCGAATGCGGCCGCGTCATTGAGCGCCAGACGACCGACCAGGTTGCCGACAAGGTCTTGGCGGCGGGGGAGGGCCGCCGCGCGTTTGTGCTGGCACCGGTGGTGCGCGGGCGAAAAGGCGAGTACACCAAACTGTTTGAGGACCTTCGCGCCGAGGGCTTTAGCCGCGTGCGTGTCGACGGTGAAGTGCGCTCGTTCGACGATCCGATCGATCTGGATAAGAAATTCAAGCACGATATCGAGGTCGTAGTCGATCGCATCGTGATCCGCGAGAATTCTCTGGGCCGTATCGCCGAGTCTGTTGAACAGGCGACTGCCTTGGCGCACGGCAATGTAAACGTGTACATGCTGCCCGATCGCGATGCTCCCGAGGGGACCGAGGGCGAACTGCTGGAGTATTCGTTGGCCTTGGCGTGCCCGGAGCATGGACACTCCATTGACGATCTTCAGCCGCGTGATTTTTCGTTCAACGCTCCCTATGGCGCATGTCCTGAGTGCGACGGCCTGGGCTTTAAGAAAACCGTTGATGCCGAGGCGCTGATTGAGGACCCCTCGAAGTCCATTGCCGACGGAGTCTTTGGTAGCCTGTTTGGCAATTCGAACTACTATCCGCAGATTTTTGCTGCGGTCTGCAAACACTTTAAGGTGAGCGCCGATACGCCGTGGGAGGACTTGCCCCCTCGCGTGCGTCGTGCATTCTTGGATGGCCTGGGCGATACGAAGATCTCGGTCGACTACCAAAAGCTCGACGGACGTCGTAGCCAGTGGGATACAAAGTTTTCGGGCGTTCGCAACATCCTGTACGAACGCTATGCCGAGACGACGAACGAGAACACCAAGGCGCGCCTGGAGAAGTACATTCGCGAGGAACCGTGCTCGAGCTGCCACGGCGCTCGTTTGCGCCCTGAGATGCTCGCCGTCACCGTGGGCGGCAAGTCCATTTACGAGGTTTGTTGCCTGTCGTGCCGTGAGTCGCTCGAGTTTTTTGAGGGCTTGGAACTTACCGAGCGTCAACGGTTTATCGGCGGCCGTATCGTCAAGGAAATCCTGGAGCGCTTGCGTTTTCTGGTCGATGTTGGACTCGACTATCTGACGCTCGATCGTGCCTCGGCGACGCTTTCCGGTGGCGAGGCACAGCGTATTCGACTGGCAACGCAGATCGGCGCGGGTCTCATGGGCGTGCTCTATATTCTGGATGAGCCCTCGATCGGTCTTCATCAGCGTGACAACGAGCGCCTGATCAAGACGCTCGAGCGCCTGCGCGATATCGGCAATACCGTTATCGTCGTCGAACACGACGAGGATACAATCCGTGCCGCCGACTACGTGATCGACATGGGGCCCGGCGCCGGCGTCAACGGCGGACACGTAGTCGCGGCGGGAACGCCTGCCGATATCATGGCGTGTCCTGAGTCGATGACGGGCGCTTATCTGACCGGCAAACGAATGATCCGGGTGCCTGATGAACGGCGCAAACCCGGTCGCGGCTGCCTTAAAATTACGGGCGCTCGAGCCAACAACCTCAAAAACGTTACTGCCAAGATCGAGTTTGGTACGCTTACGGTTGTTACCGGCGTGTCGGGATCGGGCAAGAGCTCCCTAGTTACCGACACCATTGCGCCTGCCCTTACGAATGCCATTCACCGCTCGACGCGCCCTGTGGGTCCGTATAAGAAAATCGAGGGCATCGAGTGTATCGATAAGGTTATCGATATCGACCAGTCGCCGATTGGCCGCACGCCGCGTTCCAACCCTGCTACCTATATCGGCCTGTGGGATGATCTTCGCGCACTGTTTGCGAGTACGCCGGAGTCGAAGGCGCGCGGCTACTCGCCAGGTCGTTTCTCCTTTAATGTGAGTGGCGGGCGCTGTGAGGCGTGCAAGGGCGACGGACAGATCAAGATCGAGATGCACTTCCTTCCCGATATCTACGTTCCCTGCGAAGTTTGCGGCGGTAAACGCTACAACCGCGAGACACTCGAGGTCACCTATCGTGGCAAGACCATCTCGGACGTGCTCGACATGAGCGTTACCGAGGCGCTGGCCTTCTTTGGGAATATCCCGCAGATTAAGCGCAAGCTCCAGACGCTGTACGATGTAGGCTTGGGCTACGTGAGCCTGGGCCAGCCCGCCACGACGCTTTCGGGCGGCGAGGCGCAGCGTGTAAAGCTCGCCAAGGAGCTTCATCGACGCCAGACGGGCAAGACGTTCTATATTTTGGACGAGCCGACGACCGGCCTTCATTTTGAGGACGTCCGCCAGCTGCTCGATGTACTGCAGCGCTTGGTCGATGCGGGCAACACGGTGCTGGTGATTGAACACAACCTTGATGTCATCAAGGTTGCCGACCGCCTGATCGATATGGGTCCCGAGGGCGGTAACGGCGGCGGAACCGTCGTGGTTTCGGGTACACCGGAGCAGGTTGCGGACTGTCCGCAGAGTTATACGGGCAAGTTTTTGGCGCCGTTGCTCAGGCGTGACCGGGAGCGCCAGGCTCAACTTGATGCTCAATAAATAGGCGATTCAGTTTATGGGCGCCATCGACTCCTTGTGATTCGATGGCGCTTGCTGTGCCGAAGTGACGTATGCAGCCGAATTGGACATATACTTAATTCTTGCGTCCGAATGCGAGGGAAAGGATATGTCATGGCAAAGGCTGTAAAGACGCCAAAAACCAATGCGATGCGCGAGCTGGAAAGCGCCGGCATTTCCTATGTTCTACATACGTACGAAGACGATGGCGATGAGTCGGTGGGCCTGGGGGTCGCGATTTCGGAGCAGCTTGGCGAGGAGCCCGGTCAAGGATTTAAGACTTTGGTCTGTGTGACACCGTCCAACGACTATGTCGTGTGCTGCATCCCTGTTGCCGACGAGCTCGATCTAAAGTCCGCCGCGCGTGCCGCGGGGGAGAAGTCCTTGGCCATGATGCATGTGAAGGATTTGCTTGCGGCGACTGGCTACGTTCGCGGCGGCTGCAGCCCGGTCGGTATGAAAAAACGCTACCGGACGCTCATTGATGAGACATGTGTCCTTTGGGATACCATTTTTATTTCGGGAGGCAAGCGTGGTTGTCAGCTCGAGCTTGCACCCGATGATTTAATTGCATTTTGCGGGGCGACGGTTGCCGCGATTACGAGAGAGGACTGAGCGATGCCGCAGGAAGAATTGAAGCGCGGAGCTCATTTTGCAAAAGAATCTGCGCCTCAGACACCCTCATCCGGAGCTTCTTCGTCGCGAGATGACACTGACGACATGGGCTCGTCGGACTACTCCACGGTTGGTCGTTCCGCCGGGCTTATGACCATCCTGACTATCGTGTCTCGCGTCACCGGTTTTATCCGCACGTGGGCAATGGCGGCCGCTATCGGCATGTCGCTACTCTCGTCCTCCTATCAGGTCGCCAACAACCTGCCCAATATGCTCTACGAACTCGTGATGGGCGGCATGCTCGTGACGGCGTTTTTGCCCGTGTACATGGGCGTGAGGCGTGAGCAGGGTCGCGAGGCCTCAAACGAGTACGTGGGCAACCTGCTCGGCATTCTGCTTTTGGTGCTGGGTGGCATTTCGTTGCTGGGGACCGTGTTCGCCCCGGGCTTTATCTGGACGCAATCGTTCCTTTCGGGTGACGGCGGCAGCATGGATACCGCTGCGTTCATGTTCCGTTTCTTTGCCATCCAGATTCTGTTTTATGGTTTGGGCTCGGTGTTCTCGGGCGTTCTCAACGCACACCGCGACTACTTCTGGTCGACGTTTGCTCCGGTCCTCAACAATGTGATCGTCATTGCGAGCTTTATGGGTTTTGCGCCCGTGTCCGCACAGTTTGGCGAACGTGCCGGCATCATCTTGATTGCGGCCGGTACGACCCTCGGTGTCTTTGTTCAGATGGCATGTCAGATCCCCGCGCTTGGCAAGCACGGCGTGCATCCCCATATCCATATCGACTTTAAGGACCCCGCACTGCGGCAGACGATTGCGCTCGGTATCCCGACGCTGCTCGCCACGGTGTGCATGTTTGTCTCGACTTCTATCACCAACGCTGCCGCGCTGGTGGTCCAGCCCGAGACTGGTCCTTCCGTCATCGCCTATGCGCGCCTGTGGTACACGCTGCCCTACGCGCTGATTGCCGCCTCGCTTTCGACGGCGCTCTATACCGAGCTCTCTCACGACGTGCAGGAGAAGGATTACGACAGCGTTCGCACGGGCATTTCGCGTGGCGTCGCCCAGATGCTGTTCTTCCTGATTCCGTTCGCGCTGTACCTGATTGTCTTCGCGCGTCCGCTCAACATGATCTACTGTGCTGGCAAGTTCGATGAATCCGGCGTGACGCTGGTGTCCGAGTACCTTGTCTACCTGGCGCTCTCGCTGCCGCTCTACGGCGTGGTCGTGTTGATGCAGAAGAGCTTCTCTGCCTTGCTCGACATGAAGCCCTATAGCCGCTATTGCCTGTATTCTGCCATCGGCCAGGCCGGCTCGGTTCTGCTGTTTGGCGTTGTGCTGGGCTTCGGCATGCCGGCAATCGCGCTTTCGTATGTCGTCGACTACGTGATCTTGGTCGGTTGTTCGCTGTGGTGGCTGCGTCGTCGTCTGCGTGGCCTTCAGGTCAAATCTATCCTACATGGCGGTTTCTTTGGCCTTTTGCTCGGTGGCCTGGGTGCTGCCGCAGGCGCCGGCGTCATGTGGGCGCTTGAGCACTTTGTCGGGGCGCTTGGCGGTTCGATTCTGATTACTCTTGGCTATGTTTGCGTTGCGGGTGTCGTCTCGCTTGCTGTTACCTTTGGCCTTGCCGTCGTCCTTAAGATGCCCGAGGTCTCGGCGCTGCTTCGTCGCAAGTAGGTGCGCGTGGCCGGTCACGACAACATTCCAACGCTTGCCGAGCAGGTTTCGCGCGTTCCCACACAGCCCGGATGCTACCTTTGGAAGGATGCCAAGGGCGATGTCATCTACGTGGGCAAGGCGAAAAACCTACGCGCCCGCATGCGTCAATACGTGACACTGCAGGATGAGCGTCAAAAGATTCCGCTGATGATGCAGCTGGTGGCGAGCTTTGACTATATCGTGGTGGAGACCGAGCATGAGGCGTTGGTGCTCGAGCGCAATTTGATTGGTCAGTACCATCCGTACTTTAACGTCGACCTCAAGGATGACAAGAGCTACCCCTTTATCGCCATTACAAAGGGCGACCTGTATCCCGCTATCAAATATACGCGTGAGCGTCATAAGCCGGGAACGCGCTATTTTGGACCCTATACCGATAGCCGTGCGGCACGTGAGACGATAGATACGCTGCGCAAGGTTATTCCCATCTGCTCCGCATCCTGTGCGGAGTGGCGTCGTTGTCGCCGTATCGTTGAGTCCCACAAGGGCGAGGAAGACATCGTCAATATGATTTGCGCGCAAAACGGGCGTCCCTGCTTTGACTACCATGTCGGGCGCGGCCCGGGTGCGTGTGTCGGCGCGATTTCCCCGGCAGACTATGCCAAGAACGTCAAGCGTGTCGAGCGCTTTTTGTCGGGCCATCGCAAGGATGTCGTCGATGAGCTGACCTCCGAGATGACGGATGCCGCCGAGGCGCTCGACTTTGAGCGCGCGGCACGCGTCAAACGTCGTTTGGAGGTCATCAGGGGTCTGGACGATCGTCAGCAAGTCGTTTTTCCCTCCAGTGTCGATATCGATGTCATCGGGTTCTATCGCGAGGAGACCATCTCCGCCGCTTGCGTCTTCGTCGTTCGCGAGGGCCGAACAGTTCGCACCTGCGAGTTCATTCTCGACAAGGGTCTTGATGTTGACGAGGAAGAGCTCCAGTCGGGCTTTCTTAAGCGCTATTACGACGAGACGGCTGATATTCCAGCTGAGGTCAACCTTTCCGTCGAGCTTGAGGATGCGGAGGCGCTGGGGGAATGGCTTGCGGGCAAGCGCGAGCGTTCCTGCCATCTCCATAGGCCGCAGCGTGGCGAAAAGCACCGTTTGCTCGATATGGCATCCAAAAATGCGCGCCATGCCCTTATGCGCTACATGATGCGAACGGGGTACGCTGACGACCGCACCAATCAGGCGCTCCTGGAGCTCGAAAGCGCGCTGGCGCTGCCAGCGCCGCCGATGCGTATCGAGTGCTTCGATATCTCGACGCTGCACGGAACCTTTACCGTCGCCTCGATGGTGGTGTTTACCAACGGACGCGCCGACAAGAGCCAGTACCGTCGTTTTAAAATTCAGGCCGAATTGGACGAGGCAAACGACTTCGTGTCGATGTCCGAGGTTTTGGGACGACGCTATGCTCCCGAGCGCATGGCCGACGAGCGCTTTGGATCGCGCCCCGATTTGCTCGTTGTCGATGGCGGTAAGCCGCAATTGACCGCTGCGATCAAGCAACTTGAGGCTCTTGGGCTCGATATACCAGTTTGTGGCTTGGCAAAGGCCGATGAGGAGGTTTTCGTGCCTTGGGACGAGACTCCAGTCGTGCTTCCGACCGGGTCCGCGTCGCTCTATCTAATCAAACAGGTGCGCGATGAATCGCACCGTTTTGCCATCACGTTCCATCGCGAATTGCGCGATAAAGCCATGACGGTTTCGGTACTCGATGACGTTCCAGGCGTGGGACCCACCAGAAAACGTGCCCTTATGCGCCATTTTGGCTCGATGAAGCGTTTGCGCGCGGCGAGCGAGCAAGAGATCGCGGAAGTTCGAGGCGTTCCGGCCGATGTCGCCAAAGCGGTCCACGAGGCACTTGTTGCATGGAATGCCGAACGCGCCCAGGCATCGGCCAACCGTTCCGAAAACTAAACGTGCTTCTAAACAACTGATATACATGATTGGCCGATTTTCAATCATTTATTTCGCGGCGATTACCTGTCGATTTCGGGTTTTATTAACGCTAAAACGTTTGACTAGCCATGGTGAACAACCCTGCTATCCTGCGGGTTGACGATGACTGATATCTCACCTCGTCGATACATACTGTCTGGCGAATTGTTTGTCAATGAATTCGGTGAACGGTAGTAAATACCGTTCAAGCGTATGTATGTATCGGTCGCCGAGCGCGGCACCTCAGTTGGGTTCGTCGGTAGGTAAGGTATATATCGTCCGCAAGTTGCGCGGGGGCAAGTCTAGGTGCTCCCGGGTAAGATTCTCTATTGATAGGAGAAGACATGGCCATCATCAACAAGGGTATGTCCAGGCGTTCGTTCCTCGGCCTCACCGGCAGCGTCGCTGCTGTCGCAGGGCTTGGTCTCACCGGCTGCGGTGGCAGCTCCAACGACGAGGGTTCCGCTTCCGGTTCCGCCGATTCCGCCAACCGTGGCGGCGGTGTGATTACCGCTGGTTCCGCTTACGCTCCGTCCAGCTTCGATCCCGCCAGCACCGGCTCCGCTGTGGGCCTGGGTGCTAACTGGCACGTCGTCGAGGGTCTTTACGGCATCGATTACCACGACTACAGCACCTTCAACGAGCTCGCCACCGACGATCCCAAGTCCGTGGACGACACTACCTTCGAGGTCACCATCCGCAAGGGCGCCAAGTTCTCCGATGGTACCGAGGTCACTGCTGACGACGTCGTCGCTTCCTACACCGCTTGCGCTGCTTCCGCTACCTATGCTCCGTTCTTCCAGCCCTTCGAGTCCATCGAGGCCAAGGATGCCAGCACTGTAACGGTCAAGACCAAGGTCCCCAACTTCTCCCTGCTCAAGGATCGTCTGGCCATCATCCGTGTTACCCCGGCTACTCAGTCCGAGGAGGATCGCGCCAAGCAGCCGATCGGTTCCGGCCCCTGGATGTACGACTCTATCTCCGATACCGAGATCACCCTGGTTCCCAACCCCGAGTACAACGGTGAGTATGCTGCCGAGGATAAGAAGATCCAGTACAGCATCCTGACCGACCCCACCGCTCGCGTTACCGCCCAGCAGGAAGGCTCCACGCTCGTTATGGAGCTCGTTACCGCTGACGCCGTCGACCAGCTTGAGAGCGCCGGCTGCAAGATCGATAACGTTCAGGGTTTCGGCACCCGCTTCATCATGTTCAACGTCGCCAAGGAGCCTTGGAACAACGTCAAGGTCCGTCAGGCTGTCATGTATGCGCTCGACACCGAGAAGATGGTCAGCAACACCTTCGCCGGCCTTGCCACCGCTGCCAGCTGCTACCTGCCCAAGAGCTTCACCAACTATCATGAGGCTTCCACGGTGTACAAGACCGACGCCAAGAAGGCTAAGAAGCTCATCGAGGAGTCTGGCATCACCCCGGGTGCCATCACCCTGCGCACCACCGACAACGAGCAGATTAAGGGCATGGCCGCCCAGGTCAAGAACGACCTCGACGCTCTCGGCTTCGATGTGGCCATCCAGACCGATACCTCGCCGGCCACCTACGCTGCCATCGACGGCGGCGAGGCCTACGATATCCTCCTTGCCCCTGGCGATCCTTCCTGCTTCGGCGCCGACCCCGACCTGCTGCTCAACTGGTGGTACGGCGACAACGTCTGGATGCAGACCCGTTGCCCGTGGAAGGAGTCCGCTGAGTGGCAGAAGCTCCACAGTCTCATGGACGAGGCTCTTGCCGCCGAGGGCGACGAGCAGCAGAAGAAGTGGAACGAGTGCTTCGACATCATTGCCGACAACGCCGTTCTGTACCCCGTTGTCCACGTCAAGACCGTCTCCGCTTCCTGGGACGATCCGTCCACTGCGCCCAACGGCGAGGCCCTCGATGGCTTCAAGGGCATCGGCACGACGAGCATGTCCTTCAGGGGCGTTGCGACCGTCAAGGCGTAAGACTCGCTTGAGTCTGTATGCAGGATATCGGTCATTGGGGCCGTATCCTCATAGTTGAAACAAAGACCCGGGCGGCAACGATGTCGCTCGGGTCTTGTAATGAGTACCCGTACTCATATACCAGTTGGTCCTACCGACAAAAGAAAGGGGAGAGAACGTGAACAACTTTCTACGTTTGATTGGAAGGCGTCTTGTGGCGCTGCCGATCATGGCATTGGGCGTCACCGTCCTGGTGTTCTTCCTTATGTCGTTCTCCAAGACCGACCCCGCCTACACGGCGTTGGGTGACGGTGCCTCGCCCGAGGCGGTTGCCGAGTACCATGAGAAGTATGGTCTGGACGACCCCTGGCCCGTGCGCTACGTGCGCTATATGGGCGATTTGATCCATGGCGACATGGGCACCTATGGTGCTGCTCGCAACTCCGTTGCCAAGCGCATCTCCACGGCCCTGCCCGTCACGATGCAGCTGACCTTTATCGGTCTTGCCATCGGTGCGGTCGTTTCGTTTTTGCTCGGCGTCATCGCGGCACTGTATCGCGACAAATGGCCGGACCAAGTGATCCGCGTCTTTTCCATCGCCGGCTTGGCAACCCCGTCGTTCTGGCTTGCCGTTCTGTTGATCCTGCTGTTCTCTTCCTACCTTAAGGTGCTCCCGGCATCGGGTGCTCTGCCTCACTTCACCACGAATCCGGTTGGCTATCTGGGACGTATGATCATGCCCGCTATCGCCTTGGCATTTCCGCTGACGGGCCAGATGACTCGTATCGTGCGTACCGCCATGGTCGAGGAGCTCGACAAGGATTATGTCCGTATGGCTCGCGGCGCCGGCGTTCCCGAGAAGGTCGTCGTCGGCATCAACGTTCTTCGCAATGCGCTGATCACCCCGGTCACCACCCTCGGTCTTAAGATCGGTTACCTCATGGGCGGCGCCGTCGTCATCGAGGTTATCTTCAACCTCCCCGGCATGGGCACTGCGATTCTGCAGGGCGTTCAGGGCAACGAGGCGAACCTGGTTCAGGGCGTCGTTATCGTCGTTGCTCTTGCCTTCATCATCATCAACATCGTGGTTGACATGCTCTACCTGCTCATCAACCCGCGCATCAGGACGGTGTAGATTATGGTAAAGATTCGAGAGAAGCAAACCGAGCAGCTCGAGAAGGCTGCCTCCAAGGGGCTCAAGCTCGGTGGCTGGAAGAAGATGACGTTGTCTTCTAAGATTGCCGCCGTCGTGCTGGTGCTGGTCGCCCTGACTGCGATTCTGGCGCCCCTTCTTGCCCCCTATAGCCCGGTCGAGATCTTTACGGCTCGCCAGGCTCCCGGCAACGGATTTATCTTCGGTACCGACGATAAGGGTCGCGACATTCTGTCGCGCATGCTCTACGGTGGTCGTTACTCGCTGATCATCGGCTTTGGCGCCACTGCCATGGCTCTGGTCTGCGGCTCGGTCGTGGGCGCCCTCGCGGCGGTTTCGCGTAAGTCCGTTTCCGAAGCGATCATGCGCATCCTGGACATCATCATGTCCATCCCGGGCATCGCCCTCGCTGCCGTCTTCGTCTCCATCCTGGGCAATTCCGTGCCGTCGATTATCTTCGCCATCGGCTTTATGTACACTCCGCAGATTGCCCGTATCGTGCGCGCCAACATCGTGTCCGAGTACGGCGAGGACTATGTCCGCGCGGTCATCGTTTCCGGCGCCAAGGCTCCGTGGATTTTGATCAAGCACGTCCTGCGCAACTGCATCGCCCCGATTATGGTCTTCACCGTTACTCTGGTCGCCGATGCCATCATCTTCGAGGCCTCGCTGACCTTTATCGGCGCTGGTATTCAGGAGCCTACCGCTACCTGGGGCAACATCCTCGCTGACGCCCGCGGTGGCGTGCTCGCTGGCCGTTGGTGGCAGGCGCTGTTCCCGGGCCTGGCCATCATGATCACCTGCCTGGCACTCAACATCCTGTCCGAGGGCATTACCGACGCCATGGCCGCTGCTCCCTCCGCCGCCCTGGATCCGACCGACTCCTCCAAGCGCCGCGAGGCCGACCTGCTGGTCTCCGACCCCGTTCGCGCCTACAAGGAGCAGGCTCAGTCCCTGTCCGCCCGTCTTGGCGCTCTGCGTGATGTCGAACTCAAGCGTAACGACCGCCATGTGCCCGATGAGTCCGTTGAGCCGATCCTTTCGGTCCGCGATTTCTGCATCCAGTTTGAACACCACGGTGATATCAACGTCGTCGACCACGTCAACTTTGATGTCCGTCCCGGCCAGACCATGGGCCTGGTCGGTGAGTCCGGCTGCGGTAAGTCCATCACCACGCTGGCCATCATGGGCCTGACCGACGATGACGAGCATCTTTCCGGCGAGGTTCTCTGGGAGGGCCGCGACCTGCTCAAGATGAGCAAGAAGGAGTGGTTCGGCCTTCGCGGTACCGATATCGCCATGGTCTATCAGGACGCCCTGTCCTCGCTCAACCCCTCCATGCTCATTTCCGCCCAGATGAAGCAGCTCACCAAGCGTGGCGGCACCCGTAGCGCCGAGGAGCTCCTGGAGCTCGTGGGCCTCGACCCCAAGCGTACGCTCGAGAGCTATCCGCATGAGCTTTCCGGTGGCCAGCGTCAGCGCGTTCTGATCGCTATGGCCCTTACCCGCGACCCCAAGCTGGTCATCTGCGACGAGCCTACGACCGCTCTGGACGTTACCGTCCAGAAGCAGGTCATCAAGCTGCTCAACGATCTTCAGGCCAAGCTCGGCTTTGCCATGATCTTCGTTTCGCACGACCTGGCGCTTGTCGCCGAGGTTGCCCATAACATCACGGTTATGTACGCCGGTCAGGTTATCGAGCAGGCGCCCACCAAGGAGCTGCTCACCAACCCGATTCATGAGTACACCCGCGGCCTTCTGGGCTCCGTCCTGTCCATCGAGAGCGGCTCGGGCCGTCTGCACCAGGTCCCCGGCGCTGTTCCCAGCCCGCGCGATTTCCCCAAGGGCGATCGCTTCGCGCCCCGCTCGAGCCATCCGCGCATTGGCCTGGACACCCGTCCGGTCTTCAAGCGCGTGCCCGGCACCGAGCACTTCTATTCCGAGCTCCCCGACGAGGTGCTCAAGGCAAATGGTTTGACCCCTCACGCGGAGGTGATGTAGATGAGCGAGACCGCAGTCAACGGCGTCGAGCCGATCATCTTCCTTGATGACGTCCACGTCACCTTTAGGACCCGTACCGGCTCGATTCTGCACCCCAACCTGGTTCACGCCGTCCAGGGTGTAACGATTAAGCTCATGCCCGGACAGACCATCGGCATCGTCGGTGAGTCCGGTTGCGGAAAGTCCACCACCGCCAACGTCATGTGCGGCCTGCAGGCCCCCACGAGCGGCAAGGTCTACTTTAAGGGCAAGGACGTTACCAAACGTACCGCCGAGGACCGTCGCCACATGGGTCGCGTCATCTCGGTCGTGTTCCAGAACCCGGCCACGGCGCTCAACCCCCGCATGGTTGTTCGCGAGCAACTGCTCGACCCCATGCGCGTCCACAACCTGGGTACCGAGGCCGAGCAGGAGAAGCGCGTCAAGGAGCTCTTGGAGCTCACCGGTCTGCCCAGCTCCGCCGCCGAGGTTCTTCCCGGCCAGCTTTCGGGCGGCCAGCGCCAGCGCGTCGCAATTGCTCGTGCCCTGTCGCTGAACCCCGATGCCATCATCGCCGACGAGCCCACCTCGGCTCTGGACGTTTCGGTCCGTGCGCAGATTCTGAACCTGCTGACCGACCTTAAGAAGGAGCTCGGCCTGGCCATGGTGTTCATCAGCCATGACATCCAGACGGTCCGCTATATCTCTGACGACATCATCGTTATGAATGGCGGCAAGATCGTCGAGCAGGGCGAGGCCAAGCAGGTCTTCCAGCACCCTCAGGATCCCTACACCAAGATGCTGCTCGGCGCTGCGCCGTCGCTGCTGCATCCCAAGCTCGGCGAGTAGCCTCGCTTTCCCTCCCGTGCGCCCGGTTCCCTTACCGGGCGCACCTCCGTTGCGATTTCGAAAGGTTGGGTTCACGAGCCATGCCAAGTGCTCAGGAGCTACAACAGCAATTTGGTGAATATCGAGGCGCTATGCCCCGTCCATCGGATTTCGATCTCTTTTGGAAGGACCGCATGGCCGAGGCCGACGCCGTCGAGCTCGACTATGCGATTGAGGCGGCTTCGGTTGCGGATTCCGCGACCTGTCGGTTTTTCGACCTCTGGTATACCGGCATGTGCGGTGCACGCCTGCATGCCAAGTATCTCCAGCCGGTTTCGGACGAGCCCGTGCCGCTGGTGCTACAGTTCCACGGCTATCCGGGTGCTAGCCGCAGCTGGTTTGAGCAGGCGTCGTTTGCGGGCATGGGCATGGCACTCATCGCCCTCGACTGCCCCGGCCAAGGAGGTCCCTCCGAGGACATTGGTGGATTTGAGGGCACAACGGTTGCCGGTCATATCGTCGCCGGTATCGACGGCGACCCGGCCAACCTCTACTATGTCCGCTTGCACCAAGATATTCGCATCCTGTGCCGCATCGTTCGCGAGCTCGAGGGCATCGATCTCGCGCGTGTGTTTGTGAACGGCGCGTCGCAGGGCGGCGGTTTGGGCATTGCGACCTGTGCGCTTAACAGCGAGCTTATCAATCGTGCCGCCATCCTCTATCCCTTCCTGTCAGATTTCCGCCTGGTCTGGGATTTGGATGCCGACGACATTGCCTACGAGGGCCTGCGCTATTGGTCTCGCTGGTTTGACGAGGACTCGACTCGTATTGACGAAGGCTATGCCAAGCTGGCGTACTTCGATTCCAAGAACTTTGCCCCCATGGTCAAATGCCCCGTGCTGTTTGGCACTGGCACAGCCGATATCGTCTGTCCGCCAGCGACGCAGTTTGCGGTCTATAACAACCTGACCTGCGAAAAGCGTCATGAGTTCTTTGAAGGCTTTGGCCACGAGGAGATTCAGGATTTTGACGATTTGATCATTCCGTTTTTCTGCAAGGGAGGGGAGGCTCATGTCTAAGTGCGAGAGCAATGTTGACGAGCTGATTGTCCCCGGACTCGTGGGAATTCCTGGAACGGTTTCGTCAAGGCTCGCAGAATATCGGGACTGGCACGGTGATGTCCAAGCAGATGTTTCTGATTTAGAGACATGCGCTTCGAATCTTGAGATTCAAGGCCTGGCCATTACGGCGATTGACTTTGTTAACCCCTGCGCCCGTTACTCGGAGGTCTCCTTTGAGCTCGGTGACGATGCGATTCACGCTCGTTTGATCGAGCCTGTCGGTCGTGCCCGAGTATCTGAGCGCGTGCCGTTGTGCCTGATGTTCCACGACATCGATCGGCCTGTGCGCGGCTGGCATCACATGACGAGATTTGCCGCCATGGGGTATGCCGTCCTCGCGCTGGACGATGAGACTATTGGATCCAACGATCTGCAGCAGGGGATTACCTCGCCTGCTTTTGTCGAGCGTGTCCGTTGGGGCTGCGCGTTGGCGAAGGTTGCGCGCAACCTTGATGGCATGGATCCCGACCGCATCTTTGCATGGGGCGAGGGCCTTGGCGGCGGTGTCGCGCTGGCGGTTTCTGCTCTGGACGAGCGGGGCCTTGCCTGCACGGCGCTTGCCAATCCGCTTCCCAGCGGTCTCGAGACGCTGTCGCCTCGGGTTCGTGGCTCGGTGCTCATGGGCACATCGCTCATGGATACCGTGAGTGATCCCAAGGGTCAGTTTGCCGTATTCAACGGTCTTGAGTGTGACCGGAGGCATATCATCTATGCCAAATACGCTCACGAGCGCATCAATGCGTTCGAAAACGAAGTCGTCGACTTCTTTAACCAAACGTTCTATTCGTGTTCTTTGGCCTAGACGGCCTGGACACCGCCAACAAGAGTGGGCGGCATAGGGCTGCCCGCCAGACAACTAAGGAGATTCTTGTGGCAACTCAGAAATTCACCGGCGTTATCCCTCCCGTCGTTGTTCCCGATACCGAAGACCACCAGCTCGACGTTGCCTCCTTTGAGCGCAGCATCAACCGCATGATCGATGCCGGCGTCGATGGCCTGTTCTTCCTGGGCTCCTCGGGCGAGGTCGTCTTCTCCACCGACGAGCGCCGTCGCCAGATTGTCGCAGAGGCCGTCCGTATCGTCGACCACCGCGTTCCCGTTCTGGTCGGCATCATCGACACCGAGACCGAGCGCATGATCGAGCACGGCAAGGTCGCTCAGGAGCTGGGCGCCGATGCGCTCGTCGCCACCTGCCCGTTCTATGCCCTGCAGGGCATGACCGAGGTCGAGGAGCACTTCCGCATCCTTCACGAGGAACTCGACCTGCCCATCTTCGCCTACGACATCCCCGTGTGCGTCCACACCAAGCTTCCCTGGAAGCTTCTTGCCAAGCTCGGCGCCGAGGGCGTCCTTGCTGGCGTCAAGGATTCCTCGGGTGATGACATCTCGTTCCGCTACCTCGTTCAGGAGAACGAAAAGAACGGCCATCCGATGAGCATCCTCACCGGTCACGAGGTTGTTGTCGACGGCGCTTACCTCGGTGGCGCCGACGGCTCTGTCCCGGGTCTCGCCAACGTTGAGCCCGAGGGCTACGTTCGTCAGTGGAAGGCCGCTCAGGCTGGTGACTGGGCTACCGTCAAGGCCGAGCAGGATCGCCTCAATGAGATTTCGCACATCTGGGATGTCACCTCGGGCGTCCAGGGCTATGCCGGTGGCGTCGGCGCCTTCAAGACCGCTATGAACCTCATGGGCATCTTCGACAGCCCGACCATGCCGCGCCCGGTGAAGGCCATGACCGGTGAGAACGTCGAGGCGATTCGCAAGGTCCTCCAGGACAACGGTCTCCTTTAAAGCTTTCCCAGGCACCCGACCTCGCCGTTCAACCGTGCGGCCATGACCCATTAGGTCAATGGCCGCACGGTTTCTCGGCGATCTCGGGCACCTGGAAAACCTTTACCGCGCTGTGACGGCTAGCCTGACAGCGCATTTCCTGTAGTTGTTTTTGTCTCCGAAGGAGAACGACATGGAGAACAAGTACGTCTGCTCTGTCGATATCGGCGGAACTAAGATCGCGACTGCCATCATGGAGTATCCGGCTGACGGCGGTGTGCCCCATCCCGTTTTTGAGGCTGAGGTTCCCACCGAGGCCCAGGAGGGTGGCGAAGCAGTCTTCCAGCGCATCGAGGCGTCTATCAAGGCAGCTCTTGAGGCAAATCCCGATGTCGAGGTCCTCGGAGTTGGCATCGGCGCTGCCGGTGTCGTCGACCCCAAGACGGGCGCCATCGCGTATGCCAATGAGATTATGCCCGGCTGGTCCGGTGTTCAGTTGGGGCCGCGTCTGCGCGAGGACCTCGGCCTTCCCGTTGCCGTTGTAGGCGACGTGCAGGCTCATGCTCTGGGCGAGGCCCACTGGGGCGTCGGCAAGGGCAAGTTCTCCGTCTTGTGTTTGGGCATCGGTACGGGCATCGGCGGCGCATATGTCGAGAACGGCCGCGTGATGCAGGGCTTCCATGGTGCTGCCGGCCATATGGGCCACATCGAGTGCTCGGCTGCCGCCGGCATTCCCTGCGCCTGCGGGCGTTCCGGCCATCTGGAGTCGGTTGCTTCCGGAACATCAATCGGGCGCATGTACGATGAGCGTTTTGGCCGCGTCGACCCCAGCCGTCCTTCGGTCGGCCGTGACGTGAACGACCTGTGCCGCGCAGGCGACGCAAAGGCGACCGAGGTCATTCATGACGCCGGCTTTGCGCTGGGCGCCAGCCTGGGCTCGCTCGCTAACATCCTGGACCCTGAGGTCATCGTGCTTTCGGGCGGCGTGATTCACCAAGGCCCCGATTGGCGTTCACAGACGTGGAAGGACTCGGTGCACGAGGGCTATGCCAGCCAGGCGCTCGACCCGCTTCAGGACACGCCGATTCTCATCGGCTCTCTGGAGGGCGACGCGCCGCTCATCGGTGCCGCCGAACACCTTCTTGCATCGTTGAAGTAAACATAACTACCAAGTGCGCCTTCTGAGGTGCCGCAGATTGACGTGAAAGAGGAGCGAAGCGTACTTCGGTACGCGAGCGACGGTTTGAACGTCAAGGTGCGGTGTCTCAGAAGGCTGTTTTGAGAAAGGTTGAGTCGAACATGACCGTTGATCCTTTGATCCAGTCCCTGAAGGGCAAGCTCGTCGTGAGCGTTCAGGCGTATATGGGCGAGCCGCTTCGTACGCCCGAGACCATGGCTCAAATGTCTCGCGCTTGCGAGCTTGGCGGCGCCGCCGCCATTCGCTGCCAGGGCCTTGCCGACATTGCCGCCATTAAGGGTCGCTGTGAGGTTCCCGTCATCGGTCTGTGGAAGGACGGGCACGAGGGCGTTTACATCACGCCGACGCTGCGTCACGCTCGTGCCTGCGTTGCTGCGGGTGCCGATATCGTGGCGATCGACGCCACCGATCGTCCGCGTCCCGATGGCAAGTCGGTCGAGGACACCTTCCGCCCGCTGCACGAGGAGGGTGTGCTCCTGATGGCGGATTGTGCCACCATCGAGGACATTCGCCGTGCGGTTGATATGGGCTTCGACCTGGTATCCACCACACTCTCTCACGGTGTCGCCGCCATCGACTGCACCATGGCCGATGGCCCCGACCTGCCGCTCCTGCGTCAGGCGACCGAGGAATTTCCCGGCCTTCCCATCATTTGCGAGGGTCGCGTGCATACGCCCGAGGAGGCTCGCGCTGCAATCGACGCCGGCGCGTGGGCCGTTGTCGTCGGCACCGCTATCACGCACCCCACGAGTATTACAAGTTGGTTCAAGGCTGCGCTTGAGGCGTAAGACGGGCCTTGTATCCGCTTGGGGCGGTATACTCAATAAAGGCAATTGATCGCGCGGGATCCGCTGGCCGGGTCCCGCGCTTATTTTAGGAGGCACACATGCAAAAGGGAGATGCCATGGATGCGGCGGAGCGCTCGGAGCGTATCCCCGATATCGTTATCATCACCGGAATGTCCGGCTCGGGCCGAACGCAAGCCATGCATGTGTTTGAGGACATGGGCTATTTTTGTATCGACAACCTGCCCCCACGCCTGATTGCCCAGCTTGCTGAGCTCGTTGGCATCAATACGGGCGTGGGCAGGCATCTCGCCGTCACCTGTGACCTGCGCAGCCAGGGCTTGTTCGATGAGCTGCTCGATGCCGTTGCCGCACTCGAGGAGCGCGAGATGAGCTGCGACATTGTGTTTCTCGAGGCGTCTGACGAGGTGCTGATTCGCCGGTATAGCGAAAACCGTCGTCGCCATCCCATTGCAAAGCCGGGGGAGACCACGGCCGACGCTATTCAGCGTGAACGTCTGCAGCTGCAGGGCGTTCGCGATCGAGCCGATATGATTATCGACACGAGCCGCTTGCGCACTTCTGCCTTGCGCAACAAGCTGCGCATGGCTTTTTCCGAGCTGTCCGACCAGCAGCTTATGGATGTCCACGTGTTCTCGTTTGGCTTTAAGCATGGCATGCCCATCGAGGCGGATATCATGATCGATGTTCGCTTCTTGCCCAATCCTTTCTACGATCCCGAGATGCGCACCATGACCGGTCTCGATAAGAAGGTCTCCGATTTTGTCTTGGACCACCCCAAGACCCAGGAGTTCTGGAAGGCCTGGACCCAGCTGCTCGATACGGTCATGCCGGGTTATATCGCAGAGGGCAAGCCGCAGCTTTCCATTGCTATCGGCTGCACAGGCGGACAGCACCGTAGCGTCGCCATTGCCGAGGCCACGGCCCGCTACCTGGAGGGTGCTCAGTATCATGTGAGCATCTCCCACCGTGACCTGTCGCGTGCCAACACGAAGGCATAGGTTTACATGTCGTTTACCGCTGAGGTGCGTGACGAGCTTGCGCGCTGCGAACCAGAATGCGAATACTGCGATTTGTCGACGCTTGCTGCGCTAACGCGTGTGAGCGGCACGCTTTCGCTGGCGGGCTCGGGACGGTACCGCTTGACGGTCGCGACCGAGACGGGTGCTGTGGCGCGCACGATGATTGCGCTGACGCATCGTATCCTTAAGCTCAAGACCGAATTCACGGTTCGTAAGTCGGTCCTGCACAAGGTACGAAACTATCTCATCACCTTGCCCGATCAGCCCGATTTGGATAAGGCTCTGGTGCTGCTGGGCATTCTCGACCGTAGGGGAGGGCTCGTCGCGGGTGTGCCGCGCCACATCGTCGCCCGTCCTTGCTGCAGGCTCGCCTATATTCGCGGTGCGCTGATTGCCGGAGGCTTTGTTGCCGACCCGCGTGGCGATTTTCATTTGGAGATCGCAGTTCAGGGCGAGGAGTATGCAAAGGGACTTTGCGACCTTCTGGAGCAGATTGGAGTTCACGCCCGCGTCAATGCGCGTCGCGGCTCGTATGCCGTGTACATCAAGAGTGCCGAGGAGATTAAACGTCTGTTACAGCTGATTGGCGCCAAGCGCAGCGTTGCCGAGATTGAAGAGGCCCGCGCGGTTAAGCTGGTGAAGAACGACGTGAATCGTCGCGTGAACGCAGAGCTTGCCAACCAGACCAGAAGTGCCGGTGCCGCCCAACATCAGCTTGCGCTCATCGATGAGCTTGATCGGCGCGGTTTGCGCGAAACGCTGCCGGACGCTCTGGCAGTTTTTTGTGACTTACGCGAGCGTTACCCCGATCTCTCACTGCGAGATTTGGGGGAAATGGCCGACCCTCCTTTGTCGAAGTCGGCCTTGTATCACCGTGTTTTGCGCCTTGAAAAGCTCATTGAAGCAAGCGGGTAGTTTAACGCAATAGCTTTTATGGTGGTTTAACTGCTGTTTTATACGTTAAAGCGTTTTAACGCAAATTTGATTTTCAATTTCGAGCATTCTCGTGAAATTCAAGTCAAAAAAAAGGTATATTAGGCGAGTGGTTAGTTTGTGGGCCTCAACGGCGGGCGCTGTAGCTCGCGGGGGCCTTACGAAAGGAGACACAATGGCAGTAAAGGTTGCTATTAACGGCTTCGGTCGCATCGGTCGTCTGGCTTTCCGTCAGATGTTCGGTCATGAGGGCTCCGAGATCGTCGCTATCAACGACCTCACCTCTCCCGATATGCTCGCTTACCTGCTGAAGTACGACTCCACGCAGGGCAACTACGCTCGCGATCACGAGGTCGTTGCTGGCGAGGATTCCATCACCGTTGACGGCAAGGAGATCAAGATCTACAAGGAGGCCGACGCCAACAACCTGCCTTGGGGCGACCTCGACGTCGACGTCGTTCTCGAGTGCACCGGCTTCTACACCAGCAAGGCTAAGGCTCAGGCCCACATCAACGCTGGCGCCAAGAAGGTCGTCATCTCCGCTCCGGCCGGCAGCGATCTGCCCACCATCGTGTACAACGTCAACCATGAGACGCTGACCGCTGAGGACAACATCATCTCCGCTGCTTCCTGCACCACCAACTGCCTCGCTCCGATGGCCAAGGGTCTGAACGACTTCGCTCCCATCGTGTCCGGCATCATGACCACCATTCACGCCTGGACCGGCGACCAGATGCCGCTCGACGGCCCGCAGCGCAAGGGCAACAAGCGTCGTAGCCGCGCCTGCGCCGTCAACATCGTCCCCAACACCACCGGTGCCGCCAAGGCTATCGGCCTGGTTCTCCCCGAGCTCAACGGTAAGCTCATCGGTGCTGCCCAGCGCGTCCCGACGCCGACCGGCTCCATCACCAACCTCTACGCTGTCGTTGACAAGAAGGTCACCGTCGACGAGGTCAACGCCGCTATGAAGGCCTACGCTGCCACCATCTCCGAGACCTTCGGTTACAACGAGGACGACATCGTCTCCACCGACATCATCGGCGAGACCCACGGCTCCATCTTCGACGCCACTCAGACCATGTGCTCTGACCTCGGCAACGGCCAGACCCTCGTTCAGGTCACCTCTTGGTACGACAACGAGAACTCTTACACCTCTCAGATGGTCCGCACCATCAAGTACTTCGAGAAGTTCGTTGCTTAATTTAGCTTTTAGCGAATAGCTCGTTGAGCGTCTAAAGAAGGGCGCGGCCTTATAGGGCTTACACCCTAGGGTCGCGCCCTTTTTATAGGAAATCGTCTGCCGTAATGGGAGGCAGACACGTACGAAAGGTAGAAGCAAACATGGCCTTTACCAAGAAGACCGTCCGCGACATCGATGTCGACGGCAAGCGCGTTCTCGTCCGCGTTGACTTCAACGTGCCTATCAAGGATGGCGTCGTTGGCGACACCACCCGTATCAAGGCTGCCCTGCCCACCATCAACTATCTCGTTGAGCACAACGCTCGCGTCATCCTCATGAGCCACCTCGGCCGTCCCGATGGCACCGGCTTCCAGCCTGAGCTCTCCCTTGAGCCTGTCGCCAAGAAGCTCGCCGAGCTCTCTGGTCTCGACGTTGCCTTTGTTGCCGACACCTACGGCGAGAAGGCTGCCGAGGCTGTCGCCGCCGTCGAGCCGGGCAAGGTTCTCGTTCTCGAGAACGTCCGCTTCGATAAGCGTGAGAAGAAGAACGATCCCGAGATCGCCAAGAAGCTCGCTTCCTATGGTGACGTCTTCGTTCTCGATGCCTTCGGCACCGCTCACCGCGCCCAGGGTTCCGTCGTGGGCCCCGCCGCTTACCTGCCTGCCGTCGCCGGCTTCCTGCTCGAGAAGGAGGTCGACACGCTGACCGGCATCTTCGCCGAGCCCGAGCGCCCCTTCGTCGCCATCGTCGGCGGTTCCAAGGTTTCCTCCAAGATCGGCGTTCTCGATCACCTCATCGACTCTGCTGACACCCTGATCATCGGTGGCGGTATGGCCTACACCTTCTTCCTGGCTCAGGGCCTGTCCGTCGGTCAGTCCCTCAAGGAAGAGGACTGGGTCGAGCGCGCTGGCGAGATGCTCAAGAAGGCCGAGGAGAAGGGCGTCAAGATCCTGCTCCCCATCGACAACCGCGTTGCCGATCACTTTGGCGAGGACGCTGTCCCCGAGGTTGTCGCTTCCGACGCTATCCCCGACGATCGTGAGGGTATGGACATCGGCCCCAAGACCGAGGAGCTTTACGCCGAGGCCGTCAAGGGCGCCAAGACTGTGTTCTGGAATGGTCCCATGGGCGTCTTCGAGTTCGACAACTTCGCTCACGGCACCCAGGCTATCGCCGAGGCTGTCGCCGAGGCCGACTGCACCTCGATCATCGGCGGTGGCGACTCTGTCGCAGCTGTCAACAAGTTCAACCTGGCCGACAAGATGAGCTGGATCTCCACCGGTGGTGGCGCTTCCATGGAGCTCGTCGAGGGTAAGGCCCTGCCCGGAGTGGAGGCGCTTCTCGATGCCTAATCGCACCCTTCTTATCGCTGGTAACTGGAAGATGAACAACGACGTCGCCGAGGCCGCCAAGCTCGCCGACGAGCTGGCTCAGGCTCTGCCCGAGGTTCCGGCCGGCGTCGAGGTGCTCGTCTGCCCTCCGACCATCGACATCACCACGGTTCATGACCGTATTCAGGCTGCCCCCATCGCCCTCGGTGCACAGAACGTGTACTGGGAGGCCAAGGGTGCCTTCACGGGTGAGTCCTCTTGCGACATGCTCAAGTCCGCTGGCTGCACCTACTGCATCATCGGTCACTCCGAGCGTCGCGACTACTTCCACGAGACCGACGAGGACCAGAACAAGAAGGCCAAGGCTCTCGTTGCCGCCGGCCTTGTTCCCGTCTTCTGCTGCGGCGAGTCCCTTGAGGTCCGCGAGGCCGGCACCTATGTCGAGCACGTCGTGAACCAGGTCAAGGCTGGCCTTGCTGGTCTTGAGATCACCTGCCCCAAGCAGGTCGTCGTCGCCTATGAGCCCATCTGGGCCATCGGCACCGGCAAGACCGCTACCGCCGAGGATGCTCAGGAGGTCTGCGGCGCTATCCGTGAGACCCTCAAGGAGATGTTCGGCGAGGAGCTCGCCAACGGCATCCGCGTTCTCTACGGTGGTTCCGCCAAGCCCGGTAACATCGCCGAGCTCGTCGCCAAGCCCGACGTTGACGGCGCCCTCGTGGGCGGCGCTTCGCTCAAGGCTGCCGACTTCGCCTCTATGGTCGTCAAGGCAGGCGAGTAGGACATATGGCACAACGTCATCTTCCTGCACTCCTGATTATCATGGACGGCTGCGGCCTGGCTCCGGCTGATGGCGAGAACGCCGTCGCCGCTGCCAAGACGCCCTTCCTTGATGGCCTGTACGAGAAGTATCCTCACACCACGCTCGGTGCTTCGGGCGAGGACGTGGGCCTTCCCGACGGCCAGATGGGCAACTCCGAGGTGGGTCACCTCAACATCGGTGCCGGTCGCATCGTGTTCCAGGAGCTTTCGCGCATCAACAATGCCATCAAGGACGGCTCCATCGCCAAGAACGAGGTTTTCGTCAAGGCCATGGACGATGTCAAGGCTGACGGCAAGACTCTCCACCTCATGGGCCTTATGAGCCCTGGCGGCGTTCACTCCCACATGAACCACGTCGAGGCTCTGGTCAAGATGGCTGCCGAGCACGGTGTCAAGACCGTTCGCGTCCACGCCTTCATGGATGGCCGCGACGTTGACCCGCAGTCCGGTGCCGGCTACATGAGTGAGTTCTGCGCCTTCCTGGCTAAGATCTCCGAGGAGACCGGTTGCGACGCTCGCGTTGCCACCGTCTCGGGCCGTTATTGGGCCATGGACCGCGATAATCGTTGGGAGCGCATCCAGCGCGCCTACGACGTCATGGTCAACGCGTCCGATGCTGATACCGACCCCGTTGCCGGTATCAAGGCCTACTACGAGAAGGACCCGCGCGGCGACGAGTTCGTCGAGCCCTTCGCTGCCCACAACGAGGGCATTCACGAGGGCGACGCGGCCATCTTCTTCAACTTCCGTCCCGACCGCGCTCGTCAGATGACCCGCGTGTTCACGGACAAGGAGTTCGACGGCTTTGAGCGCGAGCAGATCAAGCTTTCGCACTTTGTGACGATGACCGAGTATGATCCGACGTTTGACGTCGAGGTCGCCTTCCCCAAGACGTTCCCCGAGAACGTCCTGGCCGACGTTATCGCCGCCAATGGCCTGAAGCAGCTGCACACCGCCGAGACCGAGAAGTACGCCCACGTGACGTTCTTCCTCAACGGTGGCATCGAGGAGCCCAAGGAGGGCGAGGAGCGCGTGCTCGTCGCTTCCCCCAAGGTTGCTACCTACGATCTGCAGCCCGAGATGAGCGCTCCCGAGGTTACCGAGAAGCTCGTCGCCGCCATCAACGAGGATCGCGCTGATTTCTACATCGTGAACTTCGCGAACTGCGACATGGTTGGTCACACCGGTGTCTTCGACGCTGCCGTTAAGGCCGTTGAGGCTGTTGACGATGCCCTGTCCAAGGTTGTCCCGGCGATTCTCGCCAAGGGCGGCTTTGCACTGATTACCGCCGACCACGGCAACGCCGATCACATGTTTGACGTTGCTTCCGACGGCTCCAAGCATCCGTTTACGGCTCACACCACCAACCGCGTGCCGTTCATCATCGTTGATGAGAAGGCCAAGCTCACCGGTATCGAGGACGGCCGTCTTTCCGATATCGCTCCGACCATGCTCACCATGGCTGGTATTGAGCCTTCCGCCGAGATGACGGGCCGCGTGCTCGCTACCGAGGCCTAATAGAAAACAAATACCGTTTTCTAGCAAGGGGGTTGTCCACAACCGGACAACCCCCTTTTTGGTATTTCTGCCATTTCCACCCCGTCCTTGAGTGGCAGGTAGGGGAGAGCGGGGGATTGTGGTACAGTACTGGAGTTTGAACTGTTCTATTAAGGAGCTTATCTATGGGTCCGTTCCAGATTCTTCTGTTTGTCGTTTGGGCTGTTTCTGCCGTGGCGCTGACGATTCTCGTCCTGATGCATTCCGGTAAGGGTACCGGCGTTTCGGATATGATTGCCAGCTCGCTGTATAACTCCAGCTCTGCCACGGGCGTTATGGAGCAGAACCTTGACCGCCTGACCGTCATCATGGCTGTCGTGTTTGCCGTGTGCGTCGTGCTGTGCATGTTCTTCTTCCCGCAGGGCATCGTGGGCTACTAATCACGAGCCGCATAAATACTTGAAAAGGGTCCCGCAAGTGCGGGACCCTTTTTGTTTACATATTTGTAACAGAGTCAAAATATCCCCACATACTTCGCCCAACTAAAGAAATTCTCGACCGTTAACCGGAATTAGCCCCAAATCGTGCATAAAATGCGCTACTGTATTGCAATACGTTGGTCCGCTTTGTATAACCAGCCAAAACGGCGGACCGCGTTTGAATGGTTCGATTGGGCTGTCTTGACGTTGCCCGACCGAACTTACTTTGTCCTATCTCATAAGGAGGATGGCATGGCTGATTCTATGTTCCACCAGCCCGTTATGGGTCGTCGCGCCTTTGTCGGCGGTACCCTTGCTGCGAGCTCCATGGCTTTTCTTGCCGCATGCGGCAAGAAGGGCGGCGACGCTTCCGGTTCTGAGTCCGGTTCGACGCTGAACTTCTACATCAACAACCCGGTCTGCATCGACCCCTATAACGTCCAGGAGGACCAGGGCACTCAGGTCGAGTACCAGCTCTTTGATGCTCTGACCTCTTATGACGCCGAGAAGGGCGAGATCGTTCCGCTGGCTTGCGAGTCCTTTGAGGCCAACGACGACGCCACCGAGTTCACCTTCAAGATCAAGAAGGCCAAGTTCCACAACGGTGACGACGTTACCTCCAAGTCCTTCAAGCTCGGTTGGGAGCGTCTGGTCAACACCAAGTCGGCCATCGCTACCGAGTACGGCCCTTCCGAGGTCTCCTATCACCTTTCTATGGTCGAGGGCTATGACGACCTGCTTGCCGGTAACGCTACCGAGCTCAGCGGTGTTACTTGCCCCGACGATGAGACCCTCGTCGTCAAGCTGTCTTCCGCTTACGCCGACTTCCCCTTCGTCGCCTCTCACCCGGCTCTGGCCCCGGTTCCCGAGTGCGCCGAGTCCGATGTCAAGAGCTTCTATCTTGCACCGGTCGGTAACGGCCCGTTCATGATGGACGGCAAGTGGGAGGATGGTCAGGAGATCAACCTCAAGAAGTTCGACGATTACTATGGCGACAAGGCCAAGATCGATGGCATCCACTTCCAGGTCATCAAGGACATGGAGACTGCTTACAAGGAGTTCCAGGCCGGTAACCTCGATGTCTGCGACGTTCCCGTTGCTCAGATCGATGCCGCCAAGAAGGATCGCGGCGTGTCCAAGGACGGCTACACCATGGGTGACGGCGAGCGCATGCTGCTCGGCGCCGAGCCTTCCACGTACTATCTGACCTGCAACACCACGGCCGAGCCGTTCAACAACGCCGACCTGCGTAGGGGCATCTCCCTGGCCATCAACCGTGAGGCCATCTGCAAGACCATCTTCAAGGGTACCCGTACCCCTGCCGACGGCATTGTTCCTCCGGGCATCGATGGCTACAAGGAGGGCGCATGGGAGTTCTGCGCCTACGATGTCGACAAGGCTAACGAGTACCTCGACAAGGTTGCTCCCGCTGGCGCTAACGGGGATCGTGGCATTAGCGTGACCCTTTCCTACAACCAGGACGGCGGTCACAAGGAGATCATGGAGTCCATCATCGGCGACCTCGCCAAGGTTGGCGTTACCGCTGTCTCCGATACCCCCGAGTGGTCTGCCCTGCTCGAGCAGTATCAGAACTTTAACTATCAGTTCGGTCGTCTGGGTTGGATTGCCGACTACCCGATCATGGACAACTTCCTGTATCCGCTGTTCCACTCCGACTCCCTCGGTGGCGACAACCGCTCTGGTTACAGCAACCCCGAGTTCGACGCCAAGGTCGACGAGGCTCGTACTATTGTTGACGACGAGGAGCGCGTCGCTAAGATGCAGGAGGCCGATGCAATGGTCGCTGCCGACTGCCCGGTCATCCCGGTGATGTTCTACACGCACACCATCGTCGGCTCCGATCGCATCAAGCACCTCTATGTCGATCCGCAGAAGCATGCCGAGCTGGGTACCGCTGAGCTCGCCTAAGAGTTTGCAGCTTCCGTGAGGGTCAAGTATTTACGTAGACCTCATGGGAAACATACAGTTCTCCCTAACCTGGGGTAAACTGGCTGATGGTAATTTTGGGATGCCGGTCTGGCGATCGGCATCCCATTTAGGTTAATCCCTAGATAGGGGAGTGGTATGGGTAAGTACATCGTTAAACGTGTGCTTCAGTTCATCCCGGTGTTTTTGGGCGTTACGCTGATTCTGTTCGCCCTCCAGAATATCGTGCCGGGAGATCCGATCAAGCTGATCGGTGGAGACAAGGCTCTGTCCCCCGAGGTGGAGCTTCAGCTTCGCGTCCGCTATCACCTGGTCCAGTCGGACGAGGACGGCAACGCGATCCTTGACGAGAACGGCGATCCCGTTCAAACGTCGCTCGTGGACCGTTACTTGTATTACATGAACGGCCTGCTTCATGGCGATCTGGGCAATTCGTATCAGCGCAAGCTGCCGGTTACGGATATCTTTGCCCAGAAGTATCCGTATACGGTCAAACTTGCCGCGTGCGCCATCGTGCTCGAGGCAATCATGGGTATCGGTGCGGGTATCATTTCGGCGGTAAAGCGTTATTCCTTCTGGGATATTTTGGTAACGCTCACCACGTCGATCCTCGTTGCGGTCCCGGCCTTCTGGCTCGGTATGTTGCTGCAGCTGTTCTTTGGCGTCATCCTCAAGGACGCCACGGGCGGTGCAATCTCCATGCCGATCTCGGGTGCCGGCGGTTCCAGCTCTCAGTATCAGGATTGGATGCACTATGTGCTTCCGACCATTACGCTGGCTTCGGTTTCGACCGCTTACGCCGCCCGCATTATGCGCTCGCAGCTGCTTGACGTCATGAACCAGGATTACATCCGTACGGCAAAGGCCAAGGGTCTCTCCAATCGCGCGATCATCATCAAGCATGCGCTTAAGAATGCACTCATCCCCGTCGTTACCTATATTGGTGTCGACTTTGGCGGCATGCTTTCGGGCGCCATCCTGACCGAGACGGTCTTTAACTGGCCCGGTATCGGCTATGAGGTCTATCGCGCCATTAGCATGCGTGACTGGCCCATCGTTATGGGCGGCGTTACGCTCATCGTCGTCGTCGTCATGGTGATCAACCTGCTCGTCGACATTAGCTATGCATTCCTCGACCCGCGCATCCGCCTTGGCGGTCCGTCGGATAAGGCCTAAGGGAGGTACGTCTCATGCAGGAAACTGATTCTCAGTCTCAGGAGCAGGCTACCGCCACCAAGGCCGCATCTGCTCCCGCCAAGTCCCGCACACTGTGGGGCGACGCTTTTAAGCGTCTTCGTAAGAACAAGCTCGCCGTTATCGGTGTCTGCTGGATCATCATCGTCGTTGTGGTTGCCCTGACCGCAGATCTGTGGGCTAAGCCCTGGCTCGGTTCGCCGACGGCTTCCGACTCGACTACCATGGCCGAGACGTCGCTGCTGGCTCCGTGTGCCGAGCACCCGTTTGGCACCGACGCCCTAGGTCGTGACATTCTCGTCCGCGTTATCTACGGTGCACGTGTTTCGCTGTCCGTCGGCATTATGGCCACCGCGATCTCCACGCTGATCGGTCTGGTCATGGGTGCTCTGGCGGGTTTCTACGGCGGCATCTGGGATACGATCATCATGCGCTGTGCGGACATCTTCCTGGCGTTCCCGTACGTGCTGTTCGTTGTCGCCATGATCGCCGTTATCGGCCGTGGTCTTCAGAACGTCTTTATCGCCATCGGTATTCTCGGCTGGCCTTCGATTGCGCGCGTCTTCCGCTCTGCAATCTTGACGGTCAAGGAAAACGACTATGTTGACGCTGCGCGCGCGATGGGCGCATCCGATGCTCGTATCGTCGTGCGTCACATCTTCCCGAACTCCGTCGCCTCTATCGTGGTCTACGCGACCATGAACATTGGTGGCGCCATCCTGACCGAGTCTGCTCTGTCCTTCCTCGGCATGGGCGTTATTCCGCCTACGCCTTCGTGGGGCTCCATGATTCAGGACGGTCAGCAGTATCTGCTGACTGCTCCCTGGATGATGATCATGCCCGGTCTGGCAATTCTCTCGACGGTGCTCGCCTTCACCCTGCTGGGTGACGGTTTGCGCGACGCCCTCGACGTCAAGATGAAGGACGCATAAGGATGAAGAAGAACAAGAACTATGTGGACCTGAAGGACCAGCCGGTTCCCGAGGGCCAGCATCTGCTCGAGGTCGATGACCTTAAGATGTATTTCCATACCGAGGACGGCGTCGTTCGCGCTGTCGACGGTGTGTCCTACACGCTCGATCGCGGCGAGACCCTGGGTGTCGTCGGTGAGTCCGGCTCCGGTAAGTCCGTGACCGCCATGACCATCATGGGCCTTATCTCGATGCCTCCGGGAAAGATCGAGGGCGGTGACGTTCGCTATCGCGGCCGCTCCATCCTCGAGATGACCGAGGAAGAGATGCAGCACATTCGCGGCAACGATATCGCGATGATCTTCCAGGATCCTATGACCTCCTTGAACCCGGTCTATAAGATCGGCAAGCAGGTAGGCGAGGGTCTTCGTCTGCACCGTGGCTACTCCAAGCAGGAGGCGCTCAAGCGCGCCACCGAGCTTTTGGACCTCGTTGGCATTCCCGAGCCCGAAAAGCGCGTCAATGAGTATCCGCACCAGTTCTCTGGCGGTATGCGTCAGCGCGTCATGATCGCTATGGCTCTTGCCTGCGACCCCGATATTCTGATTGCCGACGAGCCCACGACTGCCTTGGACGTTACCATTCAGGCTCAGATTATCGAGCTCATGCAGGAAATGCAGGAGAAGAACGGCAACGCCATCATCATGATCACCCATGACCTGGGCGTTGTCGCCGATATGGCTGACAAGATCATGGTTATGTACGCCGGCCGTCCCGTCGAGTTCGGTACTGCTGAGGAAATCTTCTACGAGAGCCGCCACCCCTACACCTGGGGCCTTATCCGCTCCATCCCGGAGCAGGCCATCGAAGAGAAGAAGCCTCTTACGCCGATTCACGGCAACCCGCCTTCGCTCATGAACCTGCCTGAGGGCTGCGTCTTCTCTCCTCGCTGCCCCTATGCGACGGACAAGTGCCGCAAGCAGCGCCCCGAGCGCGTTGTCACCGAGTCTGGTCATTACTCTGCGTGCCACTACTCCGGTGACCCCGAGTTCCTCAAGAACGCTCCTGAGACGTCCCGTACGCGCAAGGATTCCAAGAAGGGAGGCGAGGCGTAATGGCAGATACCAACGAGCGCACTCCGCTGCTGAAGGTCGAGCACCTCTCTAAGGAGTTTCCCGCTGAGTCCGGCATGTTCGCCAAGCGCTTCTCCAAGCGTGTCGTCTCTGCTGTAAATGACATCTCTTTTGAGATTTATCCTGGCGAGACCTTTGGTCTGGTTGGTGAGTCTGGTTGCGGTAAGTCCACGACGGGTCGCACCATCATGCGCTTGACCAAGCCGACCGCCGGTAAGGTGTTCTTCCAGGGCAAAGATGTTGCCGAGATGAGCAAGCATGAGATCAAGGACATGCGTCGCGAGATGCAGTTTATCTTCCAGGATCCTTATGCTTCGCTCAACCCTCGTATGACCATCGGAGAGATTGTCTCCGAGCCCATGACCATTCATGGCGTGGGTACCAAGGAGGAGCGCATTGAGCGCGTCCGCGAGCTTCTCGACGTCGTTGGACTGAACCCCGAGCACATCAACCGCTATCCGCATGAGTTCTCCGGCGGTCAGCGTCAGCGTGTCGGCATTGCCCGCGCTTTTGCGCTGAAGCCCAAGCTGATTATCTGCGACGAGCCGGTTTCCGCTCTGGATGTGTCCATTCAGGCCCAGGTTCTGAACCTACTGAAGGAGCTCCAGGACAAGTTCGGTACCGCATATCTGTTTATCGCCCACGACTTGTCCGTCGTGCAGCACATCTCCGATCGCGTTGCCGTTATGTATCTGGGTAAGATGGTCGAGGTTTCGGACTGGAAGACGCTCTACAGCGAGCCTCACCATCCGTACACGCAGTCGCTGCTGTCTGCCGTGCCGGTTCCCGATCCTGATATCCAGAAGACCCGCAAGCGCATCATCCTCGCTGGCGACCCGCCGTCGCCGCTGGATCCGCCGACCGGCTGCCGTTTCCACACGCGCTGCCCGATCGCGCAGGGCATCTGCTCTGAGAAGCTTCCCGAGTTTAAGGAAGTCGCACCGGGCCACTGCTGCGCCTGCCACTTCGCGGAGCCGTTCCCGATCAAGGAATCGCACATCGACTTGTAGCCGGTTGTTATCGTCCGGGCCCGCCCTGAAGTTACTTTTCAGAACGTCCTCGGACATGCAAGAAACCCCCGCTGCGCACTTCGTGCGGCGGGGGTTTCTTGCGTCCTGCGGAGTGTTCTGAAAAGTAACTTCAGGGCAGGCCCTGCGGTAACTCGGCAGAGGAGGGGAGTGCGATTCCTCGATCGCTCACTTAATCTAATAGGAAAGTTAGTGAGGCCGGAGCTTTAGCTCCGGCCTCCCCATATAAGGGCTCGGCTTTGCCGAGCCACCAAATTTACATCAGCCCCCAGAACATGTTTGAGAACTGTGCCTGAAGTATGTATTTGCAGGCCCCGAATCGGTGTTGCCTCCCGGCGCATTCCGCAGGGGGAGCGATATTTTGCAGCACGAAGTGCGCAGCAAAATATCGCTCATGCCCGAGGACGCGCCGGGAGGCAACACCGATTCGGGGCCGGACACACGGATCTACCTGCGCATTTACAAATTCGTAAACTTTTTTGAAAAAAGTGCTTGCACAGTTCTCGAATCATAGGTTATTATCTTCCTCGTTGAACGCGCGGGTCCAACAAAACGGACCGCGAATCAACAACATAGCATGTCGGAGTGGCGGAATTGGCAGACGCGCTAGCTTGAGGTGCTAGTGACCGCTTTTTGGTCATGCGGGTTCAAGTCCCGCCTCCGACACCATCGCATTTGAGAAGCCTCTTCGGAGGCTTTTTTGTTACCGATAGACGGTGGGGTCCACGATGGAAACGCTTGAACGCAACGAGTGGGCAGACGTTGCCCAACTAGTCGAGATCACGAGCGATGCTGTCATCATCTGTGAGCTCGACGGAACCATTCTGCATGTGAATAATCGCTTACTTGGTTTGATGTGCGAGGAACGCGCCGACGTCATCGGTGGAGATGTTAAAGACGTCCTGTACTCATCAGCTTTTGAACGTGCGACGGAACATCGTCTGCCATTTGAAACCGATGGCTCCGAGAACGAACTGATGCTCAAGCTGAGTGACGGCTCCTTTATCCCCGTCTTGGTTCGTGCGGGCTCCGTAACGCCTCCACGCATCTTTGGGCGCCGCGCGCCACGTGTCCTGGTGGCGCTCCATAGCATCGAAGAACAGTATTCGCACGACCGTCAGCTCAAGCGTGCGTTATCGGAGCTTAGAGTGGCGAACAAGCGCCTCTCTGGCACGCTCTCGGTCATTATGAGTACCGTGGGCTCCGATGAGCTGCCCAGCCTACTTGATACCGTTTTGAACCAGCTTGTAGGAACGCTCGATGCTTCGGGTGCCGCTATCTATTTTTCTGAGAGCGGCGGTTTTAAGCTACGCGGTGTTTCCAAGGAGCTGTACGACAGCTACCTGCCCGAGTTTTTGCCGTATGGCGCTGGCATTCCGACGTATGTTCTTCGCGAGTCGCGTGCCTGTCGCTTGTCGATTCAACAGGACCTTGAGGGTGATAAGGTCGCCTCCGGTATGTTTATGGACCTGGACAATCGTTCTAAGCACCTGTTGCGCATGCAGGATATGCCTCCGTACCGCAACGAGATCTGTCTTCCCGTTTTTTACGGTACGCAGATTCTTGGCGTGCTGGAAGTTGGTTGGAAACGCCCCCAGGCACCGCTCGCCTATGACGTTAATGTGCTCGAGGTCATTTGCGATTACCTGTCTATCCAGCTGGTCGGCATGGCATCGAGCCTTCGCTCCCGTCGCACGGCCGAGCTTGGCCGCTCGCTCAATGTCTTGCGTGATGAGTTGTTTGCCTTTCTAGACGATTCCGCCGCGGCTACCCAGGCGGTATCGTCCGAGATCTGCAATATGCTTAACTGCCATTTTTGCCCTGTTGAGTATGACGCCAGTCTGGATTCCTACGTCATAGATTTTGAAGGTGGCAGTCGCGTTGCTTTGCCGGACGATCCCGAGAAGCTTTTCTTTTCCACGACGGCGCCAGCGGCACGTCTGGGGGCTGGGCCTGATGGCTTTGAGGCATCTGTTTTGGGCGGTACGAGTGCCGAGGACCTTAAACACGTCCGTATAACTCGCGTTGACGAATCGATGCCTATGGGAGGCTGGCTTAGGGCGCACGGTCTGCCTTGTCAAGGTCTCTACGTTGACTCCGGCATCGAGGCGGGGCGCCCGCGCTCTGAGGGTGATGGCAGGCACAGTAACGACGCGATTGTTCCTGCTTCTGTTGCGAAGAGCCCGACGACGCGCGCGCTGCTGCTTCGTGATGGTAGCCAAGAGCCGATTGATGATCTTGAATATGACTACTTGGTGCACTTGGCGCATGACTTTGAACTGATCTACGAAGGCGAATCTCAAAAGCGCGAGGAGCGCCATATCGCTCAGACCCTTCAGATCGGCATGAGAAATTCCCTGGGGGATGTTCCGGGTATCGCAACCGATTCGGTGTACCTGTCGGCCACGAACTCGGCGTTGGTCGGCGGCGATTTCTATACGCTCATCCGTCTTCCCGACGACTGCGCCGTCATGATTCTGGGTGATGTGTCTGGCAAAGGCATTGAGGCCGCATCGATGTCCGCGCTCGTCAAGACGGCCCTGACGGCATATGCCTGGGAGGGCGCTGGACCGGCCCGCATGGCACGCTCCCTTAACAGCATGCTCATGGGCTTTTCGAGGGTCGAGACGTTCGTGACGGCCTTTATCGCCAAGATTGACCTTAAGGCCGGACGCGCAACGTATTGTTCGGCGGGCCATCCTCCGACCATGGTCATCAGGCCAGAGTCGATGCCGCTGGGTGGCGGTGAGGCACGTGGGGGAGAGGTTGAGCTGCTTGGATGCCAATCGGGCGTAATCGGTGCCTTTGAGAGCATGGTGTACGAGACAGGCGTGTTTACGTTCGCCCCCGGCGACATGCTCTTCATGTATACGGATGGAACGATTGAGGCCCGCGACCGCACCGGAGCGTTCTTTGGCGAGCAGCGCTTGCGCGACCTTCTGCTTTCTGTCTCGGGGGAGGGCGTGTCGGGCATTTGCGGCAAGGTCTTGGGCGAGCTTGACCGATTTACCGAATCGGCGCTGGACGATGACATTGCATTGGTGTCCCTTGAGTTTTTACGGGGTCGTTCATAGACGACGCTGGGCGGGCTGAGTCCGTACGGTTGGGGAAACGAATGCATCGAGTGGGCTTTTTTGGGGAACCATGGTCGTATGAATGAGTGGAATGACATAGCGGTTTTGACGCCACCAGGCGATATCGACATCGCCACGGTGCCTGCGCTGCGTCGGCGGTTGGATGCCTTGATTGGCCGCGGCGTGCGTCGTGTCGTCATCAACTGTCAGGCTGTTAGCTTTATCGATTCGACGGGCTTGGCATTCCTGCTTACGCGCGCTCGTGAGCTTATGAGGCGAGAAGGCCTGCTTTCGCTCGTCAATGCATCAGGTGAAGTTGTTCGCTTTTTGGAGATTGCTCGTCTTGTCGATATCCTTCATGTCGTGGGGCCGGCACGGGAGTCAATTCCTGCCATTCCGGTGGGGGAGCTGCCTCGCTGGAGTAAGAGCGTTGAGGTCCGTCAGGGTATCGAGAATCTTCCATACTACCGACATCGCATCGCCGAACTCCTTGAATCGCTTCCGTTGCGCCGTGACGAGCGCTACGATGTCGCATTGGCGTCGGGGGAGGCGCTGGGTAATGCCTATGACCATGCGGGCGGTATCGGGTGCGTCCTGACGGTTCAGGCCTATGGCGATCGCGTTGTGGTTGAGGTGCTTGATCGAGGTGCCGGCTATTCTATCGATGAAACGAGCGAACCGGTCGCATCCGAGGAACGCGGCCGTGGCATCAAGCTTATGCGTATGCTCGTCGATAACGTGGAGGTTGCTCGTCGTACGGACGGCGCCGGCACGCGCGTGCAGATGGTGAAGCTGTTTAGCGGAGCGCTGGAATCGTGTGCCTAGCCAATCGCTTTAGCGCGTTTAGCTACTAAGAACATGCGGCAGACAAGTTTTTTGAAAAAAGTACTTGCGTCTTTTGGACAACTCGCGTAAATTAATAACCCGCAAGCGGACATGGCTCAGTTGGTAGAGCACAACCTTGCCAAGGTTGGGGTCGCGGGTTCGAGCCCCGTTGTCCGCTCCATTGCATTTCCGGACCGTTTAGGCGGTCCTTTTTCGGCGAAGTGGCCAAGTGGTAAGGCAGAGGCCTGCAAAGCCTTTACCCCCGGTTCGAATCCGGGCTTCGCCTCCAGGCAACATCCGGGCGCTCCGGCGCCCGTTTTGTTTTACATATGCGGACATGGCTCAGTTGGTAGAGCACAACCTTGCCAAGGTTGGGGTCGCGGGTTCGAGCCCCGTTGTCCGCTCCAAACGCAACAGCCCGGCTACTACGGTAGCCGGGCTTTTTTGTATCCATCGCATGGGCTCGAACCCGAGAGGGAGCGAGCGTTAAGCAAACGCGGAGCGTTTGTAGCGAGCTGGCGAGGTCGCCGGCAGGCGGCCGAAGCCGGTGCGGATCCGCGAAGCGGATACGCGGACGCCCCGTTGTCCGCTCCAACTATCTTACGCGGTTCTAACGAACCGCGTTTTTTGTTGACGCTGCGCGAGCCCCGGGCACCCCATCTTGCCCCTCAATCGTCGGTCGCGTACATAAAGTACGCTTCCCTCCTCTTTCGCGGCAACCTGGGGCACCCGGAGCCCGCTCGCTGTCGTGACCGGGAAAGTGGGTCTTCCGTTCTTTTCACTAATCGGTCGATTCGTCCCAGGAGGCTTGAACCCGAGAGGGGGCGATCGTTTTGGGGCGTGGCTGTGGCGTTGTTTGTCGCGAATGTCCGCTTTGGGCGTATCATCGTGGGCATCTCGCATAACCTCGTTGCAAGGGAGATACGCCCCATGGCTACAGAAAAGTCTTCTTCGCGCTCATGGATGTCCGATGCCGCGATCTATCAGATCTACCCGCGCTCGTTTAAGGATTCGACTGGTTCGGGTCTGGGCGATATCGCGGGCATTACCCAGCAGATGGACTATCTTGAGCGACTGGGTATCGAGGCCATCTGGCTGAGCCCGTTTTATCCATCGCCTCTTGTCGATGGCGGCTATGATGTGGCGGACTACTGCGATGTCGACCCGCGTCTCGGCTCGCTTGACGACTTCGATGACATGATCGCTGCGGCTCACGCGCGCGGCATCAAGGTCATCGTCGACATCGTGCCCAACCATTCATCCAACCAGCACCCCTGGTTCAAAGCCGCTCTTGCCGCCGGCCCCGGATCGCCCGAGCGCGCCCGTTATATCTTCCGCGATGGTCGCGGCGAGCATGGCGAGCTGCCTCCCACCAATTGGAATGCCAACTTTGGCGGCCCCGCATGGACGCGTGTTGCGGACGGTCAGTGGTATCTGCACATGTTTACGCCCGAGCAACCGGACTTTGACTGGTCATGCCCCGAGGTTCATGCGCTCTTTTGCGACGTCCTGGCGTTTTGGAGCGATCGAGGCGTCGACGGCTTTCGCATTGATGTGGCGCAGGGTCTCGCCAAGGATCTCGACCGCGATGACCTCGACCGGTGGCATCTCGCCGAGGGCGATGACATGGTTGACGACGGCACCCATCCGCTGTGGGACCGCAATGAGGTCCACGAGATCTATCGCGAGTGGCGCCGCGTGTTCGACCGCTATAATCCGCCGCGCAGTGCCGTTGCCGAGGCGTGGGTGCTGCCCGAGCGCCAGTATCTCTATGCGCGTCCCAGCGAGCTTGGCCAGACATTCAACTTTGAGTTTGCCAAGGCCACTTGGACCTATGATGACATGCACACTGCAATCGAGAAGGGCTTGAAGGCAGCCGTCGAATCCGATTCCGCCTCGACCTGGGTACTCTCCAACCACGACGTGCCGCGCGTGGCGACACGCTATGCCCTGCCGCAAATCAAGGCGACGCGCTACCACCAGATTGCGCTCGACTGGCTCTTACGCGACGGGTTGTCTTATGACGAGGACCGTGAACTCGGCGAGCGCCGCGCGCGGGCGGCCCTTTTGCTTGAACTGGCGCTTCCGGGCTCGGCATACGTGTATCAGGGTGAGGAGCTCGGCCTTTTTGAGGTGGCTGACATCCCGTGGGCTGCACTCGAAGATCCTACTGCGACCAATACGCGCGGACCGAAGCGTGAGAAGGGGCGCGACGGCTGCCGTGTGCCCCTGCCGTGGGTGGCGGCGGACGATCCCGCGCAGGGCGGATCGTTTGGGTTTTCGCCGGCGGACGCCGATGCGGCGCCCCATCTGCCGCAACCTGCATGGTTTTCCGATTACGCTGCCGATAGGGAAGAAGCGGACCCGACATCGATGCTTGCGCTCTATCGTGACGCCCTCTGGCTTCGGCGCAAGCTGCGCGGTTGCGCCAACGATTTTGCGTGGCTCGATCTTGACGGGCGCACCGGTCTTGCGGATGGTGCCGAGGGCGCCGAGGGCGGCGTCATCGCCTATCGCCGCGACAACGGCTGGGCGTGTGTGACGAACTTCGGCGCAGCAGCCGTGGAGCTGCCGGCGGGCAGGGTCCTGCTCACCTCATCACCGCTTGCAGACGGCAGGCTCGCGCAGGACAGCTCTGCCTGGATCATGCTCGGTGAGATGTAGGGGTCTCTTGCGGCGAGATTGCGTTTGCCCGCGCCTTCCGTGGTGGCTGATGTCTTCGCGAGGTTCGCGAGGGCGTTGCAAAACTTTTTAAAAAAGTTCTTGCATAGGATGCGGGCATCACGTAAGATTAATCCTCGTAAGCGGACATGGCTCAGTTGGTAGAGCACAACCTTGCCAAGGTTGGGGTCGCGGGTTCGAGCCCCGTTGTCCGCTCCATTTGGGCGTTTAGCTCAGGGGGAGAGCGCTTCCCTGACACGGAAGAGGTCAGAAGTTCAAATCTTCTAACGCCCACCAAATGTTCGCAGCTCAGAGGCTATGTCCTCTGGGCTGTTTTGTTTTGCTACCAAGCACGCCGTCAAATATGCCACCAAATATTGATCCAAGGTCCCCGTAGAGGTGCCGGCAGATTGCATACGTCCTGGCCGACCGTGACCGCAACATGTTGGTCAAGCATAATCTTTTGGATTCTTTTGGCGTGAGCGGCTTGGTTTTGGTAGGATTTGTCAGCGGCTTGACTAAGGGGGTTTTATAACTGCCATGCAGGTAGCCGTGTTGGTAACGTTTTACCGACTTCCCAAGAACCCCTCATTTTTAATGCGCCTGCAAAATGACTAATTGCTTTGACCTGCTGAAACACTATATGTTGTGTTTGACCTAAAAAAAGAATACAGGATATAGATGCCTCTTTGTCGTATGATAGATGGCGGACAGAGAACGAGAACCTTATTCGCCCCATTTGGATAGATCTTTGAGCCCCTTGATTGGCTGCGAGGATTGTCCGCATGAGGGACTATGGTTATCGAGAACACAGATTGCGCGACGGCGCCGCAAGACAGGGGCACGCCCTGCCGGGCATCGTTTGGCTCTGAAGCGCAATGAGACTACGACGCGAAAGAGGCAAGAGGATGAAGATCATCAAGCGCAGCGGCACCGAGGTTGTCTTTGACATCGATAAGATCGTCAATGCCATCCGTGCCGCAAACTTGGAGGTCGAGGAGAGCTCTCGTCTTACCGACCGCCAGGTGGTTTACGCGGCACAAAACGTCGCCGAGGCATGCGAGAACGCGGGCCACACCGTGTCGGTCGAGGAGATTCAGGATCTGGTCGAGGACGAGATTATGCGTCTCGACTGCTACGAGGTCGCTCGCCATTACATCATCTACCGCTATGTTCAGAGCCTGAAGCGCCAGAAGAACACGACCGACGACAAGATTCTGTCGCTGATTGAGTGCAACAACGAAGAGGTCAAGCAGGAGAACTCCAACAAGAACCCGACCGTCAATTCCGTTCAGCGTGACTACATGGCCGGCGAGATCTCCAAGGACCTGACCCAGCGTGTGCTGCTGCCCCAGGAGATTGTGGATGCTCACAATGAGGGTCTGATTCACTTCCATGATTCGGACTACTTTGCCCAGCACATGCATAACTGCGACCTGGTGAACCTGGAGGACATGCTCCAGAACGGCACTGTTATCTCGGGTACGCTGATCGAGAAGCCGCACAGCTTCTCGACCGCCTGCAACATCGCGACGCAGATCATCGCCCAGGTTGCTTCCTCCCAGTACGGAGGCCAGTCGATTTCGCTGACCCATCTTGCCCCGTTCGTCGAGGTGAGCCGTCAAAAGATTCGCGGCGAGGTCGCTCGCGAGCTTGAGGAGCTCGGCGTTTCCGCATCTCCCGAAAAGGTCCGCGAGGTTGTTGAGGACCGTCTGCGTGACGAGATCCGTCGCGGCGTTCAGACGATTCAGTATCAGGTCGTGACCCTTATGACCACCAACGGCCAGGCGCCGTTCGTGACGGTCTTTATGTATCTCAATGAGGCCCGTACGCCCCAGGAGAAGCATGACCTTGCCATGATCGTGGAGGAGACGCTCCGTCAGCGCTATGAGGGCGTTAAGAACGAGGCCGGCGTTTGGATTACCCCGGCATTCCCCAAGCTCATCTACGTGCTCGAGGACGATAACGTTCACGAGGATTCCCCGTACTTCTACCTGACCCAGCTGGCTGCCAAGTGCACCGCCAAGCGCATGGTTCCCGACTACATCTCCGAGAAGAAGATGCGCGAGCTCAAGCTGTCGAAGGGCGAGACCGCCGGCAACGGCGACTGCTATACCTGCATGGGCTGCCGCAGCTTCTTGACGCCCGACCGCTCGGGCAACGGCTTTAACAACGTTGCCAACGCGCTGAACTACGACCCGAACAAGCCCAAGTACTATGGTCGCTTTAACCAGGGCGTCGTGACCATCAACCTGCCTGATGTCGCGCTGAGCTCGCATCAGGACATGGACAAGTTCTGGAAGATCTTCGACGAGCGCCTTGAGCTGTGCCACCGCGCCCTGCTGTGCCGTCATGAACGTCTGATGGGTACGCTTTCTGACGCCGCACCGATTCTTTGGCAGTACGGTGCCCTCGCCCGCCTGAAGAAGGGCGAGACGATCGATAAGCTGCTCGTGGGCGGTTACTCCACCATTAGTCTGGGTTATGCCGGCTTGTGTGAGTGCGTCAAGTACATGACGGGCCACAGCCACACCGAGAAGGAGGGCACGCCCTTTGCCATGGCCGTCATGCAGCGCATGAACGACAAGTGCGCCGAGTGGAAGGCCGAAAGCGATATTGACTTCTCGCTGTACGGTACCCCGCTTGAGTCGACGACCTACAAGTTCGCCAAGTGCCTGCAGCGTCGTTTTGGCATCATCCCGGGCGTGACGGACAAGGGCTACATTACCAACAGCTACCACGTCCATGTGTCCGAGGAGATTGATGCTTTCGATAAGCTCAAGTTCGAGGGCATGTTCCAGCAGCTTTCGCCGGGCGGTGCTATCTCCTACGTTGAGGTTCCCAACATGCAGGACAACCTCAAGGCTGTCATTCGCGTGATGCAGTACATCTACGACAACATCATGTACGCCGAGCTCAACACCAAGAGCGATTATTGCCAGGTGTGCGGTTACGACGGCGAGATCAAGATTGTCGAGGATGACGGCAAACTGGTGTGGGAGTGCCCCAATTGCGGCAATCGTGACCAGGAGAAGATGAACGTCGCCCGTCGCACGTGCGGTTACATCGGTACCCAGTTCTGGAACCAGGGTCGAACCGAGGAGATCCGCGACCGCGTGCTGCATCTCTAATAACCATCCCAGGCCGCCCCGTAGCGAGGCCCCGGACCTTTACTCGCTATTTCGGACAGTCCTGGCTCACGACGGAGGCGCCACTGGCGCCTCCTGTTCGTGCGGAACTCATATCGAGCAAAGGTCCGGGGCCTCGCTACGGGGCGGCCAAGTTGACGTAGTTGAGATGTAGCATGCGGCCTGCTCACTCCTCGAAGTTCTTAGCGGAAATGAGTTGACTTGCAACAACGTTTTGCTTGCGATGGCGGTTGAGCTGCAACAAAGTTTTTATTGGACCTCGAACCCTATACTCGATGTTCGCTTCGTTCATTGAGTTACCCTTTGCATGAGGCCGGGACATATCGTCCCGCCCGCAGTTTCGCAGGCCGAAGGCCGAGAATGTTTGAGGACGGGATGATATGTCCCGGCCTCCCGGGAGAGTTACCTATGAACTACGCGAACATTAAGTATTTCGACATTGCTGATGGGGAAGGCGTTCGTACTTCTCTGTTTGTGAGCGGGTGCCGTCGCGGGTGCAAGAATTGCTTTAACTCCGTCGCGTGGGACTTTGCCGCGGGTGAAACGTTCGATCGTGCCGTCGAGGACAAGATTATCGAGAGCCTCGACCATCCCTTTATCGATGGCCTGACGATTCTGGGCGGCGAGCCTATGGAGCCCGAGAATCAGGTGGGGCTTGTTGACTTTATCGAACGCGTGCGTGCGGCCTATCCCGCGGGGTCGGGCAAGACCATTTGGTGCTTTACCGGCGACGTGCTCGAGGAGCTTATGCCGGGCGGTCGCCATCATACCGAGGTGACGAACCGTATCCTGGCCTGCCTCGACATGTTGGTGGACGGCCCGTTCGTTCAGGATCTGTACGATATCTCATTGCGCTTTAGGGGCTCGAGTAACCAGCGTGTGATCGATATGAACGCCACGCGCGCCCGTGCTGTGCGCGAGGGCGTTGCGCTTTGCGACGCTGTGGAGCTTTGGCGGGACGATCCGGTCTATTCGACCCATACTATGTAGCTTGTGGCCGATGCCAAAGGGCGTGGTACCATAGCGCGAACGCAAAATCGGAAAAGTGAGGCCCAGATGGTCGATCAGGAAAAAGTCGAGGCCGCCATTAAGCTGTTGCTTGAGGGCATAGGCGAGGACCCAACTCGTGAGGGCCTGCTGGAGACCCCGGCGCGCGTTGCCCGTATGTATGGTGAGATCGCCGGCGGTATGGACCAGAGTGCCGAGGAGCACCTGTCCAAAACCTTTGCCGTCGCTTCGAACGATTTGGTTATCGAGCGCGACATCACGTTCTACTCGCTGTGTGAGCACCATCTGCTGCCGTTTTATGGCAAGGCCGCCATTGGCTATATCCCTAACGGTCGGGTGGCTGGGCTTTCCAAACTCGCCCGCACGGTTGAGGTTTATGCCCGCCGTCTGCAGCTGCAGGAGCAGCTGTGTGCGCAGGTTGCCGACGCTCTCATGGATTATCTCGCTCCCCAGGGAGCGATTGTGCTCATGGAAGCCGAGCATATGTGCATGACCATGCGCGGCGTGCAAAAGCCCGGCACCAAGACCGTGACGCTCGCTCGTCGCGGTGTCTTTGAGACTGATCCCGCGCTCGAGGAGCGTTTCTTTAGGATGCTGGGCCGCTAGTCATGAGAGTCGTCAACGACTTTACATCGAAGACCGATGAGGGGACGTCGCGTCGCGGCTTTATGGCTTCGGGCCTGGCCCCCTTTGGTGCCATGCCTCGCATTGATTACATTTGTGCCAACGGGTTGTTCCGGCGGCACCTGGGCAACATTGCACAGTTGGAATCGGGGCGCATCTTCTGCCGCCACGGTATTGATCATCTTCTCGATGTCGCTCGCATTATGTGGATCAAGAATCTTGAGGAACAGCTCGGATTTGATCGAGAGGTCATCTATGCCACGGCACTTCTTCATGATATCGGCAAAGATGAACAGTATGAATCGGGTATATCCCATGATGTTGCAAGCGAACGCGTCGCTGATGCGATTCTCGGCGGCATGCCCGATGACGTGGCGTTTGAGCCGGCCGATACCGCAGCCATTAAGACGGCCATTCTGGGCCATCGAAAGCTGCGCGTGAACAGCCAACCGCTTGAGCGTCTGCTCTATGCAGCCGACAAAGCGTCGCGCGCCTGCTTTGCATGCCCCGCGCGCAATGCTTGCAACTGGAGCGATGATAAAAAGAACCTGTCGATTCGCGTGTAGTTAGTTTGCGCGGTCGGGGTTCTAAACGAAGGAGACGATCGCGATGAGCAACAAGAAACTGCCCGAGAATGCAACCAAGACTGAAGGCGCCGAGCTCGCCCGCCGTGGAAGGGGCGAAATATCCACCGCAACGGCGGTGCCCCACGTGAGCTATGACGATCTGCGCCATGCCGACCGCATTACTATCGATGGTCTCGAGGTCTTTGCCAACCACGGCGTGTATCCCGAGGAGAACGCCCTGGGGCAGAAGTTTGTCGTGTCCTTGGTGCTCTATGCCGACCTGCGCGCGGCAGGGGAGCACGACAATCTGGATGCCTCGATTGATTACGGCTCGGTGTGCCACGATGTCGACGGCTATCTGCGCGAGCATACGTTTAAGCTCATCGAGGCTGCAGCCGAGGGTGTGGCCTCGATGCTGCTGCGTCGTTACCCCTTGCTGCTTGGCGTACGTGTTAAGCTCGATAAGCCTTGGGCGCCCGTCGGTCTTCCCCTGGCAAGCTGCGGTGTCGAGATCGAGCGCGTGCGCTAGCCGACGCTAGAGCTCGTTGGCGGGCGGTTTTTTGAGCCGCTGCGATAGGGCTCTATTGTTGGGGCAGTACGTGTCGAGCAGGGCGTGGAACCGTCGATTGTGGCTTGGCTCGAGCAAGTGGACGAGCTCGTGGGCGACAACCATGTCGAGGCATTCGACGGGGTAGGCGGCAAGTTCTCGTGCGATGCGAATGGCGCCGGTTTTGGGCGTGCATGAGCCCCAGCGCGTTTTCATGCTGCGTACGGAAACGCGGGAAACGGCGACACCCATTGCGATTTCGTATGCGTGCACAATATCGCGTAGCGCCGATGTGACCTCGGACGTATAGAGCTGGTCGATATGGACTTGGAGCTCGTCGGACGTTAGGCCGTCGAGGATTGCGCGCCGCTTGGCCTGTGGGCCTTCGTTCGATTCGTCGGTACCCATAAAACTTGCGAAGGTGGCCTGTTTGGGTCGCGGTGCGGGTGATACAAAGTTGTGATCGAGTGCGTCCTGTACCGTGATGGGCTTGCCCCAAAGCGCAATGATGGACGAGGGGCTGAGCGGCTCCTGCGCCGTCGTCTGACGTTGCTCGCGCTGGGCAAGTCGGCTGATAATCCAGGCGCTGTTGCGCTTCACAAACGCTTCGATACGCTCGCGGCTGGCGCCGAGCGGTGCGCTGGCGTGGACCTCACCGCTCGATGTGACGCGTAGGTTGAAGTTCTTGACGCGCTTTTTGGTAACGACGACGGGGATGGGCATCCCATCCGGTCGGGGTAGGAAAATCGTAAACTGCTGCGTCAAAAGCGGTCCTTCAGATTGGGGACGGGCCGGCATTTCGACCGTTCGGTATGCCGGCCCGCTCAAGGGATGTGAAATTAATAACGCTCGAAGAAGGCAAGGGCGTTATCGCTGCAGAGCTTCTGCATCACGGTCTTGCCAAAGTGCTTGGAGAGCATGTTCTGGAATTCGGGCATCTTGCTGGCATCGGAGAGGAAAGCGGGCACCTTGGCGCCGTCCCAGTCGCCGCCGAGTGCGATGACATCTTCGCCGCCCAGGTCGAGCCAGTGCTCGATATGTGCCGCTAGCTGGTCGAAGGTGACGTCTGCGGTGGTCTTGTCGGTCGCATCGTTGGATAGGAACTCGCTGCAGTAGTTGAGGCCGACGATGCCGCCCATGTCGCGAATGGTGCGGAACTGGTCGTCGGTGAGGTTGCGCTTGACGCCGCAAACCGCACGGGAGTTGGAGTGGCTGGCGACGAAGGGGCGCGTGGCGTGGGCGACAACCTCGTCAAAGCACTCATCGTTGAGGTGGGAGACGTCGAGTATCATGCCGGCGTGCTCCATCTGCGTAAGTGCCTCGATGCCGGCGGCGGTGAGGCCGGCGTGGGTGTCGTGGCCGCTCGCGAGCGGTCCCTGCGCGTTCCAGCTGAGTGACGACATAAGCACGCCCAAGCTCTTGAGCACCTCGATCAGCGCGGGGTCCTCGGCAAAGAACGTGGCGTTTTCGATGGTGTGGATGCAGGCGACCTTGCCGTCTTTGAGCGCAGGGCGAATATCAGCGGCGCTGCGCACGTTGACCATGCGGTCGTGGTTGAGCATTGCCTGGCCGCTCATATGCGCCATGATCTGCGCCTGGAAGCGCGCGGCGTGGGCGGTGGGAATCTCGTCGGGGACAAACGTAGCGAAGCACTGCGCCCACGGCGTGTTGCCGATCTTTGCGAGCGAGATGGCGCAGGCGTTGCCCTCGATAAGGTCGAAATCCTGCGGATGCGTTTCGTCGCCGGGGAAATAACCGTCGGTGCCGGCGGTAAAGCGCAGGTCAAGATCGAGTGTGGCCCAGCCGATACGGTCGGCGGTGTCGCAGTGTAGGTCAAATACGGGATATGCCATGGTTCCTCCGGTTGCAGCGTTTCTTTGCAAACTGTCTTTGAATTGTATGACTAGGGTATAGTTAGCGCCATATGTTCACGGCGGCCCGCGTTGTGCGCCGCCCTTATCACGGAGGTTACCATGTCCAACCAGGGCAAGAAGGTCAAGACTCATTATCGCGGCACGCTCGACGACGGCACGCAGTTCGATAGCTCCTACGATCGCGGCGAGCCGCTGGAGTTCACCTGCGGCGCCGGCCAGATGATCAAGGGCTTCGACGCCGCTGTTGTCGACATGCAGGTGGGCGAGAAGAAGACCGTGCACATTCCTGCTGCCGATGCCTACGGCGAGCACAATCCCGAGATGGTTATTACCTTCCCGGCCGAGCAGGTTCCCAACATCGAGCAGATCGAGAAGGGCATGAAGCTCTTCCTGTCCACGCCCAGCGGCATGCCCGTCCCCGCCGTGGTCATCGATGTGACGGCCGAGGCCGTGACGCTCGACGCCAACCACGAGCTCGCCGGCAAGGACCTCAACTTTGATATCGAGCTCGTTGAGGTCGAGGGTTAGAGTATGCCTGAACGCTTGGTTTCGACGACATGCTTGGGAAATCTCAACGATCCGTCCTATGAGCTTTTGCTTCGCCGGGAGCTGGGCGGTGTCTTTGAGGTCGATGAGCTACTACTCGATTGGGACCAGGCCGATGCCCGCACATTTGTGGGCGTGACGGAGCTGGGGCGTACGGTCGATATTCGGCTGGGCGCTGCCGATGGCGATCGCCTTGCCGATGGCGATGCGCTTGTCATCGACCGTTCGGGCATGGTGCCCGTGGTGGTTGTCGTACGCCTGCGCAGTGCCGAGGTTTATTTGGTCGAAGTTGACCGCATGGACCCGATTGCGCTCGCGCATGCGTGCTGGGAGATCGGCAATATGCACGCGCCGCTTTTCCGAGGCGATTCGGACGAGCATACCGTGCGCATGTATACGCCGGTGCAGCCTGTTTTGGGCCGCATGCTCCGGGGCGTCGAGGGCGTTCGACTCTCGACGGTTGCCCGTGAACTCGATTCGGACCGGCGCTTTGCGTCGAGTGCGGCGGACTCCGTTGTGAGTATGGCTCCAGACTTTACGATCGTAAAGAAGGCGCGCGGTTAACGTGCGTATAAGTAAGACGGACTTTGAGAGGCAACTATTCAAAGTCCGTCTTTCTGTTGATGAGATGCTGTGGGGGAAAGCATATGGGTCTTGAAGGAATCAAGCTGATTGCATGCGATTTGGACGGCACGTTGCTGCATCCGGGGGAGCGCGAGCCGCGTTCCGAGGCCTTTGAGCTCATCGATGAGCTGCATCGTCGCGGTATCGTGTTTATGCCGGCGAGCGGTCGTCAATATGCGAGCTTGCGCTACCTGTTTGCCCCGGTGGCCGATGAGCTCGCCTATGTATGCGAAAACGGAGCCTTGGTGATGAGCGAGGGACGTGGCGTTGTCAAGCGTTCCATGGAGCGTAGCCTTGCTATGGATATCGCGAATGCCGTGGTTGCGTATCCCCATGCCGACGTGACCCTTTCGTGTGAGGGACACCTCTACACCATGAGCGGCAACGATGCGTTTTTCGACCATTTGCGCTATGAGGTCCACTGCGATGTGGCGGTGGTCGACCGCCCCGAGGACATCGAAGAGGACGTCATCAAGATTGCCTTCCAGACGCCCGAGGTGAATCAGCCGGCGGCGCTGAAGTATTTCGAGCGCCACTTTAGCGATCGAGTCGATGTCATGACATCGGGAACCGAATGGACGGACTTTATCGGTTTTGGTTCGGGCAAGGGCTCCGCGCTTGCCGATTACGGTCGTGCCCTGGGTATTTCGCCCGATGAGATGATGGCGTTTGGCGATAACGAAAACGACCGCGACATGCTCAACGTAGTGGGCCATCCTTATCTAATGGAGAGCTGCAACCCCTCTATGCGTGGCATTAACGACCGCGTCCGCTACGTGCGCACGGTCGAAGAAGAGCTGCGTCGTCTACTTGCTGAGTAGACATTTGGGACATGTCTAGAAATCTACTTTTTGCTGCAAAGTGCGGAAAGGTGGATTTTAAGGCATGTTCCAAACATCTACCGGCAGTCGGGGCAGAGACCCTCGAAGATGGTGTAGTGCGACGTGACGTGCCAGCCGATTTGCTCGGACGCTTTGGCGTCGAGCTGGGCATCGAAGGGGAGCGGTACGTCGATGACGCGGCTGCACGAGGTGCAGATGATATGCGCATGCGGCTCGATCGTGCGATCGAAGCGGCTGCCGCCCGGCGTCTTGATGGAGAGGATCTCGCCGGCGTCGGCCAAGAGATTGAGATTGCGGTAGACCGTACCGCGGCTGATTTTGTCATCCTGCGCGCGCACGGCGTTGTAGATTTCGTCGGCGGTGGGATGGTTATAGCTTTGGCGCACGGCGTCAAGAACCAGCTTTCGCTGCCTGGTATTCCTTCTTTGCACCGCCATGCGCCTCGCCTCTTTTCTATCAACGGTCGTAGGTAAATGATACCGTATTTAGCACACAATACTAATAATGAGGACTGAAACCGTCTTCATTGGCAAGTGGGGCTCGGGCCTGAGCGTCTATGAGGCGAAAACGCGTTCCCATGCGCTCGTAGGAGGCATGAAGCGCCTCGAGATGAGATAGGATATTTGCCGGAGCTCCCTGTATCTCCATCTCGACTGAGCCGTCTTCCATGTTACGCACCCAGCCGGTGAGTGCGCGTGCCTGCGCGAGGTTGGTGTTGGTAAAGCGAAAACCAACGCCTTGGACTTGCCCCTCCCAGCGCAGGAAATAGCGCAGGGGAGTGTCTTGAGTGGCCTCGTCGCTTGCGAGCACAGTAAGCCTGCGGCGCAGCTCGAGCTCGACGTTTGATGGTTTTTGAGGCTCTCGACTGCCGCCGGTGACGCTGGAGAAGAACGTATCGAAGAGGCCCATCGCTATGCCTGCTTGCCTGCGTCGGCCGGGAAGGTAATGCCGGCCTGCTGGCGCACGGCATCCATGATGCGTAGTGAGACGAGCGTGACATCGCGGTAGTGGCCAAGCTCGTGGCGTCCCGCCGGGGTCTCCCAAATCTCTTCCTTGACTTTATCGATGCCGCCGATGGCGGTGATGAAGTCTGTGAGTTCGTATTCCATAGTGTTGCTCGATTTGGGCAGGTCGAGCACGCGGCCGTTGTCGCCCTGTTCGCGCGGCGCCTCGGTCGCCGAGCCGCGTACGACGTCGCCGCGATAGTCGATGCGGACGTTGCGGGGCGTGGACAGATGGTCGATCTGGATAGTGCCACGCTCGCCTTCGATCTGCGAGGGCAGCAGGTCATTCGTAATTTTGGAGTGCGCGAGCTCGACGGAGATACGGCCACCGCCGTAGCTGGCGAGGATGGAACCGCAGCCGTCGATGGGGCCGTGCGTGAGCTGTCGCGTGGTGGGATCGAGCAGGGTGGTCATGCTCGTAAGGCCGGAGGGCATGCCGAAAATCTCGACCATGGGCTCGACGGTGTAGACGCCAATATCCATGAGGGAACCCGAGGCCATATTGCAGTCGAAGATATTGGTGGCGCGTCCCGCGAGAATCTCGTTGTAGCGCGAGGAATATTTTCCAAAGCGCAATGAGGCGCGGCGGATGGGGGCGATCTCACCCAGGGCGTCCTCGATGGCGTGGAAGGCGGGATCGTGGAGGGGACGCATGGCCTCGAGGGCCACGACACCTGCTGCCTCGGCAGCGCGGAAGACTTCCAGCGCTTGCGCCTCGGTGGCGCAGAAGGGCTTCTCGACGATGACGTGCTTGCCACCGGCGATGCAGGCAAGGGCCTGCTCGTAGTGAAGTGCGTTGGGGCTGCCGATATAGACGGCGTCGACGTCGTCGGCGGACGCAAGCTCGTCAAGCGCGGTGAAGTTGCGTTCGCCGCTGTGTTCGGCGGTAAAGGCGGCGCCGCGATCTGCATCGCGCGAGAGCGTGCCTACGAATGTAGTCTGGTCGTTGGCGTTGACGACCTGGATAAAGTCGTCGGTAATCATGGATGTGCCGATGGTCGCTATACGCAGCATGTGTCCCCCTCGTGCCGTTCGGTTTACAGGATGAGTGTAGCGCGAGGGGGCAGGAAATAGCGTGCGAAAACGCCGCTACAGGTCGCTTTCGCTAAAGCCGGTGTCGATATCGAGATTGGCTCCGTCGGCCGCGGTGGTGGCGAGTTCGTCGCAGCGCTCATTGAGCTCGTGGCCGGCATGCCCCTTAACCCAGATGAATTCCACCTTATGCTTACTCTTTGCGGCAAGCAGGCGCTCCCATAGGTCGCGGTTTTTGACGGGCTGCTTGTTGGCGGTTTTCCATCCGCGCTTTTTCCAGCCGTCGATCCAGTGCTTGTTAAAGGCGTTGACGACGTATTGCGAATCGGAATGGACCTCGACCTCGCAGGGGCGGTTGAGTGCCTCGAGCGCCACGATGACCGCCATGAGCTCCATGCGGTTGTTAGTGGTCTTGGCGTAGCCACGCGAAAGCTCGGAGGTGAAGGTCTTGCCGGCGGGGTTGGTGTATTTGAGCACGGCGCCGTAGCCGCCGCGTCCCGGATTGGATCGAGCCGAGCCGTCGGTATAGATGATGACCTTCACATGGTTCCTTTCGTTGGGTACGCTTCGTGTGGGTGACCATTGTAGCGCCATGCCCGCCGCGGGCTAGCAATCTACGATTTCTACCCCGTCTTCCGACAGCTGGTCGGCATGGATGATGCGGTTGAGCTCGTCGAGGTATTGTCGCAAGAGGGGAGAGGGCTTGCGCTCGTCGTGCATGATATATCCTACGTGCATCGTTGGGGCGTCTGCTAACGGGATCGATGTCATACCCCACTGCATTTCATTGGAGAGGACACCGGTCGACAGGGTGTAACCGTTCGACGTGATAAGTAAGTTAGTAAGTGTTCCGCGGTCCGAGATTCGTATGTTGCGGTCGCAAGGGATATAGCTAAAAGGTTCCTCGGCGTAATAGAAGGAGTTTGAGGTTCCCTGCTCAAAGCTGTAGCGCGTATAGGGCGTGAGGTCGGCAAGGGACAGCTGAGGGTGGCGTGCGAGCGGGTGGCGTTCGCTGACGAAGACGTGGACCGTCGCGTCGAAGAGGGGATGGAAGCTCGCGCGGGCATCGGCGAAGGCCTTCTGCAGAACGCGGGCGTTAAAATCATCTAGATACAGAATACCGATATCGCTGCGAAATGCGCGGACGTCGTCGATAATCTGCGATGTGGTGGTCTCGCGCATGATGAACTCGAACTTGCTGTCGCGGCAGCGCTCGACCACGTTGACAAAGGCCTCGACCGAAAAGGCGTAGTGCTGGGCGGAAATGGCGAGGCGGGCTTGCGGGGTGCCGCCGTCCTCGTAGCGTGCCTCGAGCATGTCGGCCTGCTCTACGACCTGGCGTGCATAACCCAAAAGCTCGGTGCCGTCGTTGGTGAGTGCAACACCGCGGCTAGAGCGCGTAAAGATTTCGATATGAAGTTCCTGCTCCAGGCTTTTAACGGCATTGGAGATATTGGACTGTGCCGTATAAAGGCGCTGAGCTGCGGCGTTGATCGAACCGGACTCTGCCACGGCGATCATAAAGCGAAGCTGCTGGAGGGTCATCGGCGCCCGTCCCTTCGATAGCTATCTATAAAACCGATAACAGGTTAGCGCTTTTAAGTGATTGACCGAGGGAAACAATGCTCGTACTATTCAAAACACACAAAGGCGGTAGGTAATTAAGCCAACCACGGAACTGGGATGCGAAAGGAGGCCCGCATATGAATTGCTTGCCAAGACGAATGCCGGGCTCCTGTTTGCGCCCGTTGGCGTGATCAGGAGACAGCGACTTATTTCTCTTACTCTTATTACTTTTGTTCGATCAAGGAGATCATCATGAGCCAGTTTATCAACAACCCCGAGCACACCTTTGGTTTCGATACCCTGCAGCTGCACGTTGGCCAGGAGAGCGCCGATCCTGCATCCGACTCCCGCGCCGTGCCTATCTACCAGACCACGAGCTATGTGTTCCGCAACTCCCAGCACGCCGCCGACCGCTTTGGTCTTGCCGACGCCGGTAACATCTACGGCCGTCTGACCAACTCCACCCAGGGCGTCTTCGAGGGCCGTATCGCCGCCCTCGAGGGTGGCGTGGCAGGTCTTGCCGTCGCCTCCGGTGCTGCTGCCATCACCTATACCCTGCAGGCTCTTGCCCAGGCCGGTGACCACGTGGTGGCTCAGAAGACCATCTACGGTGGCTCCTACAACCTGCTGGAGCATACGCTCTCCCAGTTTGGCGTCGAGACCACGTTTGTCGATGCCCATAACCTGGAAGAGGTCGAGGGTGCCATCAAGGACAACACCACGGTCATCTATCTCGAGACGCTCGGCAACCCCAACTCCGACATCCCCAACATCGACGCCATCTCCGAGATCGCCAAGAAGCGCGGTCTGCCGGTTGTCGTCGATAACACCTTCGGCACCCCGTATCTGTTCCGTCCGCTGGAGCATGGTGCCAACATCGTCGTCCACTCCGCAACCAAGTTCATCGGTGGCCACGGCACCTCGCTGGGCGGTGTGATCGTCGACGGCGGTAACTTCGATTGGAAGGCGAGCGGAAAGTACGCCCAGATCGCTGAGCCCAACCCCTCCTACCACGGTGTTTCGTTTGCCGAGGCTGCCGGCCCTGCCGCCTTCGCGACCTATGTCCGCGCCATCCTGCTTCGTGACGAGGGTGCCTGCATTAGCCCGTTTAACGCATGGGTCCTGCTCCAGGGCACCGAGACCCTGTCTCTGCGCGTCGACCGCCATGTCGAGAACACCAAAAAGGTCGTTGAGTTCCTGACCGGGGACAGCCATGTTGCCAAGGTGAACCACCCGAGCCTGCCTGAGCACCCCGATCACGAGCTCTATCAGAAGTACTTCCCCAACGGCGGTGCCTCGATCTTTACCTTTGAGATTAAGGGTGGCCAGGAGGCAGCTTGGAAGTTCATCGATCATCTGCAGGTGTTCTCGCTGCTCGCCAACGTGGCCGACGTCAAGTCGCTCGTCGTGCACCCGGCTACCACCACGCACTCCCAGCTCTCTGCCGAGGAGCTCGCCGAGCAGAACATCACGCCCTCCACGATCCGTCTTTCCATCGGTACCGAGAACGCCGAGGATATCATTTGGGATCTGAAGCAGGCCTTCGCCGCGCTGGACGAGTAAGGCGACTTGTGCAAGGACCCCTTGCGACTCGATAGGTATAACTGCATAAAATGCCTGCTCAAGGCGCCTGTGCGAACGATGGTTGCACAGGCGCCTTTTTTGCATAGGAAGGGCGCTGTTACAGGGTTTTTGGCATGCTTTATGCAATCGAGATGTGGAAAACTCCTGTTGAGTGGATGTGAGTTTTACGCAATTGACGTGCGCCTTTTGAGTAAAACAGCAGGTCGCGATTTGGTCGGGGTACTATGCAGCGCGATCGAATCAAACGCAGCCCAAACGCAGCAAAAACGCACTACGGAGGTTTCCAGCTACATGAGGATCGATTCACGAAAACCGAAAGCCGCCGCCCTTTCCGCCGCTCTGACCGTGGCACTTTTGGCGGGCGTCGGCGCAACTGATGCCCACGCGGCAACACTATCCGATACGGTCGGATCTACGCCGTCCGAGGCGACGCTGGTGCAGCCCGTCGACTACCGCGGTGACGGTTATGGCTCTATGCAGGAGTGGAACGCCTCGATGGGGGCGAAGCGCGATTCCCTGGAGATGCGCGCTCAGATCATTATGAATATGTATGGCGACTATGCCACCGATGACGAGCGCGCTGTGTTGCAGGGCTGCATCGACGGCGCGAGTAGCCTGTTGACGATGGGGGAGGTCGACGCCAAGTCGACCGAGCTCGACGAGCTTCGCTCTACGCTAGAGGATGCCAAGCGCGAGGCGCTCGAGGCTGCCGCAGCCGAAGCCGAGGCCGCTGAGGCCGTTCAGGCTTCGTATTACAACGCCGGCTCCGGCTCGTCTTACGCGTCTGCTGCGTATTACGCGAACGGCTCGGGCCTGACGCGCTCGAGCGGCGTCAATAACTATAACGGCCGCCGCGAGACTTATTACAGCAGCAACGTGTTGTATCACCACCGCACGGGCGAATGGACGCAGGACGCCGAGGGCTTTTGGCGCGATTCCGATGGCTACTACGTCGTGGCCGCGGGCGATAAGGCCCAGGGCTCCACGTTTACCGGGTCCAAGGGCGAGTGCAAGGTCTATGACTCCGGCTGCGCTGCCGGAACCACCGATTACTACACTGGCTGGTAATTTTTCTGCATCACGGATATTTGGCGGACGGGCGTCTTTACCGAGCTTTAGGGCAACGTAAGGGCGCCCGTTTTTTGTGCGTGCTTGAGTTAACAGAGCGCTTACCGTGGCAGTACGCCGCGCATATGGGCGCGGGGCACACTAAGTCACGAGAAACAAAGTCTTTCTCGTGGAGGAAGTGGTCTTGTGAACGCTCGAGATATCGCCGTTGCCGCCGTTGCATTGACGCTTGGTTGCCTTGGTCCTACGGCCGCGCTCGTCGCGGGTATGCAGGGGTCTTGTGGGGCTGCCTCTATCGTGGTCGGTGCGTTGATCGCGGCTGCGCTGCTGGGAAGTGCGGGTGTAGTTCTTTGCCGCGATGGCGAGGACGAGGTGCCTGAGTCGCAACGCTAACTGTTGTGAGGTTGCCGCCGGTCATAGACGAAGATGAAAGCCGCCGCAGGGGAAAGGTTCCCTTGCGGCGGCTTTGCTGTTGAGTCTGTTGACGTGGTGAGCCGGGCGCTACCAGCTTGCCTCGATATCGCGGATGCGCCGATAGAGCCACTCGTTTTGCGGTGCCTGGATATCGTGCTTGGCCGCCAGACGGCAGATGGTGCCCGCGAACTCCTCAACTTCGGTTTTTCGTTGTGCGATGCGGTCCTGCGCCATCGAGGGCATACCGGCGGGGTCGATTCCCTCGATGAGGTGCACCATCTGCGTCAGGTCTGCCTCGGTCAGCTCAACGCCCTCGGCGTTGGCGACCGCAAGCGTCTCGCGCATGGCGGAAACAAAGCAGCGACGCTGCTCGGAGCCCGGCTCCGTGGCGCTTCCGTAGGTCCCGCCGTAGGCCATACAGGTCTGGTTGATGCCGTCGTTGAGCATGAGTTTGGCCCACATGCGGTGCGCAATGTCGCTCTCGACGGTATGGGCGATGCCGCAGCGTGTGTAGAGCTCGTCGATGGCGGCGACGGTCGCGGGGTTGGTGCCGGCTGCCGCACCAAAGCGGATTTCGCCAGTGTTGGTAAAGGTGAGCGCGCCGTCGAGGAATACGGCGTCCATGCCCTGGCAGATACCCAGGACGGTGTGCTTCCAGCCAAAGCGCTCGGCAATCTTCTGCTCGCTTGTAATGCCGTTACACAGCGAGGCGATGAGCGTGTTGGGTCCCACGACGCGCTCCATAGTCTTGAGTGCCACATCGAGTCCAGTCGTCTTGACTGTAAGGATGGCCAGATCGGCGGGCGTTACCTCGCTGGCGCGGACGGACTTGAGCACACAAGGCTCGCCGTTGACGGTGAGCGCATCGCCCGCGTGACGCTCAAAACGTGCGTCATCCATAACGTATTCGACGGCGTCGCTGCCGAGCGCCCTGGCGATCATGCTGCCGTAGAGCAGGCCGACGCCGCCCTTGCCGATAAAGGCGACCTTGTTGATCTGCATGCGAATCATCTCCCCATATAAAAGGCGCCCGCGTAAGGGGCGCCTGATGGATTGTATGCCGCCAGGGTGATTTGTGGGTGCGTGGGGCGGCAGTTATAAAAAGAAATGTTTGCCTGGACGCTACACTGCAGGGCAGACCGCGAAAACGCGTGCGGGATATCCAACGCCATCGCGCACCTTGAGGAAGGTACAGAAGATGACGGCACCCGTGGCGGGAAGCTCGTCCAGATGGTCCATGACCTCGATCTGGTAACGGTCGACCGAGAGGATGTATTGTTCGCCGGGGTAGGGATAGGCGTCCTCACGCGTGGTCCGTTCGCCTCCTTTCATCGGGCTTTTTGCTGATGTTAAAGCGGTGTCGTGATGGCTCGATTGCTGCTACGTTACGATACGTTCTCGATTGCGATTCCAATGTGTTTTGATGGCGTGGCCGTTGTGTTTCGCCTCATTAGAGCTTCGAGGGGAGAGGAGGGGCAGTGCAATATCGTGTTGACCCCAAAAGCGGCAACCGTATCTCGGTGCTGGGACTGGGCTGCATGAGGTTTCCCGGTGCGCCGGGACACCCCGATGCGAAGACGGCCGATGCCATCATTTCCCGTGCGGTGGAGCAGGGGATTAACTACCTGGACACGGCCTATCTCTATCCCGGCAACGAGGCGTGCGTGGGTGCGTCGCTTGAGCGCCTGGGGCTGCGCGACCAGATTTTGCTTGCGACCAAGTTGCCGCACGCTTCGTGCAAATGTGCGGAGGATTTCGATCGGTTCTTCGACGAGCAGCTGCGCCGTTTGCGGACTGACCATATCGACTATTACCTTATGCACAACATCACCTCGCCCGCGCAGTGGGAGCGCGTGGTAGCGTTGGGTATCGAGGACTGGATTGCGCACCAAAAGGCGGCGGGGCGTATTCGCCAGATAGGTTTTTCGTACCACGGCAGTGCGGCGGACTTCCTCACGATGCTTGACGCGTATGACTGGGACTTTTGCCAGATCCAGTACAACTACGCTGGAGAGCGCTACCAAGCGGGAACGGCGGGACTCATGGCAGCCGCCGAGCGCGGGCTCGCGGTGTTTGTGATGGAGCCGCTTTTGGGTGGACGCCTGGCGGGCAAGCTACCTCAGCGGGCCCGCGCCGTGTTCGATGACGTACGCGATCCGTACCTGAAGACGCCGGCTGCTTGGGGCCTTTCTTGGGTGTGGAATCATCCTCAGGTCACGATGCTGCTATCGGGTATGACCGATACCGCGCAGGTGGACGAGAACGCGGCATTGGCGGATCGCGCACTGCCGGATTCGATGACAGCTACTCAGCTCGATACCATCGCACGTGTGCTGGGAGAGTTTGAGAAATCGAATCGCGTGCCCTGTACGGGGTGCGGCTACTGCATGCCGTGCCCCAAGGGTATCAATATTCCCGGCTGCTTTGGCGCCTACAACGCGAGCTACGCGCATAGTTGGTTTACGGGGCTGTCTCAATACTTTACGGCGAGCGCGGTGCGTACAAGCGAGCCCAAGTTGGTGAGCAATTGCATCAAATGCGGCAAATGCGCGCGGCACTGTCCGCAGCACATCGATATTCCCGAGCGTCTCGACGATGTGCGCCGACGTTTCCAGCCTGGCCCCGTAACGGCTGCGCTTAAAGCCTTTTGCAAAACGCGCTCCTGATGCCCCTTTTATAACTTGCGGTGGAATAGTTCCTGTTTGCGGCAGAATAGGGGCAAAACAGGAACTATTCCACCGCAACTGAAGGGGGCTGTCGTGGGCCATCGGGATTCATGTGATGATTTGCGTGAGGTTCGTTGGGGCGTTTTGGGCGCTGGGCGCATTTCGCATCGATTTGCATCGTCGCTCAAGGAGGTGGACGGGGCACGGCTTGTGGCTGCCGCCGGTCGCACTCCTTCGCATGTTGAGGAGTTTTGCAGGGCGTTTTCGATTGATGCCGCGCACAGTTATGCCACAGCTGACGATAACGGCGATGCGGCTTATGATGCGTTGATTGCCGACCCCGATGTCGACGTAATCTACTTGGCTCTTCCGCATGGCATGCATGCGCGTTGGGCCTGTCGCGCGCTGCGCGCCGGAAAGGCCGTGCTGTGCGAAAAGCCGGCCGTTTTGAATGAAGAAGAGGCCTATGTGATCGCCTCGGTTTCCCGTGAGTGCGGCGTGCCATTTATGGAGGCGATGAAAAATCGGTTTTGTCCGATGCATACTCGCGTGAAGGGCTTGCTTGCGTCGGGCGAGCTCGGCCGTATCGTTTCGATCGAAAGCGTGCAAAAACTTGATTATGGTGAGCCCCCTTCGAGTTATCTGCTCGATCCGTTGCAGGGTGGTTGTCTATATGACATGGGCTGCTATGCGGTCGGGTGGTTTGAGGATTTGCTTGCGGGTGCGTGCGATGTTTCGTCTCGTGAAGTTCGCTGGCGTGACGTATCGGGCGGCCGTGTCGATTGGGCCGACGAGATCCATATGAGCGTCGGCGGTATACCCATTCATATGGTGTGCGACGGCAAAGCAGCATATGAAAGCCGCTTAACGATTGCCTGTGAGCGGGGCTCGTTGGAAATCGAGCGTCTTCATCGCCCCGAGCTCGCCCATGTGAAGTACTCCGACGGTCGAGCACTCGAAATCGATGCACCGTTTGAGGTCGATGATTTTTACGGTGAGGCATCGCATGCGACACAGCTCATTCAGGCGGGGAAACTCGAAAGCCCCATCATGTCCCTAGCCGCCACACAGCGCTGTGCGCACATCATCGATGCGATTCGCTTGAAACTGTAGGGCGTGGGGGCATGGCGCCAACGCCTGGAATGCCTTGGAGGCCTTTGCCCCTGATGCCTCTTTTATAACTTGCGGTGGAATACGGTCTGTTTGCGCCAAAATAGGGCACCAATAGACCGTATTTCACCGCAACTGATGAAGAGGGAGCTGGAGATGCTGACGATCGGGTGTCATCTTTCGACGACGAAGGGCTATCGGGCAATGGGGGAGACGGCGCTGTCCATTGGCGCCAATACCTTTGCGTTCTTTACGCGCAACCCGCGCGGCGGCAAGGCAAAAGAACTTGACATGGATGACGTGGCGGCTCTGCGCGAGCTTATGGCGCAAAACGACTTTGGACCGCTGGTGGCGCATGCCCCGTATACCTACAACCCCTGTTCTGCCAAAGAGCGGGCACGCGAGTTCGCCTTGGAGGCTATGGCAGAGGACCTGCGGCGCATGGAGGCGCTGCCCGGCAACTACTACAACTTCCATCCCGGTGCGCATGTGGGGCAGGGCTCCGACGCCGGCATTCAGATGATTGTCGACACCCTGTGTCAGGTGATGTTTGAGGGCCAGCAGACGACGGTGCTGCTCGAGACCATGGCCGGCAAGGGCACCGAGGTGGGCCGCAGCTTTGAGGAACTGGCGTGCATTATCGAGGGCGTTGCCGCCAAGTGCCCAGAGCTGTCCGATAAGCTGGGCGTTTGTTTGGACACCTGCCATGTGAGCGATGCCGGCTACGACATCATCCATGATCTGGACGGCGTACTCGACGAGTTCGACCGCGTGGTGGGTATCGATCGCTTGCATGCCGTACACATCAACGATTCGAAGAACCCTTGTGGCGCCCATAAAGATCGTCACGAGTGCATCGGCAAGGGATACCTTGGCAGTGAGGAATTTGGTGGAGGTATGCAGGTTATGCAGAATATTGTATCGAATGGCCACTTGCGTTCGCTGCCGTTTATTTTGGAGACTCCGAACGAACTTGCAGGTTATGCAGCTGAAATTAGACTATTAAGGTCATTGCAGCAGTAATGACTGTCACAAAGTAGAGTATTCCATTCACGTTATGGGTTTGTTTCAATCAGTTTTCTCATTGCAGATTCGTAATTCCGGGTGCATAATAGCCAACAGTTTTTGCAGACCTCTGAATCAAACGAGGTCACCGGAAGGAGACTGATTATGAAGCTGAAGAAGCTTGGCGCATTTGCCGCCACGGGTGCTATGGCGCTCGCCCTCGCTCTGACGGGCTGCGGCTCGTCCAACGCCACCTCTGGTTCTAATGCCGGTTCCAGCAGCTCTGGCGACGCTAAGGTCGAGAAGGTCGACGGCTCCAAGGAGTACGCGCTCGTCAAGGACGGTACGCTCACCGTCGGCACCTCTGCCGAGTACGCTCCGTTTGAGTACAAGGATGACAACGGCGACTACCAGGGCTTTGACCTTGAGCTCATCAAGGCTATCGGTGACAAGCTGGGTCTGGATGTCGAGTATGTCAACAATGACTTTGACACGCTGGTTCCGGGCGTCGCTTCGGGCGCCAAGTATGACGTTTCCATCGCGGCTATCACCGACACGCCCGAGCGTGAGAAGGAAGTCACTTTCTCTGATTCCTACTACATGGACGATCAGGCTATCGTGACCAAGGTCGATAACACCGACATCACGGCCGATAACTTCAGCGAGAAGCTCAACAACGCCGACGCTACCATCATCGTCCAGTCTGGCTCGACCGCCGAGGCCTTTGCCCAGGAGAACTTCCCGAAGGCCAAGATCGTCCCCTACAAGGACGCCACCGAGTGCTTCAGCGCTCTGCAGTCCGATAAGGGCGACGCCGTAGTCACCAACCGCTCCGTTGCCAGCCAGCTGACCGCCGAGCAGTTCAACACCTGCCAGACCATCAAGCAGATCAGCACCGGCGAGGAGTACGCCATCGCCATCAACCAGGGCAACACCAAGCTCAAGGACGACATCAACCAGGCCATCAAGGACCTGACCGACGACGGTACCGTCGACGCCCTCATGGCTAAGTACAATATCAAGTAAAATAACTACTTGATTGCGCGCGGGCCCTTTCCGTTTTGCGGAGAGGGCCTTTGCGCTTCTCTTGACGGAGAGCGTTTCCGTCTCGTTTTGCCGGCAACTTCTACGATAGGAGCCACCTTGTCTCGACTGAACAAAGGGGCCGCGGAGCAGCGTTTTCCACTGTCCGCCTTGCTCCAAAAGCTAGCCTGCGTCATGGCCGTGGCGCTCGCGCTGGTGTGCGCGGGGGCATATGCGCCCACGACCGCTCAGGCGCTTGAGACCGCAAAGATTACCGCCCGACCCAACACCGGTTCGGGCAGCGATGTGGTCGGCGGCACCGAGACGCGCATTACCTGGGAAGTTCAGGCCGATGCCGACGAGGAGCTGAGCGGTCTTTCTTTGACGTTTGTCGACGGCACGACGTTTGGTACCGATGACACGCGATTGACGATGCTCTCGGGCGAGGACCTCATGGATCGTACGCCCATGAAGCCCACGTGCAAGGCTGACGGCCAGACGCTCAAGATTGACTTTGGCGAGACGGCGCCTGCCGGCGGCTATTTCCGCGTCGAGGTTTACGGTGTGACGTTTCCCGTCGAGGGCGGCGATGAGGCCTTTAGCGGCACCTATACGCTCGCCGACGGTTCGACCAAGAAGATCTCCAAGATTCCGTCGGTGGAGATCAAGGGCGTGACGGCCTTCGATAACTTCCTGGCCGACCTTAAGGAGCAGCCGTGGGTCGAGGCGTGGAACTCCAATATGTTCCTGCGCCTGTTCCTGAACCCGGTCATTTTGGTCCAGAGCCTGCCGATCGTCTTCAAGGGCTTCCTTATGTCGCTTTCGATCGTGCTCGTGGCGTTTCCGCTGGCAATTCCCTTCGGCTTTGCCCTGTCGCTTATGCGCATCTCCAAGTCGCGCATCCTGCGCTGCCTCGCCGGCATCTACGTGAATATCATTCGCGGTACGCCGGCGTTCCTGCAGATCTATATCGCGTTCTTCGGTCTGCCGTTGGCCGGCGTCAAGGTGGACGACTATGTTTTGGGTGTTATCGTCATGGCCATGAACTCGTCTGCGTACCTGTGCGAGATCTTCCGTGCCGGTATTCAATCGATCCCCAAGGGCCAAAACGAGGCTGCTCGCTCTCTGGGCATGAATGCCTTCCAGACGCTGCTCTACGTTATGATTCCGCAGACGTTCCGCAATGTTTTGCCTACGCTGACCAGCGAGTTTATCTTGCTTTACAAGGATACGTCGCTGCTTGCCGCCGTGGGTGTGGTCGAAATCGTCATGAACGCCCGTACCATCGTGGCCACGACGGGCTCCATTACACCGTACGTGGTTGCCGCCCTGTTCTATCTGGTCATCACCCTGCCGCTCGCTCGCTTGGTGAGCGGTCTTGAGGCGAGGCTTTTGGGTACGACCGAGACCAAGAAGAAGCGTCCCGCCAAGAGCGCCGGACAGGTTGTCGCGACGCCTGCCGATCACATCGCCGGTCTGTAAGGAGGTCCTATCATGAGCGAAACCAATAACTCGAACGAGGTCGTCGTCAGCATTAAGAACCTCCAGAAGGCCTTTGGCGATAACGTGGTCCTGCGCGATATCGATCTGGATGTGCATAAGGGCGAGGTCGTCGTAGTTCTGGGTCCTTCGGGCTCGGGCAAGTCGACGATGCTTCGCTGCATCAATCGTCTGGAGCATCCTACGAGTGGTTCGATTGTCGTCGAGGGCGTGGATGTGTGCGCCAAGGGCGTTGACCTCAATAAGGTGCGTACGCACTTGGGCATGGTGTTTCAGCAGTTCAACCTGTTCCCGCACCTGTCGGTCAAAAAGAACGTCATGCTTGCGCAGCAAAAGGTGCTCAAGCGCAGCAAGGAAGAGGCCGAGAAGATCGCCGTCGAGGAGCTGACCAAGGTCGGTCTTGCCGAGCGTATCGACTTTATGCCGAGCCAGCTCTCGGGCGGCCAGCAGCAGCGCGTTGCCATCGCCCGCGCCCTGTCGATGAACCCTCACGTTATGCTCTTTGACGAGGCCACGTCGGCGCTCGATCCCGAGCTGGTTCGCGACGTTCTGGGTGTCATGCGCGACCTGGCACGCGATGGCATGACCATGATCGTCGTGACGCACGAGATGGGCTTTGCCCGCGACGTCGCCGACCGCGTCGTCTTTATGGACGGCGGCGTCATTGTGGAAGAGGGTACGCCGAGCGAGGTCTTCGACCACCCCAAGAGCGAGCGCACCAAGGCGTTCTTGGGCAATATCTCGTAGCCGGTTGATGTAACTGCCGTTATAAAAGAGCGGGGGCTGGACTTGAATCCAGCCCCCGCTCTTTTGTAGGGATAAGGATGCGCTTTGATGCAGACTCTTTTGGAGGTCCTGGGTTCGTTACGCGAGCTCGGCTCCGAGGGCCTTGCAAGCGGTCTCGCCCTCATCGTCGGGCGCATCGTAGCAAATGACGGAATCGACGACATTGACGCCCGCCTCGTCGGCATCGGCCTTCCAGTTGTCCATCCACTCGCCCTCGGCCCACGAATAAGAGCCAAAGAGGACGACCTTCTTATCGCCGAGGGTCTCCTTGACCTCGTCCCACATAGGCTGGAACTCGTCATACTCAAGCTCCTCGGAACCCATGGCGGGGCAGCCGAAGGCAATGGCGTCATAGCTGGCGGCCTTGTCTGCGGAGAAGTCGGCGCAGGAGATGACCTCTGCCTCGGCGCCGGCACCGGTTGCGCCCTCGGCAACGAAGTTTGCCATGGCCTCGGTGTTGCCTGTACCGCTCCAGTAGACTACTGCGATCTTGCTCATATGTTTTCCTTTCGGTTGCGCGGCGTGCGGCCGCGTTTTGTATGCTCTATCGGGTTGCCTGGACAAGTTGTTCCAGGGTGCAGCCCTGTTGATAGATGTAGGTAAGGTATTGCGTGCATGCACGATAGGAATCGAAGGTCGTGAGCGCCTGCTCAACGTTTGTGTATACCTTCCATGCGCCAAAGACCTTATAGTTTTCACCGTGCTGGACGATAAACTGATGGACATCTTCGTAGGGATAGCCCAAAAAATAGCCAATTTCGTGGGGGAACTCGCACATGCACCCCGTATCGCAGTGCCTATTTCGCGCTAGCGCGCAGACGCTGCCGTCATAGGCGCTCTCTGCGGCATTGCTGCTTGCCAGCGTGATGCGCGCGGCGAGATGCACCAGGGATGCGGGCAGGTTGTGGACATCGTAACCTTCGGCGGCTAGCGCCGTCGTGGCACGGGGGTCGGAGAGGTATCGCATGAGGTCCGCAGGGCGATACACATAGATGAGCGCTCCGCAGGGGCGCCAGACCAAAACGCTCATATGGATTCCGAGTGGCTGGAGCTCGCGGTTGCATTGGGCTATGACGGCGAGCAGGCGAGAGCGTCGCTCTTCGATATGGGCGGCGCCGGGTTTTCCGTTTTGGTTGGCGTAAACGCCGGGATAGGTAAAGAGCGAAGCCGGCTTGATACCTGCGAGCGTAGGGGAGCAGTTGCGCACGACAGCCGTTTGGTATGTTGGGATGTCAATGGTTCGAGTCACGATGCTCCTTTCGGGTCCTCAGTTGTTAGCCTAGGAAAACTTATACACGAAAGTAAGCCATGGTCAACAAAAAAGTTTGAAGAGGGAAACTAATTGACCGAACGGACACGATTTTGGGTTAAGATGAGGACACCCCATGGGGGTATCTAGATAGTGCTACTTGAAAGGGGAACGCATGAGCGACTTGCTCAACCCTGCGAATCTCATCGTGTTGGCCGTCATTGCCGTCGGCATGTTTTTTGGACTGCGTCGCATTGTCGCTTCGACACACGGAAAGAGCTGCTGCAGCGATGGCGCGAGCGGTAAGAAGGCCAAAAAGGTTGTTGTGGTGGATACCGATGCATCGCACTATCCCTATAGCGATGAGCTGCTCATCGGCGGCATGAGCTGTGACGGCTGCGCTCAGAACGTAGCCAATGCCCTCAATGCGCTGGATGGCGTGTGGGCAACGGTGACGTATGCGGACCACACAGCGCGCGTGCGCTCCAAGCGGCCGATCGATCGCGGTGTCCTTGAGGCTGCCGTGAGAGATGCGGGTTACTACGTCATGACGCTGTAGGCCTTGCCTTGGATGCGCGTCCTTGTCTAGGCTCGTCCGCGTAGCTCGATGTCCTGGATGTCGTCGAAGTCGATGGCGATATCTTTGAGCTTGAGGAGTTTGAAAGCAGGGAGCGCCTCGTCGAGGATGCCGGTGCGGCTGCGATAGCCGTATGTATCGTAATAGGTGACACGAACCAAGTCGCCGCGCTTGAGGCCCTCGAGCTTTTTCGAAAGTTCGAGGGCTTTTTCTTCTGTGAGTTCGCATTTTGGCTCGGCGGTGATCTCTTGTTTACGCACGAGCTCGTAGTATCCCGTGAGGGCGGCAAAGGGCATAAACTGCGCGGCACGGCCGGCACGGACGGTGCCGTTGGCGGTGAGCCTGGGGTCGGCGGAGCGACGTCTTCCCTCGGGGTCCGCTAGGCGTTCAAAAGGTGTCGGTGGCCGCATCGGCTGTTGTTGGGACTTAGGCACGATGTCCTCCTACCTGATCGTTGCGTTCGCGCGCGGTGGCGCCGGCGGTAAAGCTCAGCCCCTTAACCAGCGCGTTCTTGCCGTATTTGCCTTTCACGGCCAGCACGGCGCGTGCCAGGTCGCGCTCGCGCTCATCGGCCTCGATATCGCTGAACAGATCGATGGTGGAAAATTCCTCGGGCATGAGGTTGCCAAATCCCAGATTGATGCGCTTGACCGGTCGTTTGGGATCGACAGTCTGCGCCCAGAGCTCATCGAAATATCCCATGATCTTCTTAAACGAATTGGTGCGCTCGGGCAGCTTGCGCGAGGCGTTGGAGTGCGCAAAGAGTGCGGCATAGCCACCGCGCGGTTTGCCGCCATGCTCTCCCACAAAGATGCCATCGATTGCCTGCGCCTCACGTACCAGACGACGCCGTTCGTCATCGCGCTGGACGGGCTTGGGCGCACGGGGTGCGAGCTCGGGGCCGGCGGTTGCGGTGGGTTCGATGCTCGACGTACTCGAGCGCAGGTGTCCGCATCCGTCCACATATTGTGCAGTGCCGCTGGCATCAAGCCTGCGGATGTCGGCGCGCTCGCTTGCATAGCCCACAAAGAGCGAGATGCTGTCGCACACCACGTGCTTGTCGATCAAATCCAGCACGGCGGCATCGACCATCTCGCGCAAGACGGTATAGGCCTGTTCGTAGGCATAACCCTTCGAGAGCACCTGTCCTGTGGTGGTCGAAGTTGCTTGCGGGCGATAGGCTTGGATATCGGCGATGGTTGTCGGCTCGCGCCCGAAGGCATGGTCGATGAGATATTCGGCATTGACGCCGAGCTCGTCGTAAAGCAGGTTTTCGTCGAGCGCCGCGACGCCCATCAGATCGTAGACGCCGTATTTCTCGAGGCGGGCTGCCACGCCGGGACCGATGCCCCAGATATCGGTGATGGGACGATGGGGCCAGATCTCCTTGCGAAAGGTCTCGTCGTCGAGTATGCCGATGCGGCTGGGTACGTGCTTGGCGGTAATGTCGAGCGCTACCTTGGCCTGGAATAGGTTGGGGCCGATGCCGACCGTCGCCGTGATGCCGGTGCGCGCGAGGACCTCGTCGCGCAGCGTGCAGGCGAACCCTTCCGCATCTGTGTGATAGAGGTCCAGATAGGGCGTCACGTCGATAAAGCACTCATCGATGGAGTAGACGTGCACGTCCTGGGGGCTGACGTATTCCAGATAGATACCGTAGATTTTCGCCGACACCTCCATGTAATGCTGCATGCGCGGTACGGCCGTGATGTAGTCGATGCCATCGGGAATTTCGAACAGACGGCAGCGGTTGTGAATCCCTAAGTCCTTCATGGCCTGTGTGATGGCGAGGCAGATGGTCGTGCGTCCGCGTGATTCGTCGGCAACGACCAGGTTGGTGGTGAGTGGATCGAGCCCGCGGTCCACGCACTCGACGCTGGCATAAAACGTCTTGAGGTCGATGCAGATGTAGGTGTGCTGCTCGTGCGCCACGCGTCCTCCCATCAAACACATGTTCTTATCGAATACATGTTCGATAATACCCGCTCGACCGGACACCGTCAAAACCTGTCCCTTTTTGGCAGGTATGGTCGTGCGGCTGCATCGGGTTTTTAACGCAGCCCTAAAGAGCGCGAAACAGCTCGGAAAAGCTCGCTTCGTAGCATGAGCCTAACGATTGATACCGCCTATACGCACGGAAGGGTTGTGGAAAAGATGGTCAATTATGGGTTTGGTATGCCGACGCGCCTTGTTGCGGATGGAGACGTGGCTCGCTGGTGCGGACGATTGGTCGCTCACTACGGAGGCACCAAGGCGCTGGTGGTGCTGGGCGGTGACAAACATACGCGTGATGAACTTGTCACGGCGGCGCTCGGCTCGCTTGATCGAGCCCTGCTCGAGCGCGTGCTTTTTCGCTGTGGCTCGGTTGAGGGTGACGGGGGAGACGAGCTGATCGACGAAGCCGTGGCCCTGGCGACCGACGAAGGCGTGGACTTTGTCCTGGCGATTGGCGATGCCGATACTGCCGGCTTTGCGCGCGAGCTCGCGCGTCGCATGGCGGCGCTCGATGCCGGCGAAGACGGCTTTGTGCCTTATGGATGCATTGTCTCGGAGGGCAAGGTGCCTGCTGTCGTGGGCACCGGCGAGGTTCCCGTTTTTGCCATTATCGCGCCCGAACTGCTGGAGGGCATCGGGTCTCCTCTGCGTGAGTTACTCGGTAGCGTCTGCGCCGCGGCCTAATATTTGCCATAAAAGGACGGGTTATTTTTGGTTGGTAAAGCGTTTGACCTGCCAAAATAAGCCTGTCCCTTTTTGATCGGTTGCCGTTTGGGGGCCGATTGGCAACGCTCGCTGATTGTAGTCTTGACCTGCGCTAGAATAGTGGCATCTGAATGTCCGGGCGCATGGAGGCGTGCGCCCGTATGCTGAGGAGGACTCTATGGCAACTGTTGCCGCACCTATCGATGCTACGTCGACTGCCGCTTGGAAGGCACTCGAGGCTCATCAGGAGAAGCTCGAGGCCGATGGTATCGACCTCAAGGCCTGGTTCGCTGCCGATGCCGAGCGCGTGAACAAGCTGAGCTTTGACGCCGGTGACCTGCACTTCGACCTGTCGAAGAACCTGGTGACCGATGAGACCGTCAAGCTGCTGTGCGATCTTGCCCGCGAGGTGAAGCTCGAGGAGCGCCGCGACGCCATGTTCTCCGGCGAGCACATTAACACCACCGAGGACCGCGCCGTCCTGCACACCGCGCTTCGCCGCCCCGCAACCGAGAGGGGCCAGCTCATCGTCGACGGCCAGGATGTCGTCGCCGACGTGCACGAGGTCCTCGACCGCATGTATGCCTTCGCCGAGCGCGTGCGCTCCGGTGAGTGGAAGGGCGTTACCGGCAAGAAGATCGAGCACCTGGTGTCCATCGGCATCGGTGGCTCCGATCTGGGCCCGGTCATGGCCTACGAGGCTCTGCGTCCCTATGCCGACGCCGGTATCGACTGCCGCTATATCTCCAACATCGACCCCAACGACCAGGCCGAGAAGCTTAAGGGCCTGGATCCCGAGACCACGCTCGTGATCATCGTCTCCAAGACCTTCACCACGCTCGAGACCCTCACCAACGCCCGCGAGGTCAAGACCTGGATGCTCGAGCAGCTCAAGGCCCAGGGCGCCATCGACGGCTCCGATGAGCAGAACGCCGAGGCCGTGGCAAAGCACTTCGTCGCCGTTTCCACCGCAATCGAGAAGGTTGAGGCCTTCGGTATCGACCCCGCCAACGCCTTCGGCTTCTGGAACTGGGTCGGCGGCCGCTACTCCGTCGACTCCGCCGTGGGCCTGTCGCTGATCGTCGTGCTCGGTCCCGAGCGCTTCCAGCAGTTCCTCGAGGGCTTCCACGCTATCGACGAGTACTTCTGCAACACGCCGCTCGAGAACAATGCCGTTGCGCTGATGGGCCTGCTCAACGTCTGGTACGTCAACTTCTTCGGTTCCAAGAGCCACGCCGTGCTGCCGTACTGCCAGTACCTGCATCGTTTCCCGGCCTACCTGCAGCAGCTCACCATGGAGTCCAACGGCAAGCATGTCCGCTGGGACGGCAGCGCCGTGACCTCCGACACCGGTGAGATCTTCTGGGGCGAGCCCGGCACCAACGGTCAGCACGCCTTCTACCAGCTGCTGCACCAGGGCACCGTGGTGGTCCCGGCCGATTTCATTGCCTTCGCCAATACCGCCAACCCTGCGACCGACAGCGGCCAGGACGTGCACGAGCTGTTCCTGGGCAACTTCCTGGCCCAGACCAAGGCGCTCGCCTTTGGTAAGACGGCCGATGAGGTGCGCGCCGAGGGCACGCCCGAGCAGATCGTCCCGGCCCGCTGCTTTGAGGGCAACCGTCCGACGACCTCGATCTTTGGCGACACGTTGACCCCGTTCGCACTCGGCGAGCTCATCGCCCTGTACGAGCACATCACGTTTGTCGAGGGCACGGTCTGGGGCATCGACTCCTACGACCAGTGGGGCGTCGAGCTGGGCAAGCAGCTTGCCAAGCAGATCACTCCAGCCTTCCATGACGACGCCGCCAAGGCCGAGCAGGACGCTTCGACCCAGGCGCTCATCGAGTTCTACCGCGCTCACCGCAAGTAGTCGCTGCTGTTAACGCATCGCGCCTTATAGTCAGGGGCCCGTATCCCATCGGATGCGGGCCCCTTTGCTTTGCCGTGGCCCCGGGGCGCACGGCCTTTAAGGATCTTCGCCGGAGCGTCGCGTGCTGCGAGGGCCCTGCGTCTAGAGCTCGGCCTCCGCATGGCCTCGCTGCGCCTCGGGCAGCTCCCCGTAGAGCGGATGGTCTTCGAGCCTAAAGCGCTCGACCTGTTCGGGAGTGCAGCCGCGCACAAAGAGCCACGAGCGATCGATCGGCGTCGCCATGAGCGTGCTGGGCAGCGCGTCGGCGCGGTCGGAAAACACCCGGGCACTCTCGGGATCCTGGAACGCCAGCACCAGATGCGTGTCGCAGTTGCCCATGATGGAGCGTGCGCGTGCCTCGCCATAGAGCGCATCGAGCTGGTTGGTCGACTGCAGCAGCAGCGTTGCCCAGATGTTGCGGCTTCGGATAATCGAGAGCACGTTGTCGATCTGGGGGATCTGCAGATTTGCGAAGTCATCGAGCATAAAGCGCACGGGCACGGGCAGGCTGCCGTCGGGCTGCCTATCGGCCTCACGAATGAGGCCCATAAACGCCTGCGAAATAAAGAGGCCGGTCAGCGGATCGAGATTGCGGTCAATATCGCTCACGGTTACAAACAGGGCGCAGGGGGTGTGTCCCATGGAAGCGAAGTCCGCCTGATGGCACTCACGATAGAGCTGTGCCGCACCGTCGAATCCCAGACACATGACCTTTTCGGCAAGGATGCCGACGATGCTCGCGTGCATGCGCTCGGCATTTTGCGTAATGGCGTAGCGCCGCCATAGCGAGAGGGCATAGCTTTGGGGGTCGGTCGTGATCAGGTCGTCAAACAATCGACCTGTGGCACCGTCCTGCAGGTGCTCGATCAGCTTGATGACCGAGCTGATCGTCTGCTCGTCGGCGGGTAGCTGTTCGGTGACGTAGGCGATAAGACACGACAGCAGGTTTGCCGCCGCATGATCCCAAAAAGGCTGGTTGTTGTCCTCGATGGGGCAGATGGCCTTTGCCACCGAGAGGATGTCCTGCTGGTTGGGCCTGCCGTCCGCCTTGCGGCGAATGTGCCTCAGGGGGTTGTAGCCGCAGCGCTCGATGCCGGGCGCAAGGGCCGGGACGGTGTTGAGGTCGGCGAAGTTGAGACATTGCACGCGGTAACCGTGGGCTGCCAGCACGGGTCCCACTTCGCGACAGAGCGTGCCTTTGGTGTCGAGCACGATGTAGCTTGCGTTCATTTGCAGCAGGTTGGGCTTGAGGACGTTTCGGGTCTTGCCGGCTCCCGAGGGACCGATCACAAGTGCATTGTTGTTGAGTCCCGTTTGGCGGGTGTCGCAGGAAAGCGTTCGATCCTTGGCGAGGATGGTGGACGATGCGGACTCAGATGCGGCGAGACGGCTGGCGAGGTTAGACATGGGCGACCTCCTTGGTGGTCGAGAGGATTTCGTGGGCAAAGCCGAGCTCGACGGCGCGCTCGGCCGAAAGGTAGGTGTCTTTTGCAGTGAGGGACTGGATGCGCTTGGGCGTGAGGCCGCTGCGGTCCGAGAGGATTTGCGTGAGGGTCTTGCGGGTCTGCATGAGACGCCGGCTGGTTTCCTGCAGCGCAAGTGCCGAGCCGCCTGCCCCCTGGGGGATCAGCGGGTCGTGAATCATGAGCTCTGCATGGGGCGCCATACGGCGATCGTCGCCGCCCATAAAGATCACGGCGCCCATGGACGCGGCGAATTCCAGGCAGACGGTGCGGATGGGGCACGATGCGAGGCGCATGGCGTCATAGATCGCAAGGCCCGATCGCACGCTTCCGCCGGCGCTGGCGACAAATATGGTGATGGGGCGGCTGGGGTCGGTGGCATCGAGCAGGCGGATCTGCTGGCATAGGTCGTGGGCCATCGGGGTTTCGATGTTTCCCATGACGGAGAGCTCGCGACGGGCGAGCATCTCATCGTAAATGCTGGTGAGCGTGATGCCTCGGGCGGATTCACGCATGGTGAGGGGGCTGATGATGGGGGAATGATTGGTGTCCATGAGGACTCCTTTCTGTTGGTTGTGTTGTGGAATAGGATTGTTGCCCGCGGAGGGGCTGGCGGGCTACAGGGTTCGTCCGAGCCTGAGATCGAGCTCGGTTGTGGGGCAGGCTGCCTGTTCGTGCGGCTCGCAAGCGCCAAGGGCTCCAAAGCGATAGAGCGTTGCGGCGGGCGTGGTGTAGGCGAGCCGCAGCTGATGCTCGACAGGGGCACATCCGTCATTTTTGTAATGAGCCGCGTAGTACTGCGCGATGCTGGCGTTCATCTCGCTGCCATTGCGATGGCGCTCAAACTGGCGTCTGCAGGTCTCGATGATCTTTGCTACCGACTTGGGTGCCGTCGCGGGAACAAGGGCGAGATAGCCCTCAAATAGCTCGTTGATGCTCAGGAGGCACAGCAGGTCGATCAGCGTCCTTATGGCTGCTCCCTCGGCAGAAAAATGCGCGGTCATGCGGTTATATCGGTTGCGGTCGACGATGGCCGCATGGGGTCTTGGAGTTTTCTGCCCTGTGGTCCCGGGCTTTTGCCGCGCCTGTGTATTGAGCTCGACGTTGCAGCGCTTGAGGCCGTCCAACGGAAGGAACAGTGCGGTGCGCAGGGTGTTCCGCTTGCTTTCGAGTTCATGACGCTCGTCGGGTTCCCATTCGAGCTTGAGTTTCGTGTCGAGTGCCGTAAGCATATGGGCTAGGCAGCCTACGGTAAGAACGTACGAATCGTTGTCGCGTTTTGGGGCATAGGGGTCTGTCAGCTTGCGAATGTCGGGGTCGCCCATGATCTTTGTGCAGCGCTTCAGCAGTTGAGGGTGGTCGGCCAAGATCGTCGCGAGCGGTAGCGACGCGTAGTTCTTGATGGTCGCGGCGGCAAAGGCGGCGTCATATTCGTTTGCATATGCTCGCTCAATGCGGGCATCCAGAATGCTTTTCTTATCGCCGTCTTCAGCGTGGTGGTTTGTCATAGCTTCTCCAATCGGTTGATGTTCGTGCTGTTTGTTGATGTGTTGGTTGTCGTGAGTGATGTGCTTGCCGTGGGTGATGTGCTGACGTTGGGGTGCTATGCGGTTTTCAATGAGCCCGTGAGGCAGTTGCTGCAGGGGCGGGATGGAACGGCCCATGCAAGGCGGAAGGCATCGTGCTCAAAATCGAGACAGCAATGCCCTGGGTGCCTCACATGTGGCAGTTACCTCATTAAGTTGTCATTGCGTTTGGGGTTGTACTTGCCGATCTTCCTTCTCTTACACGCTGAAAACTGAAACTTCATATGCTCGATCTGCTTAAAACCGCAACGGCGGTCTTTTATCAACTTATATGTCGGAACGTGTCTTTGCAAGTACTTTTTTGCGTTTGTTTCAAATGGGGTGGTTTTGCAACCGTCACGCGCCACGCTATGCGAACGTGCCCCGGCTCGGATAAGATGGTGCGATCGAGTTCTACCGCGCTCACCGCAAGTAGTCTTTGTTGCTGAGATAGGTCACGGCCGAAAGGGGCCCGTATCCCAACAGATACGGGCCCCTTGCTATTTAAATGGGCATGAGGGTGTATTGAGGGGGGGATGTCTTGCTGTCGGCATCCGCGTGCGGTGCCATTCGCTGTCCGTAAATTATACGTTTACGGCTAATCTCATACCACTTGTCGGAATGCGGACGCTGTCCTTGCATGCCGGGCGTACATTGAACGTGGTTTTTCGCGTGAAGCCACGAATCGGTTGCCAGCCCTGAACAAGGAGGCCCAGCATGACGCTTGCCAAACCCATCAATAAATACATCGACTATATCGATGCCCCCGAGGACACGTTTGAGCAGTATGTCGAGAAGGCGTTAAAGTACAACTTTCGCTGCGTATTTGCGAACCTGCAGGAGTACGAGACGGGCCGCGCCATGCTCGAGGGCTCTGACATCATCCTTGCCGGCGCTATCGACTTTCCCCAGGGCACTATGACGCTTGAGGAGAAGCTTGCGAGGTTTGAGGAATACGCTGCGTGTGGCTTTACCGAGATTGACTATGTTTTGAATCAGGGGTCGATCGAGAACCGCGATTTTGATGCCATCGAGCGCGAGATGACTACCATTGCTGATTTTTGTCGCGCGCATGGCATCACTGACAAGGTAATCGTCGAGATGTGCAAGCTGGACGGCGACGACGCCGCCAAGCGCCGTGTATGCGAGATCGCGCTGGAGGCCAAGCCGGGATTCCTTAAGACATCGACCGGTAGAAGCTTTGGCGGTGCTAAGCTCGAGGACGTGCGGCTGATGCACGAGGTGCTCGGCGATGCCGTGGCAATCAAGGCGGCGGGCGGTATCCATAATTACGAAGAGGCTTGCGCATTCATCGAGGCCGGCGCCAGCGCGTTAGGTGCATCGGCGGGCATCGCGATCGTCGAGGGCGCACCGACGGATGAGCGTCGCTAGCAGACGTATTTGACCTGAGCGATAAAGCTTCACGACCACACGCCGTTCATGTTCGGGACAATATGACATTTTTCCCGTTGTAAACGGAGTCGCGATGGGTGTTCTGTATGATGGCTCAGACAAGGTTGTTCAATGACAGGGAGGCATATATGGCAATCAAAGCCATCGCGATGGATATCGACGGTACGCTCACCAACGATCAGAAAGTGATTAGCCCGCGTACGCGCGAGAAGCTGCTCGCGGCGCAGGAGTCGGGCATTAAGCTCATTTTGGCTTCGGGCCGTCCCGCATGGGGGCTGCACGCCTTGGCGCAAGAGCTCGACCTTCAAAACCATGACGGTTTGCTGGTGGCCTTTAACGGCGCACACGTCGTCGATGCCCAGACCGACGAGGTGCTGTTCGATCAGGCTATGCCTGCCGACGAATTGCATCGTCTGATTGATCACCTGCGTAATTTTGACGTGATCCCTATGATTTCGCTCGGTCGCGATTTGCACGTCGAGGACTCGTACCATTGCATGATCACGCTGCCTGACGGCTCGCAGAAGAATATCGTCAAGTATGAGCGCGACGCGTGCGATCTTAAGATTCGCGAGGTGGAGAGCCTGCATGAGGTCGCTGATGCTTATCCCGTGGACAAGCTGCTGACGGCGGGCGATCCGGCCTACCTGCAGGCGCATTACGAGGAGATGTATGCGCCCTTTAAGCAGACGCTTTCGGGCATGTTTACGGCCGACTGGTACTTTGAGTACACGGCGCCCGGTATCGACAAGGCCCGCGCACTCGAGGGTGCCCTGCCTAAGCTCGGCATCAATGCCAGTGAGGTCGTATCGTTTGGCGACGGCCAGAACGACAAGTCCATGATTGAGTGGGCCGGCACCGGTGTTGCCATGGGCAACGCGGTTGACGAGGTTAAGGCCGTGGCCCAGATGGTGACCGCCAATAACAATGAAGACGGTATTGCGGTGGCGCTGGATAAGCTGCTGGGTTAGAATCGCCGATAATGCATGGTTCGGGCGCCTGCTTACAGGCGCCCTTTTGTTAGGGAGGGTGCCGTGTCCGCATTTCCGTTCGACGCCGTTATCTTTGACATGGACGGCGTCATTGTCGATACCGAGTATTACTACCTGGGCGAGACTGCCGCGTTTGCCAAGGAGCTTGGGCTTAACCTGACTCAAGAGGAGTTGAATGGGCAGGTCGGTACCTCGCATCAGTTCTTCCTGCATATGTTGGTCGATTGGTTTGAGCGCGCCGGTAAGGGGCATTTCACTGGCGAGGAAGCGTTGGCCCGTTGGGACGAGTGGGCGCATGAGCGTCCGCGCGACTATCAGGCTTTGATTAACCCAGGCGCCGTGGATACGATTCGAGAGCTGCCGCGCCGCGGCGTTCGCGTGGCGCTTGCCAGCTCGTCTCCCATGGATAGCATCGAGGAAGTGCTCAACGCATGCGGGCTGTCGGATGCCTTTGAGTATGTGGTGAGCGGCGAGCAGTTTAAGGAGAGCAAGCCCGAGCCCGACATCTACCTGCATGCGCTGGACCTGCTGGGGCTGCCCGCGAATCGCTGCTGCTGCGTTGAGGATTCGGTGCCTGGCATCACTGCCGGCAAGCGAGCCGGCCTGACAGTCATTGCCAAGCGCGAGGAGCGCTTTGGCTTTAGCCAGGATGCCGCGGACAAGATTATCGACCAGCTGCCGGAGCTGCTCACGCTTTCTTAGGAGCGCGGTAGTTGCGCGTTTTTCGGGTCTGATGAGTAAATAGCCGACATTTTGGTGCGACACCTAGCATACTTAATGCTAATGCGGGCTTAAGGGCTTGCTGAATGCCCTTGGGCCCGCTTTAGACTTAATTGTGCTGGGAGAGGGTATATGCCACCGACTGAAGGGCTAACTGACGGTAAAGCAGCGATACCGCTGTACCAACAGGTCATTGATATCATTAAAAACGAAATCAACTCCGGCGTCTACAAGGCAGGCGCGCGGATACCCAACGAATTCGAATTGGCTGAGAGCTATAAAGTTGGCCGCGTTACCGTGCGACGCGCTATTGAGGAGCTCGTCCAGCAGGGCTATCTAACGAAGCGACAGGGGAAAGGCACGTTCGTCAATGCCCCCAAGCTCAAGCGCAAGATTCGCCAGAAGGATGACGTCCAGAGTTTTTCGGACGCATGCCGCGTTAACGGAATGGAACCGGGGGCGTGTGTCATTTCGAGAAAGATACTGCCGGCGGATTCTACCGAAGCACAGTTCTTTGGTGTTCCCGTTGGAACTGACTTGATTTGCGTCGAGCGTGTGCGTACTGCCGATGGCGTCCCCGTCATGCTCGAGAACAACATATACGTTTACGAGGACAACGCCTATCTATCAACGGCGCCTCTATCTAACCAATCCATTTTTGAGTTCGTGCGCAACCAGACGGGCCGCATGCCCGCGTTTACCGACCCGTGCACGCTCGAGATCGCGTGCGCATCGCCCGAGGTCGCTCGGTTGCTGGCGGTTCCCGTTGGCGAACCCTTGTTTTATATGGAAGCCTTCTTTTTCGATGAGCAACGGCGGCCGTTTATCATCGGTCGTCAGCGGATCGTTGGGTCTCGCTACGTTTTTGACATCTAGGACATTGCGAATGGAAACGCCCGGTGGATCATCTCACCGGGCGTTTCCATACCGTTCACGGTGCGAACGCAACCGTTCAACCGCGTTGCGGCAATCAATTTGAAATTATCTTGATGTCGGGAAAAGCTGCTGGTAATCTATAGAACGTCATAGAACGTTTGCCTTGTGCAAGCGTTGAAGCGAGATGCGATGCAGTCTCGAGTTCTTTGGAGGTATCTATGTCAGATACGAAGGCGAAGAAGACAAACAGACGTTTTAAGTTCAAATTACCGCATGTCTATACGATCATGTTCTTGCTGATCGTTGTCTTCGCGGTTCTGACTTGGATCGTTCCCTCCGGTCAGTATCAGCGCAAGACGATTTCGACAGCGGCGGGCGAGCGTGAAGTCGCCGTTGCTGGAACCTATGAACAGGTCGATAAGAACTACACCGATTCCGAGACCGGCGAGACCATCAATCTGGGTCAGGATATCTTCGCGGTCCTGCAAGCGCCCACCAAGGGCATCCAGGAGGCTGCCGACGTCGTTGCGTTCGTCTTATTGATTGGCGGATCGTTCGCAATCATCACCAAGACCAACGCTTTGAATGCCGGCATGAGCCGTGTGATTAAAAAGCTCAAGAACAAGGACATCCTCATCATTCCCATCACGATGACGCTGCTGTCCATTTGCGGCACTACGTTTGGTATGTCTGAGGAAGCCCTACCGTTCTATGCCATCTTCATTCCCATCATGATGGGTATCGGGTATGACTCGATGACGGCGTTTATCATCTGCTTCCTTGGTCCTAACCTGGGATATTGTGCTTCGACCATCGACCCGTTTAATGTTTTGATCGCCCAAGGCATCATTGGTATCGAGGGCAATCCTCAGCTGTGGCTGCGCGCCGTTTCTTGGGTCATCTTCACTGCCGTCGGTATCGCATGGGCCATGCGCTACGCCATGCGTGTAAAGAAAAATCCCGAGTCGTCCATTACGTACGAGGACGATAAGCTCAAGCGTGTTGAGTTTTCCGTGACCGATGCCTCCATCGAGGAAGAGTTCACTATCCGTCAGAAGCTCGTGCTTATCGATTTTGCTTGCGGTATGGGCATCATCGTCTGGGGTCTTGTTACCCAGGGCTGGTACATGAATGAGATTTCCGCCGTGTTCCTTGGCATGGGCTTGCTTGCCGGTATCCTGGGCGGTCTTGACCAGCAGACAATCGCTGAGGAGTTCGTTAAGGGTCTCGCCGACTTTGCGTACGCCGCCATCGTTATCGGTATCGCTCGCGGCATTCTGGTCATCGCCGAGGGTGGCATGATCATCGACACCATTCTCCAGGCGCTCGCTACTGCGCTCGCCGGTGCACCCGCCGCCGTCTACACCACGTTTATGTATATCGTCCTTGGCCTGCTCTCTTTGCTGGTTCCCTCGAGTTCTGGACTTGCGGCGCTCACCATGCCCGTTATGGGCCCCCTGACCGAGCTCATGGGCCTCAATCCCGAGGCGGCCGTCACCGCGCTTCAGTTTGCCAACCAGACCATCAACACCATCAGCCCCGTGGCGGGCATGACGGTCGCCGGCCTTGCCGTGGCTAAGATTTCGTTTGGCCAATGGTGGAAGACCATTTGGAAGTTCTTCATTTTCATGGTCGTCTTTGGCCTGATCGTAACGGCAATCTCTGGCATGCTTCCGGTGTAGGTGGTTGTGATGTCTGATCGTTTAACGGTCCTGACGTCTAAGAGCGTCTTTACCGGTACGGGGGACCTGCCGTTCGAAGGTTTCGTAGCGGTCCGTGGCAATCGAATTGAGGCGGTTGGCGCCAAGTGTGAGGTAGCTTCGTATTTGACCCAGGCGGACGAGGTAGTTGATCTGGGCGACCGTACCGTCATGCCTGGCCTGATCGATGTGCATACCTTCTATACAGGCTGGGCGCTGCGGACGTTGGGGTCTGATCTGTCCGGCATCGCTGATGCCAAAGAGGCCGTGTCGCTCTTGCGTGCATGGAAAGAAGATCATCCGGATTGCGCGGCGGCTTTTGGCCACAGCCTACCCGAAACGTTGGCATCGGATGCCGAGAACGCAAATACGGCAGCTGTGTTTGACGATTGTTTTGGCGATATCCCTGTCGTCTGCTTTACACCGGGTGCGGAGACCTGCGTTCTCAATGCTGCCGCCAGTGCACGATACGGCTTTACACCCCAGGCGTGCTATGCCGAGAAGATCTGGCGTATGATGAGCGATTTCCTCGCGCTGCCCGAGGTACGTGCGGGGTATTCGGACTACATGAGCATGCTTAACGAGCGCGGCGTTACCGCCATCAAGGAGATGGCGTTTGATGACTACTACGGTTTTGCCGACGAAATGGCTCGCCGTGAGGAATCTGGTGAGCTGACGGTTCGCGTCTCTATGATGTCGCAGCCGGTGGGTGCCGGTGCAAATCTGGCATATGCCCGCGGGGCACGAGAGCGCTTCCGGGGACCGTTCGTTCGTTTTTCTGGCTTCAACCGTATGACCGATCGCGGCGTATGGGCGGGGCTTGCCGAGATGATTGACCCCTATGAGGACACGGCCGATGCGGGCGCTGCCGGCAAGACGGTTGTCGAGGAGCCCGAGTGGGATCTGATTGAGAACGAGCTGCGCGCAATTGATGCTGACGGCTTCCGATATTCCTTGCATTGCCAGGGCGATGGCGCCGTTCGTCGCACCGTGGCGCTCTATGCCTCGCTGCCTCGAGACGAGCATGGACGGTTGCTTCGCCGCCATGCGATTACCGATCTCGAGAACTCTGATCCGACCGATCTTGTCAAGTTTGGCAAGTTAGGTGGAATTTGCGAGGTCTATCCGCAGATTCTGACGCTGGACCGGCGCGAGGATTGCCTGTCGATGATGCGTCGACAAATTGGCAAGACGCGACTTTTGCACAGCTGGAATCGCCGCGGCATGGAAGATTCCGGATGCACGGTGTGCTGTGGTACGGATTTGCCGCTGCTGATTCCGAGCCTGGGCGAGTCAATCTACAGTGCGTGCGGCGGATACTTCGACGATGGACTGCCCGTGAATGAGGCCAACGCGCTGACGCTTGTCGAGCTCTTGCGTGCTTGGACTGCCGGGGGCGCGTACGATCTGATGCGCGAAGACGAGCTGGGTACGCTCGAGGTCGGCAAGCTTGCTGATATCTGCGTGCTCGATCGGGATGTGTTCGACCTCGATTATCGCGACGCACGCGATCTTTCGGTTGATATGACGATGTCGGACGGACAAATCGTGTTCGATCGAAATAAGGAGGCATAAGATGTCTGAATCCAAGCCGACGCTGCGCCGCGAACAGATTGCGGGCATGAATATCCACTACATCATGTGGTCGCTCGATTACTTCCTTGATGTGCAGCAGCGTTTGGGCTTTGAGTCCATTGAGCTGTGGTGTGCGGAGCCGCATGTGACACTCGACCATACGGGCTACTTTGAGGCTGAGGTCCTGGCGAAAAAAGCTGCAGACCGTGGGCTTAGGTATCGTACTCTGTGCCCCGAGAATGTTGTCTATCCTTGGCAATACTGCGCACGCAAACCGCTGCATGAACAGCGCAGCCTGGCGTACTTTAAGCACGGCATTGAGCTTGCCGAGGTACTTGGGTGCGACCGTATGTCCGTCAACTCGGGCTGGGGCGACTGGGACGAGGGCCGCGAGGAAGCCTGGAAGCGCAGCCGCGAGCACATGTCCATTCTGGCGGAGTATGCCGGCGAGCACGGTCTGGTGCTTACGATGGAAAGCCTGCGTCCCGAGGAGAGCAACCTTGTGACGACGGTTTCCGATGCGAAGCGCATGATTGACGAGGTCGCGAGCCCGTACTTACAGCCCATGGTTGATACAACCGCGATGGGCGTTGCAGGCGAGACGCTCGAGGACTGGTTTGCCGCCTTTGGTGATGGGGCAATTCACGAGATGCACTTTATCGACGGTGATCCGTATGGCCATCTGGTGTGGGGCGATGGCAAGCACGATATGGACGCCTTCGTTGCCACGCTCAACGCCCATGGTTTCGACGGCATGCTGGGCCAGGAAATCACGGACGGTCGTTACTATGATGACCCGGCGGCGGCAGATGCCAAGAACATGGCCGCATTCGAGAAATATCTGATTGACTAAAACAACTATCGGCCACGCAACCAACGTCATTGATTGTGGACCAAACAAGAAAGGAACTGGATATGAACGCACACGACCTGATCAAAGAGGCAATTGCCGAGAAGGGCAAGTTCGACAGCGTCTACTGGATTGCTTGCGGTGGCTCCATGATCGATTTGATCCCGGCTCATGAGCTTCTGCAGCGCGAGGCAACCACCTTCACTTCGTATATCTATACGGCTCGCGAGTTTGATATCATGCGCCCGCGCCGCTTGGGTGAGAAATCCCTGGTCATTGCTTGCAGCCACAGTGGCAACACCCCCGAGGTCGTCGAGGGCTGTGAGATTGCCCTTGCTGCCGGCGCTACGGTGATCGCCCAGACCGACAACGCTGGATCCAAGATTGACTCCGGCAAGTGGACCACGTGGGTCTACCCGTGGGGCGAGGGCGTGCCGCAGGCCGAGGTCCCCGCTGGCATTTCGCTGTCGCTTGCGGCCGAGCTGCTCGATCAGCAGGAGGGCTACGCCGATCTTGCCGATATGTATGCCGGTATTGCTGAGATGGATAAGATTCTTCCTCCGGCACGCGAGAAGGTAAATGCCGAGCTGGGCGATCGTTTTGCCAAGCTTTGCCAGGAGCACGAGTTCTTCTACATTCTGGGCAGCGGTCCCAACTTTAGCCAGACCTACGGTTTCGCTATCTGCTCTCTTATGGAGATGCAGTGGCAGCACTGCAGCTACATCCACTCTGCCGAGTACTTCCACGGCCCCTTCGAGGCTACTCAGGATGGCGTTTTTTACTTCCTGCAGATGGGCTCCAGCGAGTGCCGTGCTATGGACGAGCGCGCCCTGGCGTTCCTTAAGACGCATACCGATACGCTGATGGTGCTTGATGCCAAGGAGTACGGTATGGAAGCCGTGCCGGCGAGCGTCCGTGCCTATCTGGACCCGGTGCTGTTCTACGCCATGAACTGCGAGCTGCGCGCCGCACGCGGCAAGGTGTTTGATCACGATCCCGATTTCCGCCGCTATATGGGTGTTGTCGAGTACTAGAAGGGGCAAAGGCCATGGCATTTAACGTTAACGCGCTCGGATTTGGCGACAACGTCGTCGATCGCTACGAGCATATCCACACCATGTATCCCGGCGGCAATGCGGTGAACTTCGCCGTTTATGCCAAGAAATGCGGTGCCGCACGCTCTGCATACATGGGCATTTTTGGCAATGACGCCGCTGCCGAGCATGTCATTGCAAGCCTCGAGGATGAGGGTATCGAGCTTGACAAGTGCGAGCAGATGATTGGCGAGAACGGGGCGGCTCGCGTGACCGTCGTTGACGGTGACCGTGTCTTCCTTGGCTCCAACGAGGGCGGTATCCGTGGCGATGCGCGCTATGTCCTTGATCGCTTTGACCTTGCGTACATGAAGCAGTTCGATGTGGTTCATTCGGGCAACTACTGCTTTACCGAGCGCGAGCTGCCCAAGTTGAAGGCTGCGGGCGTCACGGTCTCTTTTGACTTTTCGGACGACTCCACCGACGAGTACTACGAGCAGATTGCGCCCTACGTCGATTTCGCTTTCTTTAGTGCGGCGGATGCCGCGAGCGAGGACGAGATTCGCGAGCGTCTGGCATGGGTGAAGGGTCTGGGTCCGCGTTTTGTGTCGGCTACGGCGGGCGCCGAGGGCTGCATTGCTTACGACGGCGAGCGTTATTACCGCCAGCTGGCTAAACCGGTGACGGACATGAAGGACACCATGGGGGCGGGCGACTCGTTCCTCACCTCGTTTTTGATGTGCTATCTCGATTCCGTCAAGCGTGGTGAGGATGGCGCCGAGGCCATCGAGCGCGCGCTCGACTTTGCTGCTGGGTTTGCTTCGACCGTGTGCGGCATGGAAGGTTCTTGGGGCCACGGAGCACCAATCGTCGAATAGCCGAGCGGTCCCGGGGAGGTGCGGGTGCCTCCCCGGGACTCGGTGTGCAAAAAATGCCAAATATGAGTACTGTGACTAATTTAGTCGCAGCAAAATCAACCCCTTCAGATGTGATTTGAGCGTCTGGAGGGGTTTAAGATTTGCGAAAACGCAGGATGAATGACTGTAAAAGCTTTAATTAGCGGACAATCGAGGATTATTCTGGCGGTTGGGAAGTTAAAAGTAATGTATCCATTCCGGTAGCAGTACTCATATTTGGCATTTTTGCCCACAGGGGTTAGCGAAGGTCAAATACAGAGCGCGCATTTGCTAAAACTGCCGACTCAATGTGCTTAGCGTCACAGTTTTTGAGTGAGGCAATGCGCATCGAGGTCCTTGTGAGCGATCTGATGAGCGACTGTGCGCTTGTTTCGGTGTTTGCCTCCGCCGGCGCATCGGTCTCGAGCAGTAAACGATCGAGTGGGATCTGTCGGGCGTATTCGCGACCGCGCTTGGTGGCGAGCATCCGCTCGTTCACGGAAAAATAACAGCCCGCATTACGCGCGCGGACGAGTTCGTCCGAAGTACCGCTAAACCAGTGGAAGATGATAGCGGGGGAGTCGGGGTTTGGGATGAGTAGTCCATGCGATTCGAGGACGTCCAGTACGGCTCCTGCTGAACGAACGTCGTGAATTGATATCACACGCCCGGTAAGAGGATGTTGCGCGAGAGCCTCGCAGAGCCGGTCAAGTGCCTGTGTTTGCAGCGGCTCGCTTCCGGCAAAGCGCGCAGAAAAGTCGAGTCCCACCTCGCCGATGTAGCGCTCTTGGGCTGCAACTTCGCAAAGCAGATTGATTTCGGCAGGACCGCAGCGACCGTCGGCAAGCCACCAGGGGTGAAGCCCAATGCCGGCGATGATGCTTGGTTGGCGATGGGCGCGCTCGTTTGCGGCCGAAAAGTCACGTGGATCGACGCCGCAATCAAATAGGCCCAAGCCCAGTGCCGTCGCCTCATCGGCAACGGCGTCCGGGTGAGCCATCAAATCAAGATGGCAGTGTGCATCAAATAACCGGGGCTCCATCTCGGCGCACTCCGCTAGTCCAGGCGTTGGCCGTCGGCGCGCACACGCTCGGTGCCGCGTCCACTGATCTGGCGGATAACCTCGCCGGCAATCATCTGACCCATGATGGGCGGCATAAAACTAGCGGTACCCAACTCGGTACGCTCGTGGATGTTGGACGGGTCGCGGGGTTGGGTCTTAACCGATTCCTCGCAGCTAAACAGCACGTGCAGACTCTTGATTCCGCGCTTCTTACATTCTTTGCGCATGATGCGGCTCATGGGGTCGCGTACCGTATCGAAAATGTCGGCAAAGCGGAGGCACTCGGGATGGAGCTTGTTGGCCCCGCCCATGGAGCTAACCAAACGAATGTCGTGGTCCTGAGCATATTTGGCAATGGTGAGCTTGGCCGAGATGGTGTCGATGGCGTCGACGACGTAGTCGAGCTTGCCGTCCGTCTGCTCCAAAACGCTTGCGAAGAAATCATCGATGTTGTCGCTCAGCAAGTATTCAGTTCGCTTGATGACGGTGGCGGCGGGATTGATGTCGTGGATCATGGCTTCCATAACATCGACCTTGCGCTTGCCGATGGTGCTGTGAAAGGCGATAGCCTGGCGATTGATATTGCTGGGCGCGACGATGTCCTTGTCCAGAATGACGAAATGACCAATGCCGCCGCGGGCGAGTGCCTCGCAGCAGTTGGAGCCCACGCCTCCGCAGCCGAGCACCAACACCGTAGCATCGGCGAGCTTATCGAGTGCCTCGCGGCCCATGATGATCTCAAGCTTGGTGTCGCGTGTCTCGACGAGAGCGGCAGCGGTTTCGGTCATAGACATCCTCCGATGGGGAAGCGAATCGTGTTTTAGCTATCGCCATTATAGGTGTTATCGCGATTCCATTTGAGCCCTTGGGCTTGTTGAAATGGGATCGGGGTTCGCATAAGATTGAAGCAGATGGCACCCGTTGCAGCGGGTTGGCCAACTCTAAAACACGTTTGTAGCGTGAGAAGTGGCCGTCTTCGCATTACGCGGAGGCGGCTATTTTTTTGAGTACAAGATTAGATAGTTAGACAAACATCTAAATATCGAGTATAGTGTGCGCGTCATGAGAGATGATGAGAGGAGGTCTTATGCCGGGAGAGGGTTTTAAGGCGCTTGCCGATCCAACGCGACGGCGCATTTTGGAGTTGCTGCGCGAGGGCAATTGCACGGCGGGGGAGCTTGCCGAGCATTTCGATATCAGTAAGCCGTCGCTGAGCCATCACTTGGCGACGCTCAAAAACGCCGGGTTGGTGACCGACGAGCGCCATGGCCAAAACATCGTATACAGCTTAAACACCACCGTCATGCAGGACTTGATTGGCTGGTTTATGGGTTTTACAAACACGGAAGGTGATAAGGATGAATAACGAAAACAAGGGCATTCACCCCACGGGGGTATCGTCGCGCGTGTGGATTGCGCTGGTCGCTCTGTGCGTCGCCAATGTCGTAGCGCACCTCATGGTGATGCCGAGCTTGCCTGCGCAGATTCCCACGCACTGGGGCGCGAACGGCGCTGTCGACGGTTGGGGTCCTAGCTGGATGGCATCGGCGCTCGGCGCGTTGCCGCTGGCGCTTCTCGCAATGTTCCGCGTGGTGCCGCGCATCGATCCCAAAGGTGAGGCATATCGAACCTCGGGCAAGTTCTATCAGGGCTTCGTAATCGCCTTTACCTTGTTCATGTGTGCCGTAAGCTGGCTGGGAGAGCTTACGGTCTGGGGCGTGGTGCCGGCGGTCGGTTCGGTTAACGTGCTGATTTCCGGTGTTGTCGGTTTGCTGTTCATCGGCGTAGGCAACTACTTGCCGCGTGTGAAGCAGAACTATACGCTCGGTATCAAGACACCCTGGGCGCTTGCCGATCCCGAGAACTGGCGCCGTACGCAGCGTTTTGGCGGCGCCTGCTTTATGGTGCTGGGTATTGGCCTGATTGTGATGGGCGTGGCAGGCAGCGTGCTTTCGAGTGAAGTCGTCGCCGCGGTGATTGCGGCTCTGGCGTTTGGTTCGGTTGGAGCCGTCTACGTCTACTCGTATCTGTTGTGGCGCAAATCGCAGCGAGCCGCTCGTTAAGGTTACGGAAAACTAGCGTACGCAGTTCATAGTATGTTCCGGGGGACTTTTCCCAGGTAGTATTAGGGGGTGTGGGCAACCATGCCCCTTTTTCGTTACGTTTCAGAGCTGGTTCCCTCATTTCGTTTCCACTAAGGCGAATCAAGAATAGGGAAACAGCAGGTAGAAAGGATAGAACAGGCAAATGGCAGAGTTTATCTACCAGATGTATCAGGCTCGCAAGGCCCATGGCGACAAGGTGATCCTTGACGACGTGACCCTGAGCTTCTACCCCGGTGCCAAGATCGGCGTCGTGGGCCCCAACGGTATGGGCAAGTCGACCCTGCTCAAGATCATGGCCGGTATCGAGGAGGTCTCCAACGGCGATGCCAGGCTCACCCCCGGCTACACCGTGGGCATCCTGCAGCAGGAGCCGCCGCTCGACGACGACAAGACCGTCATCGAGAACGTGCGCATGGCGTTTGGCGATATGATCGCCAAGGTCGATCGCTTCAATAAGATCGGCGAGGAGATGTGCGACCCGGACTGCGACATGGATGCCCTCATGGCCGAGATGGGAAAGCTCCAGGACGAGATCGACGCCGCCGACGGCTGGGATATCGATTCCAAGCTCGGCCAGGCCATGGACGCCCTGCAGCTGCCCGATTCCGACATGCCGGTCAACGTGCTTTCCGGCGGCGAGCGCCGCCGTGTGGCCCTGTGCAAGCTGCTGCTCGAGGCTCCCGACCTGCTGCTGCTTGACGAGCCCACGAACCACCTGGACGCCGAGTCGATCCTGTGGCTCGAGCACTTCCTGCACAACTACCAGGGCGCGGTGCTTGCCGTCACACACGATCGCTACTTCCTGGACAACGTTGCCGAGTGGATCTGCGAGGTCGACCGCGGCCACCTTTATCCCTACAAGGGCAACTACTCCACGTATCTGGAGACCAAGGCCGCCCGTATCGAGGCACAGGGCAACCGCGACGCCAAGCTCGCCAAGCGCATGGAGGCCGAGCTCGAGTGGGTACGCTCCAGCCCCAAGGCCCGTCAGGCCAAGAACAAGGCCCGTCTGGCCCGCTACGAGGAGATGGAGGCTGAGGCGCGCGCTAGCCAGAAGCTCGACTGGACTGACATTCGCATCCCTGTCGGCCCGCGTCTGGGCAACAAGGTGCTCGAGGCCCATCACCTGCACAAGGAGTTCGACGGTCGCGTGCTCATCGACGACCTTTCTTTCACCCTGCCGCGCAACGGCATCGTGGGCGTCATCGGCCCCAACGGTGTCGGTAAGACCACGCTGTTCAAGACGATTGTGGGTCTGGAGCCGCTGACTTCGGGCGAGCTCGAGGTGGGCGAGACCGTCAAGATTTCTTACGTCGACCAGAACCGTTCCGGCATCGACCCCGATAAGAACCTATGGGAGGTCGTCTCGGACGGCCTGGACCACATGATGGTCGGCGAGACCGAGGTTCCGAGCCGCGCTTATGTGGCGAGCTTTGGCTTTAAGGGCCAGGACCAGCAGAAGCGCGCTGGCGTGCTCTCCGGCGGCGAGCGCAACCGTCTGAACTTGGCGCTTACGCTCAAGCAGGGCGGCAACCTGCTGCTCCTTGACGAGCCCACGAACGACCTCGACGTCGAGACGCTGTCCTCGCTCGAAGCGGCGCTGCTCGAGTTCCCGGGCTGCTCGGTGGTCATTAGCCACGACCGTATGTTCCTGGACCGTGTCGCCACGCACATTCTGGCGTGGGAGGGCACCGATGAGAACCCGGGCAACTGGTATTGGTTCGAGGGCAACTTCGAGGCCTATCAGGCCAACCGCATCGAGCGCCTGGGCGAGGATGCAGCCCAGCCGCATCGTATTCACCGCAAGCTGACGCGCGACTAGATCGTTACGCGGTTTTCCAAACCGCGTAACTGCTCGACGCTGCGCGGGTCGCAAGCACCCCATCTTGCCGTTCAAGCCGTCGCTCGCGTACCGAAGTACGCGTCGCTCCTCTTTCACGGCAACCTGGGGCACTTGCGGCCCGCTCGCTGTTGGTTACGCAACATCAACAAATAAAAACGGCTCAAATCCTGATTTGGATTTGAGCCGTTTGTCGTTACTGCTCGGGTTCTTCGACTTTATCGATGGTCCAGGCGGCTCCGAGACCGCCGGTGGTGTTGCGGCGGATGCGCACGGTGACTTCGTGGCGCTCGCCGGCTTGCGTGTAGCGCAGAGGGAAGCTTGCGCGGTTTCGCGCGGCCTCGATGGTACCGCGCTCGCGGGCGATCCAGTAGTACTCGCCGACGATGCCGAGCGTGTCGGCGCCGTAGGGGAGATAGGTTGACAGCTGGTGCAGAAGCGGGCCGGGGCAGAAGACCTCGGTTGCGAAATCGACGGGGAAGTCCTCGGGGATGGCGGGCGCTGCAGGTGCGGGGGTTGGGGCCGCTGCGGGTGCCGAAGCCGGTGCAGGTGCGGGAATTTGGTCGCAAGCAGAGGTGGGCACGGACTCGATGACGGGTGCGGGCTCCGGCGTCGTTTTCGGCTTGATTGTGGAATCTGCGGGCTTCACGGTGACGGGCGCGTCTGCAGCTGCAGTTTCAACCTCAACCTGCGTCGCGTTCTCGTTTTCAACGCTCGACTTTGCCTCGACCGGCGTGGAGGCCATGGTGGTGATGCCGGCATTGGCGTTCTCGGGGTCATAGACGACCGTGAGCGAGATGGCGGGCTGCGGCGTCTCGGGCTCCGGCACCGACTCGGCAGCGCCTTGATCGGCGGGCTCGTCGGACTGATCGTCCTCGGCCTCGTCGCCAAAGACATCGCTGTTTTGGAACGCAGACGTCTCGGGCTGGCCAGCGGCTTCTTCGGTTGTCGACTTGGGAGCTTCGTTGAGCTCCACAGTGGCTTCCTGCTCGGATATGACTTTGGGATTGGTCGTGGCGGCGATTTCGGTTTCGGCTTCTGCTGTTACCTCAATAGCGATTTCGATCTCTGCCTCGGGCTCGGGTTCCGGCGCGGCGTCAACCATGGCTTCGGACTCGGGACGCTTAACGTGCTTGGGGCGCACGGCCTTGAGGTCCTTCTCGCCGCGCTTTTTCTTTTTGTAGGACTGCTTGGCTCCTTTGGTTGCCTTGGGCTTGTCCTCGCCCTTGGCAAGGGCGGAGTCCCAGGCCTCGTTGGCGATGACGGTGGCATACAGGCGGCCGCCCTTAAAGACGGTCAGCTTAATGCAGTCGTCGAGCTCCTCGAGCAATTCGCGCGTGGACTCAAAACCCAGGTCGCAAGCAGCCATATCGCCGGCGGTGAGTGCTTCTTCGACCTGCGTCATAAACGTCTGTCTGCCGCATCCAATCGCATCACGAAGCAGACGGTACAGATAGATATGGTTGCCCAACGACAACGTGGGCTTAACTATTGTCTTGCTCATGGCAAATCTCCTCTTTACACACGTAAAGCATCTTACCATCGCCCGGCGTCTGCCATGGCGGCGCCCAAGGCAAACGGGCGCGAACCGTTGTCGATTCGCGCCCGCTGTGCAGGTCGTCTATCTGTGGGGCGAAGCGCCTAGTTGCCCGATGTCGTGCCCTGGCTTGCGCTATCAGACGTTGTGCCAGATGCGGAGTCGCTTGAGCTGCTGGTGTTGCTGCTGTCGGTCGTGCCTGTCCCCGATGTGTTGCCGTTCGTCTGATCGCCCGTGCTCGGCTGCGAGCTGTCAGTCGTTTGGCTTGAGTCGGTCGTGCTGGATTGCGTGCTGCTGTTGGCCGTAGAGGAATCGGTGCCCTGCGACTGGTTTTGAGTGTTCGAAGAAGAATTGGCGGAGGTGGAGCTATCTTGCGTTTCACCCGTCTGCGCCTGCTGGTCCTGCGCCTGGTCGTTGCCATTTGCGTCGTTCTCAGTCGTGCGCGATGACAGAATCGGCTCGGGGCGCGTGCCTAAGCCCTCGCCTGCGGTGGTGATGAGAATGGCACCGGCACAGGCAATGACCGCAACGATCGCAATGGCGACCGAGAAGATGATGACCTTCTTTTGTGTCTGGCTGCGTTCTGCCGCTGCCTTGGCGCGCAGGCTGTTGGGGGCGACGCGGGCCGTGGTCGCGCGTCCCGCAATCTGGCGCATCTCCTGTGTGGTCGCAGCTCCGCCGAGGTGCTCGTCGGCATTGGGCTCAACGGGCTCGTAGACGCCGGCGGGGTAGTCGGCGGCGTGCGTGCCTTTGATGGCCTCGGCGCTCGCGGAGATAAAGTGGCGATAGACCTGCGAGGACACGACGGTGATGACTGAGCTCACGGCGGCGCCAATCACCGAGCCAGCAATGCCGATCTTGGAGGCCAGCGCCACGCTTGTGGCGGCAGCTGCGGCGCCGGCGATGATCTGGGGAATGGAAATATCATCGAACAGGCCTTTTTTAGGCGCGATAGCCATGGTCTGGCCGATGGAATGGTTCTCGTGAACGCCGTTGTTGAGTGCGGCGGGAGTCATGACGCGCGTGCGCGGCGCATCGGTGTACTTGGTCGTCATACGGGGTCCTCCCGGTGTAAATCTGCTTCGTTTCATGTAGCCATCAGGGTACCCATTCAATGTGGAACGCATATGTCGTTTGGCAGATACCATCAACTCATCAATAGCTCACCATGTTGGTGGGATGCGGTTGCGCCCAGTGGTTGAACTACAATAGGGCTTGCTAATTGTTTGGAACGGCAGCTACGCACGGGAGCGTTCTCATGGATCTTCACCTTTCTCAGTCTGACGGCTTTTTGCGTGTTGCGGCGGCCTCGCCGCGGATTCGTGTTGCCGATGTCGAGGGCAATGCCGAGGTTGCGTTGGCGGCTGTTCGTGAGGCTGCCGAGCGCGGTGTTCGTGCGTTGGTGCTGCCCGAGCTTAACCTGACCGGCTATACCGCGGCGGACTTGTTCCATAACCGCACGTTGCTACATGCCTGCGAGGCGGCGCTTGTGCGCATCCTCGACGAGACCCGTGAGCTGCCGATCGTCTTTACGGTTGGTCTTCCCGTTGCGGTAGCCGAAAACATCTACAACTGCGCCGCCGTGTGCTGCGCGGGCGAGCTTTTGGGTCTGACGTCCAAGAAGTACCTGCCCAATTATGGCGAGTTCTATGAGCGCCGCTGGTTTGCTCCGGCGCCCGTCGATCCCATGTGGATTGAATTTGCCGGTCAGGGTCCGGTGCCGCTTGCTTCGGGGCTTATCTACCGTTGCTGTGACGAGGGCGCCGAGGACATGGTGCTTGGCGTTGAGGTTTGCGAGGACCTGTGGGTGCCGGCGCCCCCCTCGACCGAGATGGCGCTTGCCGGCGCGACGGTGATCTTGAATCCGTCGGCTTCGGACGAGATTATCGGCAAGGCAGATTACCGCCGTAGTCTCATTTCCAACCAGAGCGCGCGTCTCTACTGCGCCTATGCTTACGCGGACGCGAGTGAGGGCGAGTCCACGACCGATATGGTTTTTGCGGGGGAGAACCTCGTCTACGAAAACGGCTCTAAGCTGGCAGCGACCAAGCTCCTCACCTGCGACATGGCAGTGGCCGATGTTGATCTTGACCGCTTGGTTGCCGAGCGTCGCCGTTCGACCACGTGGACGCGTCTGGACGACGCGCCGGAGGCCACGACCGTTGAGTTTTCGTTTGAGGGAACGCCCGCCGACGAGCCCGCCCTGCGCAACGCCTGCGACATCGACCGCGTCTTTCCGCGCGCGCCTTTCGTTCCGGCCGACCACGGCGACTTGGCCGAGCGCTGCGAGACCATCCTCGACCTGCAGACCGCCGGCCTCAAGACCCGCTTGGCCCATACGGGTACCAAAGCGGCCGTCATCGGCCTTTCGGGCGGTCTCGATTCCACGCTGGCGCTGCTCGTGACCGTTCGTGCCTTCGATGCGCTGGGGCTGCCGCGCACGGGTATCACGGCCGTGTCCATGCCCGGCTTTGGCACGACGCATCGCACCAAGTCGAATGCCGAGTCGCTCGCTCGTGACTTGGGTGTGAGCTTTCGCGAGGTTTCGATCCATGCGGCTGTGGAGCAGCACTTCAAGGACATTGAGCACGATCCGGCCGTCCAAGACGTGACCTACGAGAACAGCCAGGCCCGCGAGCGTACGCAGATCCTGATGGATCTGGCCAACCAGGCTGGCGGTTTTGTCATTGGCACGGGCGACCTGTCGGAGCTGGCGCTCGGCTGGGCTACCTATAACGGCGACCACATGAGCATGTACGCCGTCAACGCGAGCGTGCCCAAGACGCTTGTGCGCCATCTGGTGCGCTATGCCGCTGATGTCTTTGGCGGGCGCATTGCCGAGGTCTTGCTCGATATCCTCGATACGCCGGTGTCCCCCGAGCTTCTGCCGCCCACGGGCGACGGCGAGATTGCGCAGAAGACCGAGGATTTGGTGGGCCCGTACGAGCTGCACGACTACTTCCTCTACTACCTGCTGCGTTTTGGCTTTGAGCCGGGCAAGATCTACCGCATGGCTCTCAAGAGCTTCGAGGGCGTCTACGACGCTAAGACCGTCCACACGTGGCTACGTACGTTCTACCGTCGCTTCTTTGCCCAGCAGTTTAAGCGCAGCTGCCTGCCCGATGGTCCCAAGGTGGGCTCGGTGACGCTCAGCCCGCGCGGCGATTGGCGTATGCCGAGTGACGCTAGCTCGCGTCTGTGGCTTGCGCAGATCGACGCGCTCAATCCAGTTGACTAAGGTTGGCTAAATTGAACCAATACGGGGGTTGCAAGCGTTACACTTTTGCAATCTGATGGCCCGTATCGCGCGGCGCTCTTGTCGGAGCGCCGCGTTTTTTATATCGAAAGGTGGCACCATGCAGGCATCGCAGCGTCTCGACCGCTTTGGCGCGGAGGTCTTCGCCTCGCTCAACAACAAGCTTCTCGCGCTGAAGGCTCAGGGCAAGACCATTTACAACATGAGCGTGGGCACGCCCGACTTTAAGCCGTACGACCACGTGGTCGAGGCACTTACGCAGGCAGCCCAAGATCCCGAGATGTGGAAGTATGCCCTGCGCGACCTGCCCGAACTCAAGCAAGCCGTGTGCGATTACTATGAGCGTCGCTTTGGCGTTTCGGGCATTACGCCGTCTATGGTGCAGTCGTGCAACGGCACGCAGGAGGGCGTGGGCCATTTGGGCCTGGCCCTGCTCGATCCGGGTGACACCATTCTGGTTCCCGATCCGTGCTACCCGGTCTTTGGGGCGGGTGCCAAGATCGCCGATGCCAAGCTCGAATACTATCCGCTGGTTGCCGAGCATAATTACCTACCCTATGTGGCGGGTATCGATCCCGAGGTGGCCGATCGTGCCAAGTATATGATCGTGTCGCTGCCCGCGAACCCGGTCGGCTCGGTGGGCACGCCCGAGGTCTACGAGGAGATTATCGCCTTTGCCCGCGAGCATGATCTGTTGATCGTTCATGACAACGCGTACTCCGACATCGTGTTTGACGGCGAGCCCGGCGGCAGCTTCTTGCAGTATCCCGGTGCGCTCGAGGTGGGCGTGGAGTTCTTCTCGCTTTCCAAGTCGTTTAACGTCACCGGTGCCCGCATCGGCTTTTTGGTCGGTCGCGAGGATGTGGTCTCGGCCTTTGCCAAGCTGCGCGGCCAGATCGACTTTGGTATGTTCTTCCCGATCCAGAAGGCCGCCATCGCCTGCCTGAACGGTCCGCGCGATGAGGTCGAGGCGCAGCGTCTGAAGTACCAGGAGCGCCGCGATGCCCTGTGCGACGGTCTTGAGGGCCTGGGCTGGGAGCGTCCCAACGCGCATGGCTCTATGTTTGTGTGGGCCAAGCTTCCCGGTGGTCGCACCGATTCCATGGCGTTTTGCGAGGAGCTCATGGAGAAGGCCGGCGTTGTGGTGACGCCGGGCGCGAGCTTTGGTCCTTCGGGCGAGGGGCACGTGCGCATGGCGCTGGTCTTGCCGCCCGACCAGATTGCTTTGGCTGTCGAGGCCATTCGCGAGGCGGGCCTGTATTAGAAAGGTATTTCGGCTCGTCAATAGCTCGAAACCGATTTCGTGCAGTTATTTTACGATTTCTGCAAACAATTTCGGTAAACGGTCGATTTTTGGCTGCGAATAGGAGCATAATCAAAGTCCCGATTGGATGTATTGGGATTACGGCAAGCCGCTCGGGTCGTTCCCGGGCGGCTTGTTTGTGGAGAGAGATGGGAGTTTCTAATGGTTAACGAGAAGAAGGTCGCTATTGTCGGCTGCGGTTTCGTCGGTTCGTCTTCGGCGTTCGCTCTGATGCAGAGCGGTCTGTTCTCCGAGATGGTCCTCATCGACGTGGACAAGAACCGCGCCGAGGGTGAGGCCCTGGATATCGCGCACGGCATGACGTTTGCCGAGCCGATGAAGATCTACGCCGGCGATTATTCCGATGTCGCCGACGCCGCCATGATCGTCGTCACCGCTGGCGCTGCCCAGAAGCCCGGTGAGACCCGCCTGGACCTGGTCAACAAGAACGTCAACATCTTTAAGTCCATTATCCCCGAGATTAAGAAGTCCGGCTTCGACGGCATTCTGCTAATCGTCTCCAACCCGGTTGATGTTCTGACCTATGCTGCCATCAAGATGTCCGGCCTGCCCGAGGGCCATGTCATCGGCTCTGGCACCGTGCTCGACACTGGCCGTCTGCAGCAGATGCTTGGTGCCCACGTCGAGGTTGACCCGCGCGATGTCCAGGCCTATGTCATGGGTGAGCACGGCGACTCCGAGTTCGTCGCTTGGTCCAGCGCTCAGGTTGCCGGCGTTCCGCTGAACACCTTCTGCGAGCTTCACGGTCATCTGGAGCATGAGGCTGCCGAGAAGCGCATCGCCGAGGACGTCAAGAACTCCGCCTACACCATCATCGAGAAGAAGCACGCCACCTACTATGGCGTCGCCATGGCCGTCAAGCGCATCTGCACTGCCGTCATGCGTGACGAGCAGACCGTTCTGCCCGTTTCCTCGCTCATGGTGGGCGAGTACGGCCTGTCCGATCTTGCCATCTCCATGCCGACCGTCGTTGGCCGCGACGGCGTTGTCTGCCGCGTCCCCGTGCCGCTGAACGATGACGAGCAGCATGAGCTCACCGCCTCCGCCAAGGCCCTCAAGGACATCATCGACAGCGTCGACTTCTCCTGCTAAATCAAGCTCGCTAGAGCGAAAAGCTACAATGAAGGCGTCCCGGGTCAACGCGGCCCGGGCGCCTTTTTGGTGCAAAGTAACCTGACCCCAATGCACCATAGTTGATGGGAGGGCCATGTCGGATTCGCCTAATTTTTTGACCTATGCCCAGACGGCGTTTGATCCGTTTGAGGAGCGGCCGTTCTGCGCGGTGGATAGCCTGGTCTTTGCGTGGTTGTCCTATTTGCGTTTGCCGGGTGATATGGCGGAGCTGACGAACTGGCAGGGCCTAGACGTACGCGAGCTGCTGCGTGCCGAGTGCTACCGGGACATGATTGACGACTTGTGGGACCCAGAGGGGAGCAGGGCCTTGTTGGAGGCCGTGGCGGCAAGCCCTCGCTACCGTGGCGTGCACGTTTGCGGCTATCGTGCCGTGAGCGATGTGGTGGCGACAGAGCAGTTTGCAGCCATGGCGTTCCGGTTTCCGGCGGGGTTTAGTTATCTTTCCTTCCGGGGGACCGACAGCACGATTGTGGGCTGGAAAGAGGACTTTAACATGGCGTTCCGGTGTCCTGTGCCGGCCCAGGAATCCGCGGTGCGTTATGTGGACGAGGCGGCGGATGCGATTGACGGACAGCTTTTGTGCGGAGGTCATTCCAAGGGTGGAAACCTTGCGGTGTACGGTGCGGCGATGTGCTCCGATGTCGCCCGTGAGCGAATCGAACGGGCATATTCCCATGATGGTCCGGGCTTCGTCGAGGAGTTTCTGAACGGAAACGCCTTTGCCGATCTTTCCGGTCGAATCGACAAGACGCTACCTCGGTCGTCGATCTTTGGCATGATGTTCGAGACGCAGGAGGACTATGCCATCGTTGAGAGCACCGAGTTCAGCCTGCTGCAGCACAATCCCTTTAGCTGGGTGGTTGATGGTCGCGACTTCGTGTACTGTGAGCGCCTGTCCGCCGGTGCTCGATACGTTGATGGTTCCATTCGCGAGATGCTGCTTGCAGTGTCGCCTAGCGAGCGCGAGCGTTTTGTAGATGCGTTGTTCTCCGTGTTTGAGGCTACGGGTGCTGAGCGGTTTGCGGATATCGCTGGGAATCTGCGCGAGAGCCTACCCGTGATGCTCCAGGCTGCGCAAGGCTTTGACAAGGATACGCGACGCTTTGTTTCGCAGACCATCGTGGCAATCCTTAAATGCGCATTGCTGCCCAAACGACCCCAGATAGACATGCCGGCTGCCGGCAAGAGTTTGGCAGAACAGCTCGAGGCTTGGCAGTCCGAGCTCCTGCGCTAGCCATTGGTGCAAAGCAACCTGTCCCCGATGCACCAATCTTCGATGCGCCCGGGGCGGGCTCGACCGCTATACTGGTTCGTGCCGAAATCGATCTAGAACGGAATGCCGTATATGAAAATCAATCACGCTATTCTGCATATCCTGGACTTTGACTCTGCCGTCAACGTCATGAGCCAGCGCGAGCTCGATATCGAGAGCCGTACCGTGCGCAACTTCGTGACCACGCATCTGCGCCGCGCACGCACCTCGGCCGACAATAAACGCGCCACGTTTGCCGAGAACTCTGCGTTTGGCGGCGAGCTCAAGGGCTATTTCTTTGGCGAGCGCGAGTTCGTGGACCTGTCGCAGCAGATTGCGGAGTTTATCTCCTCCGAGCTCACCAAAGCCGAGAAAGCCGAGTCCACCGACGTGCTCGTGGCCGATTTTGACGACGATGAGGATGCCCGCTGGTTTGCCGTGATGCTGCTGGGCTCCAAGCAGGCTTTTATGCACGAAGTGGGCCGCGAGGAGGGGGAGGTGCGCAACGACATCGCGCGCCACTACGCCATTCTGCCGAACCCCTCGCAAAAGGTGCCGAGCTATGCCATCGTGCGTGCGAGTACCATGGAGATCGGCTACGTGGACAAGAAGCGCAAGATTGCCGGCGAGGACCGTATGCTTATCCCTGATGGCCTGCTGCAGTGCGACACGGGCGTGTCGGGCAAGGAGGTCATCGACACCGTGACGCGTGTGGTCGAGGAAGTCGCCGAGGAGCACGGTGCCAACACGGCCGTAGCGCTCGCTAAGGTTAAGGCTGCCGTTGCCGAGAAGGTTGAGGATGACGAGGAACTGCCGCCTTGGGATATCGTCGATGAGGTCTTTGAGGACGAACCGGTTATCAAGGAGAGCGTGCGCGCGGCGCTGACCGAGGAGAAGGTGCCTGAGCGTGTGCCCGTGGAGCGCAAACAGGTCGAACGCGCGGCGGTGCGCAATCATAAGATCTGTACCGACACGGGTATCGAGATCAGCTTCCCGGCCGAGATGGGTTCGAACTCCGAATACATCGAGTTTGTCAACGAGCCCAACGGCCTCATCTCCATCGAGCTCAAGAATATCGGCAGCATCGAGAATCGATAAGGCTTTTTACTTTTGAATAAAAGTCTGGATTATTTTTTGAAGTATACTTTGAAATATAATCCAGATTATTTTTTTTGGAGGTACAAATGTCCCCACTTGTTCTGGAAAAGCCGGTGTTTACAAAAGATCAGGTAGTTTCTGCCACCGAAGCGAGCAAGTCCTTATCTGCCGTTCGCAAGCGCGCTAAGCGCGCGCCGCAGTTTATCGCCGATCATAACGATATCGATACCGTGATTATCGACTACGCCGCCTATGAGGAAATGTACGGCGCCCTACGGTACCTTCGCGAACTTGAGCTTGATCGTATTGCGGCAGATCGAATCAAAAACGGACCGCATGAGTTTATTCCGTTTGAAGATACCCTGACTCCTGAGGAGCTCGCGGAGTTCGAATCGATGGACTCCGACGCGATTTCGGATGAGGATCTTTTCGAATGAGCGGGCACTTTGTCGTCGGCTTTTTGAATCGAGACGTCGAGAAGGAATATCAAAAACTAGATGGTTCTCAGCGAAGGCTCGTCCGCATTGCAGTGGCGAAATTAAAGACGCGCGCCGATGAAATCGGAACGCCGCTTCACGGTGAGCTTGCCGGCTGCAAAAAGATTAAATGGAGAAAGGCGGGACTCCGAATGGTATTTCGAATTCGAGAGGACGGAACGGTTGAGATTGCCGAGATCGTTGCAATAGGTCGACGCGACCGTTCAGAGGTCTATAAGACGGCTGCCGATCGTTTGTCGAAGCATCCCGCCATGGTTGAATATGACGGAACCTTAAGATGAAAAAGGCCGAAGCCCCGGATTGGGCTTCGGCCTTTTTGCTTTGGATGAATTGCGCTATGCGTCGATATGCCGTTTGATACCCGCGTAACTCTACAGCTGGCGCAGGCCTTCCTCGAGGCCGGTCTTGCTGTCGGTTTTCTCGTCGCGCATCTTGATGACGCGGGCGGGAACGCCGGCCACGACGGCGCCGGCAGGGACATCCTCGACGCATACGGCGCCTGCAGCCACGACGGCGCCCTTGCCCACGCGCACGCCTTCCAGGACCACGGCGTTGGCGCCAATCATGACATCGTCCTCGATGATGACGGGCGTGGCGCTCGCGGGCTCAACGACGCCTGCAAGCACGGTGCCGGCGCCGATGTGGCAGTTCTTGCCCACGGTGGCACGGCCGCCCAGCACGGCGCCCATATCGATCATGGAACCCTCGCCGATAACGGAGCCGATGTTGATGATGGCGCCCATCATGATGACGGCACGATCACCGATCTCAACGCGGTCGCGGATGATCGCGCCCGGCTCGATGCGGGCGTTGATGCCCTTAAGGTCGAGCATGGGGACGGCGGAGTTGCGGCAGTCATTCTCCACGTCGTAGTAGTCGATGGAATCGGCGTTGGCGTCGAGGATGGCCTTGAGCTCATCCCAGTCGCCAAAGACGGTCTTGCCGCGACGGCCGCCGTAGACGTGCGCATCGCCCCACTGGACTTTCATGCCGGGCTTCTCGCGCACATACAGCTTGACGGGCGTCTTCTTGGGCGCGGTGGCGATGTAGTTGATAATCTCCTGTGCATCCATCTCGGCTGCGTTGCTCATATCTTGTTTCTCCTTTACGCGGGCTTGGTTAATGATTGGCTAGGCGAACATGACCTGGTCGAAGGTGTAGAAGCCGGGATCACGGACGACGAGCTTCTGAGCGGCGGCCAGAGCGCCGTTGACAAAAATCTGACGGCTTGTGGCGCGGTGGGTGAGCGTGACCTCCTCGTCCTGGCCAAAGAAACTCACCTCGTGCACGCCGGCGACGGTGCCGCCGCGCAGCGAGTGCATGCCGATCTCCTTGGGGTCGCGCGCGCCGCACATGCCCTCGCGGCCGTGGACGGGGTGATAGCCGGCCTCGGGCTCGGCCTCGACCACGGCGTCGAGCAGTAGCTTGGCGGTGCCGCTGGGGGCATCGACCTTTTGGTTGTGGTGCGTCTCGACGATCTCGCAGTCAAAGCCGGGCAGCTCGCGCGTGGCCTGGGCCACCAGATGGCGCAGAGCGGCGATGCCGATTGAGTAGTTGCCCGAGTGCATGACGCGGGCGTTCTGGCCCAGCTCGCGCAGGCGGTCCATCTGCTCAGGCGTGTAGCCCGTGGTGCCGGAAACGAGTGCGGCGCCCGTACGCTCGACATAGGCAACGACGGCATCAAAGGTCGCGACGTTCGAGAAGTCGATGATCACATCGGCAGCCGGAGCGCTCTCGAGCTCGGCCAGGTCAAAGCCGATCTGGGCGACGATGTCGAAAACGGGTTGACCGGCGGCACCAACGATGCTTTCGGCGGTGGTGCGGATGAGCGAGCCCATGCGGCCCGTTCCCATAATGACGGTCTTAATCAAGCAGACCAGCTCCCTTCAGAGCATCGGTAAGTGCGGTGCGCGTGTCGTCTGCCATGGGGCACAGGGGCATGCGGTAGTTTGCCTCGATCATACCCATTTGAGCGAGCGCTTCTTTGACGGGGATGGGGTTGACCTCGCTAAAGAGGGCGTTGACGAGCGGCTGGCCGGCAATTTGGATATCGCGGGCACGCGCCACGTCACCGTCCAGATAGGCGCGGCACATGTCATGCACGAGCTGCGGCTGAACGTCGGCCCACACGCTGATGGTGCCCGAAGCACCCAGGCTCATGAGCGGCACGGTGAGTGCATCCTCGCCCGAGTACATACGAAAGTCGTCGGACAGCAGGTGGGCAATCTTGGCCGCGTAGGCGACGTTGCCCGAGGCTTCCTTAATACCCATGATATTGGGGTGTGCGGCCAAGCGCTCTACGTTGCGCTCGCTGATGCCGCAGCCGCAGCGGCCGGGGATGTTGTACAGGATGCAGGGGATGTCCACGGCATCGGCGACGGTCTTAAAGTGCTGGTAGATGCCCTCTTCATTGGACTTGTTGTAGTAGGGGGCAATGAGCAGCAGACCGTCGGCGCCCAGGCCTTGGTAGGTGAGCGACTTGGTGAGCATGGTCTGCGTGGAGTTAGAGCCCGAGCCTGCAATGACGGGGACGCGTCCTGCAACCTGCTTGACCACGGCGGCGACGACGGAGTTGTCCTCGTCATCGGTCATCGTGGCGCTCTCGCCGGTGGTGCCCAGGGTGAGGATGGCGTCGGTGCCGTTTTGCAGGTGGAAATCGATAAGGCGCTCGAGTGCATCAAAGTCGACGCTGCCGTCCTTTTTAAACGGTGTAACAAGGGCGACGATTGAGCCCTCGAGGTTGCGGACATCCATATTCTTCTCCTTGGCTTCTGCGATCTGGATGCGTTTGTTCCATTGGGCGGCGACGGCCAGGCGCTCGTCCTGGGCGCGACGGCGGGCACTTTCGGCTCGCGACTTGGCCAATAGCTCGCGGCCGCACGGCAGCACGTCGAGCGTGGCAAAGTAGTCTCCCGGGCGCTCGGCACGGCGGATGAGGTCGGCCGCGCCATCGGGACGTAGCAGGACCTCGGCGGAGCGCAGCCGTCCGTTATAGTTGTAGCCCATGGAGTAGCCATGCGCGCCGGTATCGTGAATCACAAGCAGGTCGCCCATGTCGATATGCGGCAGCTCGCGATCGATGGCGAACTTGTCGTTGTTCTCGCATAGGTTGCCCGTGATGTCGTAGGTGTCTGTGACGGGCGCTGTGGTCTTGTCGTCGCCACCCGGCTGACCCATCACCGTGATGTGGTGGTAAGCGCCATACATGGCCGGACGAATAAGGTCGACGGCACTGGCGTCCACGCCGATATAGTCCTTGTAGATCTGCTTCTCGTGGATGGCCTTGGTGACCAGGCAGCCGTAGGGGCCCATCATAAAGCGGCCCATCTCGGTGCAGATGGCCACATCGCCCATGCCGGCGGGAACCAGGATCTCGTCGTAGGCCGCGTGCACTCCCTCGCCGATGGCGTGAATGTCGTTGGCCTGCTGCTCGGGCAGATAGGGGATGCCGACGCCGCCGGACAGATTGATGAAGGCGACATGTGCGCCGGTCTCACGCTCCAGGCGCACGGCAAGCTCAAAGAGGATGCGCGCGAGCTTGGGGTAGTAGTCGTTGGTGACGGTGTTGCTGGCAAGGAATGCGTGGATGCCAAAGTTGTCGGCGCCCTTGGCCTTGAGCATGCGGAAGGCCTCGAAGAGTTGCTCGGTGGTCATGCCGTACTTGGAGTCGCCGGGGTTATCCATGATGCCGTTGGAGAGCTGGAATAGGCCGCCCGGATTAAAGCGGCAGCTCACCGTCTTGGGGATGGGTCCCGCGACGCGCTCGTAAAACTCAATGTGGCTGATGTCGTCGAAGTTGACGATGGCGCCCAGCTTGTCGGCGAGCTCAAAGTCCGCTGCCGGCGTGTCGTTGGACGAGAACATGATGTCGTGTCCCGTGATACCCAGCGAACGGGCGATCATGAGCTCGGTATAGCTCGAGCAATCGCAGCCGCAGCCGTATTCGTTGAGAATTGAGATAAGGGCCGGGTTGGGGTTGGCCTTGACGGCAAAGTACTCCTTAAACCCCGGGTTCCACGCAAAGGCGTCGCGCACTTCTTGCATGTTGCGGCGGATACCCGCCTCGTCGTATAGATGAAACGGCGTGGGGAACTGCTCGACGATATGCTCGAGTGTCTCCTTGTCCACAAACGGCTGCTTGGCCGCATATGCCTCGTTGGGGGTCAATGCCATGTCCCGTAAACCTCGCTATCCAGACGGCGCCATCTGCGCATCGAATCCGCATAGCGTGGACCCAATGTCCGGATAGCGCTCCCGCATTGCTGCAGACAGTCCTGCGAGTGTTTCCCGCAGGCCCACCAGGCTGTTCGTGCCCGAAAAACCCAGTTCGGCGGGTTTCGCCTCCCCGCGGGGTCAAAGTCTGCCGACTCGCCCGCGGCTCTTCGTGCCCGCGCCTCTATCAAGTGGTAAAGACCCTACCACGTTGCACTTTACCAAACAAGAGTATTCGTATATAACGTTTAAAAAATGCAGCATCATGCTAGAAACGAGGGCGCCACAATCCTGCGTCACAATAGGTGACAACTGAGTTGCCCCATGAAAGGAATCCCCATGACCGAGCTCCAAGAACTCCGTCGCTATCGTCGCGACCTGCATCGCATTCCGGAGCTCGACTTCGATCTTCCGCAAACTATCGCCTATATCGAGGGCGTGCTCGCTCCGCTTGCCTGCGAGGTGATCCATCCGTGCCCTAGTTGCGTGTGCGCTTTCTTCGACGCTGGCACGGGTGCCTCGCATGCCACGGCGATTCGTGCCGATATGGATGCGTTGCCTATTGCGGAGACGACGGGCGCCGCTTTTGCCTCGACGCATCCCGGCAAGATGCACGCTTGCGGACATGACGGACACATGGCCATGGCGCTTGCCGCCGCGACGTATGTCGACCGTACGATTCGCGAGCATCCGGGCGCCATTAGGCGCAATGTTCTCTTTGTGTTCCAGCCGGCCGAGGAAACGACCGGTGGTGCCAAGACGGTATGCGAGAGCGGTGTGTTCGAGCGCTATGGGGCCGACCGCATTTTTGGCTTCCATGTGTGGCCCGATCTGCCCGCCGGCACGTTGGCGAGCTGCCCCGGTCCGCTGCTAGCGCGTTCGAGCGAGACGCATGTGCACATTCACGGGACGAGCATCCATATCGCCAAGACCTACGGCGTTCCCGTTGGCGAATCGCACGATGCGGCATTGGCGGCTGCCAAGTTCTTGGTTTCCGAGCGCGAACTCATGGACAAGCTGGGTGCCGACGAGCCCTGCATTGGTAAGTTCGGCTTGCTGCAGGCCGGTACCGTCTGCAATGCGGTGGCAGGGGAGGCCCATGTTGCCGGCAGCCTGCGTGTGTTTACGGACGACATGTTCGACCGTGCGCGCGAGGGCGTACGCCGTGTACTCGACGAGGCGTGCACCGCAACGGGCTGCACGTATGATCTCGACTTTGCCGAGGGCTATCCACCGGTCGATAACGACCCCGAGCTGTTTGCCAACATCACGCCTGCCTTGCCCGGGCTGCAGCTTGTAGAGGAGCCGCTGTTAATTGCCGAGGACTTTGCTTTCTATCAGCGCCATCTGCCGGGCGTGTTCTTCTTGCTGGGCACGGGTATGCCAGAGGACCAAGACAACCCGAGTGATTCGGATGGCTGCCCCGCCTATGCCACAAGCGCTCTGCATACCGATAGCATGCTCTTCGACGAGGAAATCCTACTCAAAGGCCTCGATGTCTACAAACGATTACTTTCGCTTGACTAAGGCGTGAAGGACTATTTGTTCTAGAAAACACGAACAAACGTACGATATAATAGAGATGTAAGTCTATAGAAACGTTTGACGTTACTAACGTAAGGCGATACTATGATTGCATCGTATAAAGATGAGGATACCGAACGCTTTGCCATGGGTGTGCGGGTCAGGAGGTTCGTGCCCTTTGAGCGTGTTGCGTTGAGGAAGATTCGCCAACTGCAGGTTTGTGCTTCACTTGATGATCTTCGCGTTCCACCGGGCAACCGCCTGGAAGCTTTGAAGGGCGATCGTGCCGGTCAATATAGCATCCGTGTTAACGAGCGCTATCGGGTCTGTTTTGAGTGGAGACAGGAGATGGCTTGGAATGTCGAAATCGTCGATTATCACAAGTGATGAGGCTTCGGCCGATTTGCTGTCGCCGGTGACTCCTGGTGAGCTTCTCAAAGAGGAGTTTCTTGTTCCCATGGGCATTTCTCAATATCGTCTTGCGAAAGAGACTGGGATTCCGGCTCAGCGTATCGGGCAGATTGTCTTGGGAAAACGTCGCGTGACGGCCGACACCGACCTCCGTCTTTGCCGCTACTTTGGCCTGACGGATGGTTATTGGCTGCGCGCTCAGGTGGCGTTTGACCTTGAGGCCGAGAAAAGGCGGATCGAACCGGAACTCGGCAAGATCGTTCCTGTTCAGCAGGCCATCGCACTGTAGTGCTCAAAGATGATGGGGGTGGCGCGGCGATGAGGCGATGCCGACAGTCTGCCGTTTATAGTCCCGGTGGGTGTGGCTGCGGCTTGCTGCTGCTTCCGGTTATTGCTGTGAGCATTGGCGTGATGTTTGCGCTTGCCGGGTTGGCAGCAGCGGCACTCGTGTTGCTGATTGTGGCCATTGGCGTGACGATTTGGCTTTGCCGTAATCGCGAGCAACGCCGTGCCGACGGTAAAACCAATGTCGGCTGGGTCGTCTTCCTGATTATTGCGTACTTGCTGAGTGTCAGCTACCTGGTGTTCTTTGTCCTGTTGATGATCAGTGCCTTTACCGGGGAATCCGTCACGGTGGGTTGATGCGCTGCCAGCAGACGGTTGCGCGCAGTGCGTTTGCTCGGCGTTTGGATAACTGCATTGGTCGTTTACCGCAGCCTTAGCTCTCAGCTAATGAATTCAAGTTCAATCCTTCCTACGATGTGCTGTGTACCGGCACGGTAGCCGGATCGTAGGAAGGATGAATAATGGCAAAAGAGGGAAAGAAGCCGATCGGCAAGATTGTCCTAGGCATCATCGTGGTGCTGGTTATTGTCGGTGCCGTGGGCTCTATGGGCGACAACTCAACCGATTCGTCTGCGAGCGATTCGGCAAAACCTGCCGAGACGACACAGCAGGCTGAGGAGCGAAAAGAACCGCAAGAACCGTATACCATTGCTGACGAGGCTGAAGACACTTCCAATCAGTTTACCTATAAGATCACGGGCACGCTGACCAATAACACGGACAAGGAAAAGAGCTACATTCAGATTGAATATGTTCTGTACGATGCCGATGGCAACCAGGTTGGAACGGCTCTTGCAAACACCAATCATCTGAAGGCGGGCGGCTCCTGGAAGTTCGAGGCGCTGGGTACGGTGTCTCCCGACCAGGTTGCTAGCTGGGAGCGTTCGGACGTAAGCGGTTTCTAGCATGTTGCATGCACTGGGGGAGGTGAAGTCGTATGCCCGATAAAAAGCTGACTGACGAGTTACTCAATGAGCTTCTCGACGCGCCAAACATCGATGGCTATATCAAAGAACACGACTTTGCCGCCCCGTCGCTTTCGAACTACCTGAAGCAGCTACTGCAGGAAAAGGGCTTGGAGCGCTCGCGCGTGGTTCGTATGGCCGATCTCAATGAGACCTTTGGCTATCAGATTTTTACCGGTGCGCGGCATCCGAGCCGCAATAAGGTGCTGCAGATTGCCTTTGCGATGGCGCTGACGCTCAAAGAGACTAACCGTGCGCTGACGGCTGCCGGGGTAAGCGTCCTTAACTGCAAGGACCGCCGCGATGCGATTATCATCTTTTGCATCGATCGCGGGTGCAGCCTCCAAAAGGTCAACGAGGAGCTGTATCGCTTTGGCGAGGAGACGGTGAGTTAGCGGCTGATATCTGAGCCGGCGGAGCTGCCGAACAACGATGCAAACGAACGGGGCGCGGATGCCATGGGGTGTCTGCGCCCTGCGCTATGACGGAGGCTATGGATACTCAGACCCCAACATATTCCGATGACGAGCTGACCGCAGCGCTTGCCGAGCACCTGGCGTCGCTCGATTGCGACGACAGCTATCGCGTGGAGCGTGTACTTAAGCGCTCGACCGTTGAAACAACCGAGCTCGTGTACTTTGAAGGAACCGGCGGTGGCTCGCTCGGCCCCTTTGTCCGTAAACGCATCGATGCTTCGGCTCAAATCGGCGGGGCATACGAGCGTCTGTTTGCCGTTCAGCGGGCAGGCAGGCGTTTTGAGCACCTGCCCAGAATCGTCGATTGTCGTCGTGTGGGCGACGAGCTCAACGTGGTTATGGAATACATCGAAGGGGAGACGCTCGGGGCGCTGGTGGACCGTCTGGGAGCCACCCCCGATTATGCGCGTGAATTGTATCCTGTCCTTTGCGACGCCGTGGGCGAGCTCCATACCGGTTTTGCAATGGCGGGGGAGACGTCGGCGCCGGTGATCCATCGTGACCTCAAGCCGTCGAATATCATCGTGACAGGTGCCAACTATACGCCTGATGACGGCCTGACGTTTTCATCGCTGGTGATTATCGACCTGAGGATCGCGCGCGTATGGCACGATGGCGCCGATGCCGACACCGTCAAGTTTGGCACGCGACCCTATGCGCCGCCCGAGCAGTATGGGTTTGGGCAGACGAGCGTGCGAAGCGACGTCTACGCACTCGGCGCCCTGTTGTTCTTCTGCTTGACGGGAGTCGACCCTAAACCAGGGCTTGACATGCGCGAGCAATGCGAGGCGCGTGGCATTCCCACTCCACTGGCCGATGTCATCTGCATGTCGATGGCGCTCGACCCGGCCAAGCGTTTTGCGAGTGCGGAAGCGTTGGGACGGGCGACGCGCGCGGCATACGACCTGATTCACCCCGTGCGGCCTCCTGCGCCTGCGCTTGTCCATACTCCGGCCTTGGAGACGGGGTTGACGCCCCAAGGGCTCCGAAACCCCGCAGAGCTTCCTAGGCCTGCCACCTCCGCTGCATGCGGTCTGCTCTCTCGTGTTCCGGAGTCTCTGGGGCGCATTTGGAATACGCTCGTCTGCTTCTCGCTGCTTGTGTTCTTTGCCGGAAGTCACTTTGCCGTCTTTCACCCCACCGGAGCAAACCAAAGCTACCCGACGTGGTTTCTCATAATCGAGTATTTTTTCTTTGTCGATGGCCTTATGGTGCTTATGCATTTTGCGCTGCTCGATAAGCGCCGTCTTCGTCGGCGATTCGCACTGCTCGACAGCTATCGCGGCAAGAAACTCGCGAAACTCTGGCTCAAGGCATTGGGTGTGCTGCTCCTATGCATGATCGTCATAGTCGCGGTTGCCAATGCGACCGGCGTCGTCGATACCTCCGCTACCTAAAAGAAAAGGGCCCCGTTGGGGCCCTTTGCAGTTGCACTTAGATGCGGTTCATCTGAGCGGCGACTTTGTTGTACCAGTCCTGCCACGTGGGCGGGCAGTACTTTTTGGCCGCAGCCGGGGTAAGGGTGGAGCCGTAGTTGGCGCCCAGATAGGCAACGTGAGCGGAGATGCCCTCGCTCCAGCTGCCAAAGCTGCGCCAACCGCCGCCACGTGCACTCCAGCCCCAGGCGTTGTAAGAATTGGCGCAATAAGCACCCTTGGTGCTCTCGATGCAGGCGATGGCGGGGGACCAACGGGGGTCGACACCGGTATTCCAAGCGGCGACGGCAAAGTTGTAGCCCTGGCCTGCCATGGGGGAGCCGGCGAGATAATTGTCGATGCGGCTCGTCCACTCATTAATGAACGAATCGTAATCGGAACTACCGGTATTGGCGTTGTTCACCGTGGTGTCGATGGTGGTGTTGGTGTTGGTGGCCTGGCTGCTGGAATTGCTGCCGCTTACGCCCTCGCCCGAGAGCTTCTCGGCGGCAGCGGCCTTATCGGCCTCAAGCTTGGCAAGCTCAGCGGCATTTTCCTGCTCGGCTTTTGCCTGTGCCTCGCTGCGGAGCTGCTGGGCCTGCGCCAGTGCATCCTCGGCGTTTTTCTGCTCTGCCTCAAGCTGAGACTTGGCCTGCTGGAGCTCGGCCTTGTTCTGCTCGAGTTCGGTTTGCATGTTATTGAGCTCTTCGATCTCGTCGACGCTCGAGCTCGTGATCTGGTTGGTGTATTTGCAGGTCGTGATGAACTCACCCAGGCTCTGCGCGTTGACCAGGAAGCTCACGATGGGATTGGTGCCCTTCTGATACTTGTACAGATCGCGCATGGCGGAGCTTGCCTTGGCCTGCTGCTCGGGAAGCTTGGCCTCGATTTCCTCGATGCTTGCCTCATTGGAGTCAATCTGCTTTTGCAGGTCATCGAGTTTGGTGCGGGCGTCGTTGTAGGCGCTCGTGGCGGCTTCGATCTTCTGCTGGGCTGCGGAAAGCTGGTCCTGCGTTGCCTGCGAGGCGGCATACGCCGCAACGGGGGAGAGCATCGGCGTGGCCGTCAGCGCAACGGCGAGCGCGGCACTCGTGATGATGCGAGCCGGCTTCGACGCAATGAGCGCTGCGGTGCGATGATTCGAATGTTGCATCCAGTCCCTCTGCAATCAATCGTAGGTTATGGTTCGAACGGTATTCTACTACTGCTTTCGACCTCAACTTGAACCTTAAAGGTTCCAAAGGGTCAAGTTGAACTTGAGGCTTTGGCTTTGACCTGCAGTTATGATGAATTGTTGAGAAACCATAGAGTTCAACTTTAACGTTACAGAGCTCTGTTTGAGAGGAGTTTTGGGCTGTAAAAGCCATCTCAACGTGGGGTTTTATAACTACAGCGTGCCCTTCTGGCGAGCCTGCTCAATCTCTTCGAGGGCCTCGGCGGGGGTGAACGAACAGGTGCCGTCGCCGAGTTTGATTACCTGGATATCGTCGCCGGCGTAGACCTCTCCGCCCTTTAGTGCCACGCCAAAAACGCCCTCGTGGGGAAAGATGCAGTCGCCGGCGAGATAGTAGATGGCACAGCGTGTGTGGCAGACCTTGCCGATTTGGCTGATTTCGACAAGCACCTCGCTGCCAAGCTTGAGCTGTGTGCCCAAGGGGAGCGAGAGCAGGTTGATGCCCCGGGTTGTGAAGTTCTCTCCGAAGTCGCCCTCGTGCACATCGAGCCCGCGCGCCTGCGCCGTCTGGATAGACTCTGCAGCTAAAAAGGAAACCTGGCGGTGCCAATGCCCGGCGTGTGCGTCGGAGGCGAGGCCAAATTGCTCTATAACGGTGTCGTGCCCGTCGGCGACGGGCGACTTGCGCGTGCCCTTGTGTGCCGACGTGTTGATCGAGACGATGCGGGCGGGTCCGTTGTAGGCGTCGTTTGCCGTGCACAGGGGAGCGGTCGCTTTCGCACGTTCCGCCAGCTCGCGCCTCGCGGCATTGAGGATGGGATTATCGGTCGGATGGTCTTGGGGCACGTGTGCACCTTTCGCTCGAAGATGTCAATACGCTGAATCCTACAACAACGGTAGGTTCATTGCCCATTGTCATACAACGGTGGGCGCCGTCTTCGTGCTGGACGATTACGTCGATTGCCATAGATACGGTGGAGCTTTGGGCGCCGGCGGCTTGGCGCGCTAGAATAAATCAGTTGCGCAAAGACCGCCCGTTGTGTGGGCAGTTCATGATAGGAAGTTTCCATGGCATTGCAATTTACAGAGCGCGAGTTCATTCCCGTGCTGCTTGGTGGCGACATCAACGCCTATTCGGTGGCGCGCGCCTTCTACGAGGAGTACCAGGTCAAGAGTCTGGTCTTTGGCAAGTATCAGACGGGTCCCGCGTACCGCAGCCAGATTATCGACTACACGCCCAACGTGGATATCGACACCATGCCCGTGATGCTCAAAACCGTCAACGGCATTGCCCAAGCGCATGCCGACAAGACTATTGTCCTTGTGGGCTGCGGCGACAACTATGTCGCTCTCGTGGCTCAAGCCAAGGATGCTCATGAGCTGGCGGATAACATCGTCGCTCCCTACGCGCCCTACAGCATGCTCGAGCAGTGCCAGAAGAAGGAGATCTTCTACGAGCTGTGCGAGAAGCATGGCGTGCCCTATCCGCACACGTTTACCTTTACCAAGGCGATGCTCAATGCCCAGGGTGAGGCGCCTGCCGAAGTGCTCGACCAGATTGATTTTCCTTACCCGATGATTCTGAAGCCTTCTGACGGCATCATGTGGTGGCAGCATGAGTTCGAGGGCCAGAAGAAGGCCTATGAGATTGCCGACCGCGCCGAGCTGGAACAGGTCATTCGCGACTCGTATGCCAGCGGCTACACCGACGACCTGATCTTGCAGGATCGCGTGCCCGGCAACGACGAGTACATGCGCGTGCTCACCAGCTATTCCGACCGCAACGGTAAGGTCCGCATGATGTGCCTGGGCCATGTGCTACTCGAGGAGCATCAGCCCCACGGTGTCGGCAACCATGCCTGTATCATTACCGAGCCCAACGACGAGCTCATGGGCGGCGTGCGTAAGTTGCTCGAGGACCTTCACTTTGTGGGCTATTCCAACTTTGACGTAAAGTACGACGAGCGCGACGGCTCGTTTAAGTTCTTCGATTTCAACACGCGCCAGGGCCGCAGCAACTACTACGTTACCAACAGCGGCTTTAACGTTGCCAAGTATGTGGTGGACGAGTATGTGTTCAACCGTCCGTTTGAGCCGGAGTTTGTGACGGCTCAGGACGAGGCCCTGTGGATGGTCGTCCCCATGGGCGTCGTCGACAAGTACGTCAAGGATCCCGAGCTGCGCGCTAAGGTGCATCGCCTGGACAAGGAAGGCAAGGGCGCCGACCCTTCGTTTATGAAGGGCGACTTTGTCTTTAACCGCTGGCTGCGCATGTGGCACACCAAGCTGCGCCACTTTAAGCTGTTCAAGACGTATTACAAGTAGATGAGCGCGGCGCCCGTCCGGTTTGCATCGGGCGGGCGCGGGTATGATACGCGCAATTGCGCAAGCGTCACCAAGGAGGCGGCGATGGAAAAGCTGGGAGTTATCGGCGGCATGGGCGCCGAGGCCACGTCGTATTACTACGACCAGGTGGTGCGTCATACGGCTGCTGCCTGCGATCAGGAACATATCGACATGGTGGTACTCTCCAAGTCGACCATGCCCGACCGCACGCTGGCCATTAAGACCGGCGAGCATGCCAAACTGCTGGCGACCATGAAAGAGTGCGCCCAGGCACTCGAGTCGCTGGGCTGTGCACACATTGCCATTCCCTGCAACACGTCACACTACTTCTATGACCAGATCCAGTCGTTTACGAAGGTGCCGATTATCCACATGCCGCGTGAGTCGGTGCGCTATGCTCTGGCCGGTGCGGTGATGGGGGAGTGTGAGTTCGACCCCAACCTGAGTATGCCGGCCGAGCCGGTGCATAAGATCGGCATCATGGGCACCGATGGCACCGTGGGCGCGGGCGTCTACGGCCGCGAATGTAAGGCTGCGGGTGTTGAGGTCGTCTATCCCAGCGAGAAACGTCAGAACGATGTGATGTCGCTTATCTACGATGATGTGAAGGCCGGACGTGAGCCCGATATGGATAAGTTCGACCGCGTGATGTGGGAGTTCGCCCGTAGCGGCTGCGACCGCGTCATTCTGGCCTGCACCGAGCTCTCGGTGTTGCAAAAGTACCGAGAGATGCCCGAGATCACCCTCGACGCCATGGATGTCCTGGTGCGCGAATCCATCATCCGCAGCGGCGCCCCCTACCGCCTCTAGCTTCCGACCCGCCAAAAAGGGACAGGTTTATTTTGGTAGGTTTTATCTGGTGAAACAGTAAAGGCCTCGGCTCGTTTGGTGCGAGCCGAGGCCTTTTGCGTTGGACGGTTGCTGTCGGTGGTGAACTAGAACAGGAAGCCGATGGCGATGAGGGCGATGCTGACGATGAGCGCGGCGATGTCCAGGCCCTTGATGGGGTAGCGCTTGTACGAGCTGGCGCGCGTACGCAGATAGAAGCCGCGCTGTTCTGCCGCCAAGGCTGTGGCATCGGTCTTGCCCACGCTCGAGATGAGCAGCGGCACGCACAGTGGCAGCATGAGCTTAAGCTTCTTGATGGGGTTCTTGGTGTCGTACTCGACGCCGCGTGCGGTCTGCGCCTCCATGATGGCGTTCATCTCCTGACCAAACACCGGCACAAAGCGCAGCGCCGTGGTAAAGGTGAAGGCATAGCGATACGGTACGTGCAGCACCTCGACGCAGGCGTTGGCAAGGTTGTTGAGCTTGGTCACCATGAGCATGAGGATGAGTGGTAGCGCCACACCCAGCAGGCGCAGGCAGGCCTTTGATCCTGTGATGAGGCCCGTGTCGGTGATAAAGCCCCACACCACGTTGCCATCGCGCATAAAGGCCAGCTGGAGCACCAGCATGATAAGCGCGAGCGGAATCAGCAACTTGAGCAGCGAGAACAGACGGTTGACGACGCCGGCATAGGCACCCAGCGCAAGGGTGAGTGCCAAAAAGCCTAGCAGCGCCACGTAGGAGTCGGACAAGAAGATGCCGACGATGATGGCGGCGGCGAGGCCCAGTTTGACGACGGGGTTCAGGTGATGCAGCAGCGTATCGCCCGGCATGTAGTCGATGACGTTAACCACGGTGGATCATCTCCTTGGTAATTCGAACGACATCGGTGACCTCGCTCACCTGCGCAAAAGCGGGCGAGACGGAAGATGCCAGACGGCGCGAGAGTTCAATAACCTGGGGAGGCTCCACGTAGGCACGCCGCATGAGATCGATGTTCGAGAATAGCTCGTGCGTGCGGCCGCGGTCGAGGATGCGACCGTCGGCCATTACCACAATGCGCTCGGCAAAATCCGAGACGACTTCCATATCGTGGCAGACCATGATGACGGCGCAACCGCGCTCGGCCATGGTGCGCACCGTTTCCATGACGGTCATGCACTCGCGGTAATCAAGGCCGCTCGTGGGCTCGTCGAGCACGACGATCTTGGGCTCAACCACTACGACGGAGGCAAGCGCCACCATTTGTCGCTGACCGCGCGAGAGCGAGAAGGGCGCCTCGTCGGCCGGCAAGCCAAAGCGGTCGATGACGAGCTGGGCGCGACGCAGAGCCTCGGCACGGTCGATGCCGGCAAGCTCCAGGCCAAAGGCGACCTCGTTGAGCACGGTGTCCTTGCAGATCTGGCGGTCGGGGTTTTGGAAGAGGGTCGCGACCTCGCGAGCGATGCGGCTCGTGGGAACGGCTGCGGTATCCAGTCCCGTGACGCGCACGCTGCCCGAGGCGGGCTTAAGCAGGCCTGTGAGCAGCTTGGTGAGCGTGGTCTTGCCGGCACCGTTCTGGCCGACGATGCCCACGAGCTCGCCGGGATAGAGGGTCAGGTTGAGGTCGTGGACGGCGGCGCCGCCATTGGGATAGGCAAACTCAACATGGTCGAAGGTGAGTACGGGCTCGGCGTCCTTGGCATGAGGGCGCAACGACGGTGCATGCGGGGAACCGGCGGGCGCCTGGGCTTCGATGACCGCGTGTACGGGGTCGACGATGTCCGAAATCAGGCGCTCGGCCTCATCGACATCCAAGCAAGGGGTGCCGCTTACCAGGCCATCGGTTTGGAGGCTATTGAAGATACGCGTGACGCGAGGGCAGTCGACGCCGATGGCACGGAGCTCGTCGGTATGCGCGAAGACCTCGTGTGGCTCGCCCTGCAGCGCGATTTCGCCATGGTTGAGCACGAGCACGCGGTTGCAGTACTCTGAGAGCAGGGCGACCTTTTGCTCAACGACGACGATGGTGATTCCAAGTGCGCGGTTTGCCTCACGCAGCGTCTCGAAAACCAACGTGGAGCTGGCGGGGTCGAGTGCCGCGGTGGGCTCGTCGAGAACCAAGACGCGCGGACGCATGGCGAGGATGGCGGCGATGGCTACCTTTTGCTTCTGTCCGCCCGAGAGGGTGGCGATCTCGCGGGCGCGCAGGTCGCTGATGCCGACGGTCTCGAGCGTTTCGCTCACGCGCTGCTCGATCTGGTCGTGGGGAACGCCAAAGTTCTCGAGGCCAAAGAGCATCTCGTCCTCGACGACCGAGGCGACCATCTGCGTGTCGATATCCTGCAGCACACTGCCGACGATTTGCGACACGTCGGTCAGCGAGACCTCGCAGGTGTCGTGGCCGTCAACCATGACGGACCCAAAGAACGTGCCGGTGTAGTGGTGGGGCACGGCACCCGACAGGCAGGCGGCAAGCGTAGACTTGCCGGCGCCTGAGGGCCCGATGATGCCGATGAAATCTCCCTTGTTCACGCTGAGCGAGATGTGGCTGAGCGCCTGCTCGGTCTGCGTGCCATAGGAGAACGAGACATCGTCGACGTTGATGATCGTTTCCATGGATACCTTTCATAGTCATTGGGGACGTTCTTTAATGACTAGTCGTTTAAGAACGTCCCCAAAAGCTAGTCGTTTGGGACAGTCTTTGATGGTGAAGCACGGAGACGGCTTTACGAGGGGCCCCAGGTTGGCGTGAAAGAGGAGCGAAGCGTACTTGGGTACGCGAGCGACGAATGAACGCCAAGATGGGGTGGCTCGTAAAGCCGAGCGGGTTAGTTGAGCCTAAGGGCCTTCTGAATGGGCAGGTAGAGGGCGCCGACCAGAATGGCGTTAAAGACGGCGGTCATGGCGACGACGGGCAGCATGGCGGCGGCGAGCTCGCCTACCACGCCGAGCATGGCCATCTTGATGATCATGAAGATGACGCCGGAGACAAAGGTGGTCAGGAAGGTTGCGACAATGGCGATCGCGGGCTTGACCTGACCGTTCTTGCCGGCGGCGTTGACGATGCCGGCCATGAGCATGGCGGCGATGCCTTCGGCGGCAAAATCGACAAAGGGCGAAGTGGTGGTGATCTGGATCACGGCAGCCGAGATGAGGCCAATGACGAGCGCCTGACCGATGTTGGGGCGAACGACCAGGATGGTGAGGCAGAAGGCCGAGATGATGAACTCGGGGCTGATCATGCCGCCCGAGATGCCCGAGATTGCCTTGCCGACGGTGAAGTTGAGGATGAAGCCGGCGGCGAGCAGGATGGCGAGCAGGACGAGGGCGCGGACATCGAGTTTGCCGCGGTCGGCGGTCTGGACGGTGCGGGGCTGGGCGGCGGTGGTGTTCTGAGACATGGTGAAAATCCTTTCGGAAGGGGAGTGCAAGAGAAAAGCGGAGGCGCGTGATGCGAATGCGATCGGGCTCGAGATAGAAAAAGGCCCCCGGTCGAAACCGGAGGCCTTCCAATCACCTAGAGCGCAAAAACAGGCATGAGAGACTCACTGTCGACCGATCGTATTCGCATCACGCCACCACCAGTTGTTGAGAGACGTCATCGTGTCCTTCATATTGGTGACTCCTTTCGTGATGCCATGGCGCGGTCGCACCTAGTTGCTGTTGCGCTGCACTATAGCACAGCGAAGTGTGTGCGGGGGAATCTTTTTTGAAAAGATTTCAGGCGGGTTTCCCGTCGGTCAATAAGAGCGGGCTAAGCGGGTGAGGTGACTCATGTGCCCCGCCCGCTCAGCTAGGACATGAGGGTCTTAGGCCTTCTTGCGACGATAGATCACGTAGGCGCAGACACCGATGATGACGACGGCGCCAACGGCCATGGCGGCCATGTTGTTGCCCTCGGACTTCTCCTCGGCGGCCTCTTCCTCTTCGGCCTCGGGCTCGGCCACGTCCTCATCGGAAAGGGCCTCGTCGGCGTAGGTGATGGACTCGACCAGGCAGTCGTTGTCAGCATCGTAGTCACTCGGGACGAACTCCTCGGAGAAATCGCCCTCCTTGAGGTAGTCGCGCATCTCCTCGAGCATGGCCTTGCACTTAACATAGGTGTTCTTGGTTGCAGCCTTGCCGGCCTTGTTGGCCAGGGCGGTACGGGCCTCGGTGCCTTCTTCGGCCTGCATGGCCTCGTCGACGGTCAGGTTCTGCTCGATGAGTTCCTTCTGCAGGGCGTCGAGATAGGCGCGGACGCCGGTGGCGCAGTGGTCGCGGTTCTCATAGGCGAGCGTGTTGATGTCCATGAGGACGTAGTTGATGGAGTTCTTGGGCTCCTCGTTGTTCACGACGTCTTCCTCTTCGCAGTGATCGAAGGAGACATCCTGATCGCTGAAGTAGGGGCTGACCTCGGTGAGCAGTGCGGAGTAGAAGGGGATGGCGACGGAGAATTCGGCGTTGGAGAGCATCTCCCACTGAATGGTCGCGATCTCGGGGTCCATGCCCTGACGGATCTGGAAGGTGTGGATCTCGGTGTTGCGGTTGGAGCCGATGGCATAGGCGCCGTCGGTGTTGGCGTTGAGGCCGGCGACATTCTCGCCGCGAGCGGCGAAGGAACGAATCATCTCAAAGGTGTTCCAGTCGGACTTGCCGGGCTGGAAGAACAGCGGCTGCATCTCGTGGACCAGGGCGCCGGTCGTGGCGCGAGCCTCTTCGCGCTCGTCCTTGACGATCTCGTAGTCGGTGCCCTCGGCAAGCGGAGCCATGAAGTAATCACGACCCTGGATATAGCGCGACCACTGGTGCATACCGGCCTCGCTAATCTCCTCGCCGTAGGTCTTGGCGACGTCGAACTTGCCGTCGGTGTACTCGGCAAAGCCCTTCTCCTTAGGCATGGACTCGATGCCTTCGGAATGGAGACAGTTCTCGGTGTCATCGAGGTCGACGTTATAGGTGAGGTTGCCGATGTTGGGGTTGAGCGAGGCGATGTCATCGGCGAGCTTCATAGCAATCCACTGATGGCCGGAAAGCGCGGCGAACAACCAGGTCTCGGTGCTGTCGGCGATGATGATCTGGTCGTTGGAGCAGACGCCCTGCTCGTCGATCAGGCTGCCGATGAGCTCGACGCCCTCGCGGGCCGTGGCGCTCTCGCCCAGGATGACGCTGGCATAGCTGTATTCGCCAATGCCAGTCTCCTCGGTGATGGGGTCGGCCTCTTCGGCCTTCTCGTTATAGGAGGTGCTCAGCGTGGCAGAGCAGGAGACGCCCTTCTCGTTGATGCCTGCCTCGGAATATGCGTCGTAGCGATCTTCCCACTGCGAGGGGTTGTCGCGAACGAAGGTGTAGCGGTAGGTTGCGCCCTTGGACTTGTACTCAAAACCGGACTCGACCGAGGTGTACTCGTTGCCGTCCTTGTGTGCGGGCTCAATGCCAAAGTGCTTGACATAGCGCGGACCGAAGTCCTCGGAACGGCCGTAGTACGTGTTGCCGTCTGCCGTGAGCTTGCTGCCCATGTAGATCTGGGTGCAGGCGAGTGCCGAAGTCGGCATGGCCATGATGGCCGTTGCTCCAAACGCAAGGCCGCAGCCGAGCTTTTTGAGCGTGTTGACAGGATGAGTAAACCTCATAATCCCTCCCAACCGTTGAAACCCCGCGGAACCGTGCAGGATTTCAGCTAATAAATACATCTATTAGCCTATAGGAAGTCTCAATAGTATTCATCTATTTCGATGAAATACTCGATGAGCGTCCTAAAATATGCGATGAGCGGACAAGAATACTCATTATCTAGCTTTATTTAAATAAAGACGCCCTGCAATTACTGTACCTGAATAAAGCGCCTTGCACGGGGCACAAAGAAAAATCCCCCGCTGTCGTGCAAATGCATAAACAACAGGGGAGACGATAATTGGATGAATATCATACCAATGTGGAATTACTTCTTCCGGCGGTGGATCACGTTAATCGCATAGCCGACGAGCATGGCCAGAACAATGACGATAAAGCCGAGCAGGGGATTGTCGTTCATGGGGTCCTCCTATTTTCCGAGCGGGGAGAATTCGTCGACGATGAGGTCGAGGCATTGCGGAAGCGCGCGGGCTCCAAAGACGCCCGAGTTGCTGGAGATGATCTCGCCATCGAACTGCATGCCCAGCGACGGCGTGCAGGTGATTTTGGCTTCCTTGGTCTGGATGATCTTGAACTGCGGACGGCCGAGCACCTTGCCGGCGGGGTCGAGCGCGGCGGTGATCACAGTGGGCAGGAGCTGGACGGTTTTTACGGGCTCGATGACCGCGATGTCGACCATGCCGTCGTTCATGCGGCAGTCGGGGAACAGGTTGATGTCGTTTTGAATGACCGAGGTGTTGCCGGCCATGCAGCAGATGCCATCGAGCTCCTCGACAATGCCGTCATGCTCAATCGTAAAATGCGCCACCGTGGGGTTGGGTGTGGCGAGCGCCGACAGGAAATAGGCGATCTCGCCGATGTCGTTTTTGGCGGGGGCGGCCTTCATCATGATCTCGGCGTCGAAGCCCGAGCCGGCGATGATGATAAAGCCGTGGCGCTTCTCGTTGCCGTTCTCGTCGAGCCAAAAGAGCTCGCCCATGTCCACTTTGACCGTGCGACCGGCGCGGCAAGCCTTGGCAAGCGCCGCTGCCTCGGGGGCATTGCCGATGTTGTTGAAGAACAGGCAGGCTGTGCCGGAGGGGAAGACGAGCGTGGGGACACCGCATCCGCGCATCTGGTCGAGCACGTTGGAGACGGTGCCGTCGCCGCCCGAAACGACCACGCGATCAAACTCGCGCACGTCTGCCACGGCGTCCTCGGGCTCCATGCCATCGCCGATAAAACGCATCACGACCTCGTCGCCGCCCTGCGCGAGGGCGTGCGTGAATGCGTAGATTTCATCTGAGCTGGGGCCCGATGCCGGGTTGTGGATGATAAGGCAGCGCATACTTACGTTCCCGTTCTGTGACTAACCGAGTATAGTTGTAAGGCAATGCCGATATCCTACCCGTGTTTTTCGGGCCTAACCTTATTCGATGGGTTGATATGTACATTTCCACACATCAGGCTCTACTCGACTTTTGCCAGCGCGCCCGTGAGTTCGACGCGATTGCCGTCGATACCGAGTTTTTGCGCGAGCGCACGTTCCATCCGCGCCTGTGCTTGGTTCAGATTGCCACCCCTGCCGAGAGCGTCGCGGTCGATCCTTTGGTGATCGACGACCTGTCGCCGCTTGCCGAGCTTATGGCCGACGAGAGCGTGACTAAGGTCTTCCACGCCTGCTCGCAGGATATGGAGGTCATGCTCCATACCGTGGGCGTGCTGCCGCGTCCCATTTTTGACACGCAGGTGGCCGCCGCCTTTTTGGGCGAGCGCCAGCAGATTTCCTACGGCGCGCTCGTGCAGACGTTTTGTGGCGTCTCATTGCCCAAGACCGAGTCGCTGACCGACTGGTCGCGCCGCCCGCTGACTGATAAGCAGGTCGAGTACGCGATCGATGACGTCAAGTACTTGATCGTCGCCTATACCGAGATGATGAGTCGCCTGCGCGAGCTGGGCCGGGTGGACTGGGTGCTCGACGAGTTGCGTCCGCTGGCCGACGAGTCGCACTACCGCGCCGACCGCCATGAGGCGTTTCGCAAGGTCAAGCGCATCAACTCGTGTAGCCGTCACCAGTTGGGCATCGCACGCGAGCTTGCCGCTTGGCGCGAGGACCGCGCCGAGCGCCGCAACATCCCGCGCAAGTGGGTCATGTCCGACGATACGCTGCTGGCCCTGGTTAAACGTAATCCCGTTCGTGTTGAGGAGTTCCGCAGCATTCGCGGTACCGACCAGCTGGGGGAGCGCGACGTGGACGGCGCGCTCATGGCCATTAAGCGCGGTGCGAGCTGCCCACACGATCGCCTGCCGCTCATGGTGCGCGGGCACCGTCAGATTTCGCCGGAGTTGGAGAGCGTGACGGACCTGATGTATGCGCTCATTCGCCTGGTTGCCGAGCGCTCGGGCGTGGCGACCTCGGTCATTGCCTCGCGCGATGACCTGGCCGACTATATTGAGCATCCCGAGCAGAGCCCCCTGCGCGAAGGCTGGCGCTTTGAGCTCGTGGGTTCGCGTCTGGACGATCTGCTTTCCGGCAATATGGGGCTCACCGTGAAGGACGGAAAGATTGAACTGTTATAGGGAAGCCTAGCCGGCTGAGTGGGTAGAATGCCTCCAACGTGTAACTCGATTCGGAGGAATTCGCATGCCTTATTACTATGGATACGGCTTTGGCATTGACCCGCTGTACCTGCTGGTTGTTCTTGTCTGCACGGTGCTTGGCCTTGCCGCGCAGAGCTATATCAACTCGACGTACAAGACGTGGTCCAAGGTTCGCTCGGACGGCGACACGGGTGCCACGGTCGCTCGTCGCATGCTCGATGCCAACGGTTGCAACGCCGTGGGTATCAAGGGCGTTGCCGGCGAGCTCACCGATCATTACAACCCGCAGGACAACAACCTGTATCTGTCGGATGCCAACCGTTCGGGCGGGTCGGTTGCAAGCGTTGCCGTGGCCTGTCACGAGGCGGGCCATGCTGCCCAGCGTCAAAGTGGTTATGCCATGATGAAGGTACGTACCGCTTTGGTTCCCGTCGTCAACTTTACCCAGAACACCTGGACGATCGTGCTGCTCATGGGCCTGTTCATGAACATCGCGGGGCTCACGACCCTCGCGCTGGTCTTCTTCTCGTTTAGCGTGCTGTTCCAGCTGGTTACGCTGCCGGTCGAGATCGATGCCAGCCGACGCGCCGTGGCGTATATCGAGCAGTCGGGCATGAGCTCCAAGCAGGTCAACGGTGCCAAGAAGGTCCTGACGGCGGCCGCGCTCACCTACGTGGCGGCGGCGCTCACCTCGATTATTCAGCTGCTCTACCTGATGGCTCGCTACAACAGAAACTCCAACCGATAACAAGTTGGCTTGACAGGCGCCGCGGAGATTCTTGTCCCCGCGGCGCTGTACTATGTGTTGGACTTGAATCTGCGCAGGGTCGAAGCCCTTGTGCTCGATGACGAAAGGGGGCTGCGTGGCAGGCTGGAATCTGACCGGCAATACCGTTTCCGCCGAGTTCGACGGATCGGACGAGCAGGAGCGCAAAGAGCTCAGCGTGAGCCAAGCGGTGGAGATCGCCGCCGGCGCGCTCGATGCCATTCCGCAGTTGAGCGTTTTGGGTGAGGTCACGGGTTTTCGTGGTCCCAATGCCCGAAGCGGCCACTGCTACTTCCAGATTAAGGACGACTCGGCGGCCGTCGACTGCATCATCTGGAAGGGCGCCTACCTTAAGCGCACCTTCGATCTGCGCGACGGCATGCAGGTAAGCTTTAAGGGCAGCTTCAATCTCTACAAGCCTACGGGTCGCATGAGCTTTGTCGCTCGCTCATTCTCGCTGGCGGGGGAGGGCCTGCTGCGTCAACAAGTGGCGCAACTGGCCGAAAAGCTCCGCCGCGAGGGCCTGATGGACGAAGCGCGCAAGCGCCGTATCCCGGTGTTCTGCTCACGCGTGGCGGTCGTCACCTCGCTTTCGGGCGCCGTGATCGACGACGTCAAGCGTACGCTGCGCCGTCGCAACCCGCTCGTCGAGCTTGTCTGCGTGGGCGCAAAGGTCCAGGGCGAGGGCGCGCCGGCAGAGCTTATTGAAGGCTTGCGCCGCGCCGCTGCCATTACGCCGGCGCCCGATTGCATTTTGCTTGTCCGTGGCGGCGGCTCCTTCGAGGACCTCATGACCTTTAACGACGAGGAGCTTGCCCGTGCGGTGGCGGCTTGCCCCGTGCCCGTGGTGACCGGCATTGGCCATGAGCCCGATACCTCGATTTGCGACATGGTGAGCGACCGTCGCGCCTCCACGCCAACGGCAGCGGCAGAATCGGTGGCGCCGGCTATGACGGAGTTGGCCGACGTGCTCGAGACGCGCCATCAACGTCTGGGTGCCGCGATGGCTTCGATGATCGGGTCGGATCAGGTCGATCTGGAAATGCTCGACCAGCGCGGTCGTCGTGCCTGGGACACCTATACGGCTCGTTTGGTTGACGCGCTCGATGCGGCCGCGTGCCGCCCGTGCCTCAACGATCCAACGTTTATGGTCGAGCGTCGCGAGTCCGAGCTTGCGCTGACTGCCGATCGACTGTCGGGCGCCATAACGCGTTCGGTTGGGGCCTTCCGCTCCAACTTCGAGCGTCTGCCCGAGCGCTTGATCGCAAGCACCTCGGGGCTCGATGGCAAACGCCATGCGCTCACGCTTGCGAGTTCCCGTCTGGAGCATCAGGGGCGCACAATGCTCAACAAGTCAGCTTCCGACTTGGGCCGTGCAGCGGCTTCGCTCGATGCCCTGTCGCCGCTCAAGGTACTTGCCCGCGGCTATTCCATCGCGTACAGCGATGATGGTGTGGCTACGAGCGCCAAGAGCTTTAAGCCCGGCGATGCCATCCGCGTGCGTATGGCAGACGGCAACGTGGCTGCAACGGTCGATACGGTCGAGTAACCCGCGTTTCATAGCGATAAACCTTTAGGAAAGGAAACAGATATGGCAGAGAAGACCCCGGTCGAGCAGCTTACGTACAAGCAGGCCTCGCAGGAGCTGGAGCTCATCATCCGCAGCCTGGAGTCGGGCGATATGGAGCTCGAGGAGTCGCTCGAGAGCTATACCCGCGGCGTCGAGCTCCTCAAGAGCCTGCGCACCCGCCTGTCCGATGCCGAGCAGAAGGTCTCGGTGCTTCTTAAGGACGTCGACGGCAACGACGTGCTCGCCGACGGCGAAGCCGCCAACACCGACGACAACCTCTCGTTCTAACCATCCCACAGCCCACTTTGGGGTAGTCTTTTTGGGACGGGGCTTTTTTGACTACCCTTTGGCGACGGCTCGCCGAGCACTTGCTTTTGCGAAAAAGTAGTCAAAAAAGCCCCGTCCCAAAAAGACTACCTTGGTCTGTAAGAAAGGAACCAGCCATGTGTGATTGCATCTTCTGTAAAATCGCCAACCACGAGATCCCCTCGACTGTTGTCTACGAGGACGACCAGGTCATCGCCTTCGACGACCTCAACCCCCAGGCGCCGGTCCACACGCTCGTGATCCCCAAGAAGCACTACAGCGACATCGCCGACAACGTGCCTGCCGAGACCATGGGCGCCATGGCCCATGCCATCCAGGAGGTCGCTAAGGCCAAGGGCCTGGAGGACGGTTTCCGCGTCATCTCCAACAAGGGCGTCAACGCCGGTCAGACCGTCATGCACTTCCACATGCACGTCCTCGGCGGCAAGAACCTGGGCGAGAACCTCATCTGAGGACGCACAGCCCGTCGCCTTGGCTGCCTTTGGAGTAACCTATGCAGCTTTCTCAACTCGAATACCTTCAAGCGGTAGCGAACTACGGCGGCGTGCGCAAAGCGGCTCGCGCCGTTCACGTGAGCCCACAGGCCGTTTCGTCGGCAATCAAAAAGTTGGAATCTGAGTATCAGATTGTTTTGCTCGACCGATCGGCGGGGGAGGCTGTTTTGTCTCCGGCGGGCAGAGAATTTGCGTGTCGTGCACGCGTGATCCTGGCACAAGTCGACGATCTCAAAAAGTACGCTCAATCGGGGAACGGCGGCGTTTCGCCCGACGGCCACTTCCGTCTTTACGCCCCCTGTCTTCACGGGCGGGGGCGTCTTTTTTCCGAAAACTGGTACGACTCGTTTGAAAGCTCGCACCCCCAGATTCACCTTGATGTTTGGCATCAGCCAACGGCCACATGCTTTGAGTCGCTTATGCTTGGAATTTCGGACGCGGCCATCTCATTTGAGGAACCAAGGGACAGCGTCCTTTCTTCGAAATACTTGGGTGAAAAGGAGCTCAAGGTTCTTTCGTGTCCAGCGGGTCATCAATCTGTGGGCGCCATGACCATTCGCGAGCTACTGAGCGGCAGGCTCGCTGTTCCCATTAATTTGTCACCCTGTCTCAATGCGATTAACCAATGCCCTGAAGCCCAGCTCGTCAATTTTCGCTTCCGTGATGTTGAATACGGAAGCAGGGCTCAGGCTGAGTTTCTTCAAGCCGGGGGATTGATATTGAGTTTGTCTGGGTCCTCTCTCGCATCGGATGGATCAGAAGTGAGTGAGTGCTCCATTGAAGCCTCGCATGACGTGGCCTTGCCCATCTATTTTTGCTATCGACAAAATGCCTGGACCGATCGACACCAGACGGTTTTTCTGCACCTATTGCGTCATCTTGCTTCGTGAAATTAATTGGCTTCGAGACGTCAAGTGATTATTGACGCCTTGTAACACATAGCTGACAGCTTTGCCCTCATGCTTTTCCAAGATTCTGATTTAGATTGCTGGCTCTTGGAGGGCGGAGCATGAAAAACCGTACGGTTTTGCTTTATATGACGTTCGTTTTTCTGTCGAACTTCAGCACCATTTTGTATTTTCTGACGGTTTACCTTGAATTCGTCGGATTCTCGATGGTAGCGATTTCTAGCATGATGATTGCATACCAAGTGAGTAAGTTCATTCTTGAGGTTCCTACTGGTTATATTGCTGACAGGTTTGGACGAAAGACAAGCGGTCTCGTTGGCGTCGTGGGAATGCTTGGATACTACGCCGCCCTACTTTTCACCCGTTCTCCTTTGCTTTTAATCGGCGCGTTTGCTCTCAAAGGATTTGCAGTTGCATGTGTGAGCGGATCCATAGAAGCGATCTACATTGACAGCGTCTCTCAGGACCAGCTCGTAAGACTTAATGTCGTTGAGCGATTTGTTTTCTATGCCTCTTATGCCATCTCCGCTTGCGTGGGCGGTTTCATTTCGTCTGTCGGTGCATATCTCATTGGTCTTTCGGCAGATGTCATCGCAATGGTGTTGACGTTGGTTGTCGTTGTCTGCATTCCTGAGATGCGAAGAGGGGACACTGCAGCGACACCTAAGCGTGGAATTAGCCCGAAGATGATCGGTGCCGCTATTGCGCGTAACGGCATTCTTCGTTCAGCGTTCATCATGGACTGCTCTCAGGCATTTGCTTTTGTCGCCCTGGAAGACTTTTTCTCACTGTTGCTTGCGGGTCGCGGAATGAATGCCGTCGCTTCGGGTGTGATCATTGCGGTCCAGCTCCTTGCCTCGGCCTCCATGGGGCTTATTGTGCCCAGTGTGATTGCTCATGTCGACAAGGGCCGTTTTGCGCGTATTTGCGGCATCGTGCGCCTTTCCCTGACTGCTCTGTTTTTGATTCCCTTTACTCCGGTCTATTTGCTGCCCGTGTTCTATGTACTGCAGACGGTCGCTTACTCGTTATTTGCGCCAATTAAATACTCAATTTTTCAAAATGCTGTCGATTCTTCGATGCGCTGTTCACTAATTTCGGTCCAAAGCCAGATGGTGGCGGTGGGCGCTATCCTTTTCTATCTGTTCAATGCTGCGTTGAGCAGCATCGCGGGCATTCGAGTCATATTGCTTGTAGCGCTCGGGATATCTTCTTTGGTGTATATCCCCGCGCTCTTTCGTCTTACAAGTCAAAGGCCATGAGTATTTGGGCACCGATAACTTATATATCAACGCAATAAACCCGAGCGCGAGGGCGTTTGGGTTTATTATTGAAGCGTATGTAACCTGGCGGCGCCACACCGCCTGTTAGTAGGGAGACACATGAACGTTCTGGTCGTCAACGCAGGATCTTCGACGCTTAAGTATCAGGTCATCGATACCAAGTCCCACAAGGTGTCCGCAAAGGGCTCCTGCGAGCGCGTCTGCTTTACCGGCGGTACCTTCACCCACGCTGCCAACGGTTCCAAGAAGGTGACCGAGAACATCGAGTTCCCCGACCACAAGGTCGCCATCGAGGTCGTCCTGAAGGACCTCGAGGCCAACGGCGTCAAGATCGAGGGCATCGGCCACCGCATCGTTCAGGGCGGTTGGTACTTTGGCGATTCCTCCCTCGTCGACGAGGACGTTCTCGCCAAGATTCGCGAGGTCGCTCCGCTCGCCCCGCTGCACAATAACCCCGAGGCCAACGTTATCGAGTACTGCCTGGAGCAGTATCCCGACCTGCCCAACGTCACGGTCTACGACACTGCTTTCCACTTCAATATGCCCGAGGTCGCCAAGACCTACGCCCTGCCCAAGGACGTCTGCGACAAGCTGCACATCCGTAAGTACGGCGCCCACGGCACCAGCTACCGCTACATCTCCAAGAAGGTTGCCGAGATGACCAACGGCGAGGCTCGCAAGGTCGTCGTGTGCCACATCGGTTCCGGTGCTTCCCTGTGCGCCATCGAGGACGGCAAGTGCATGGACACCACCATGGGCTTGACGCCGCTCGACGGTGTCATGATGGGCACCCGCTGCGGCTCCATCGACCCTGCTACCGTGTGCTACCTGCAGCGCGAAGGCGGGTTCACCTTCGACGAGGTCGACGAGATGATGAACAAGAAGTCCGGCCTTTTGGCTGTGACCGGCGGCAAGACCAACGACTGCCGCAACGTTGAGGAGCTCGCCGCTGCCGGCGACCCCGAGGCCCAGCTCGCCTTCGATATGTTCGTCTACAAGATTGCCGCCAAGGCCGCCGAGATGGCCACTTCCATGTGCGGCATGGACACCCTGGTCTTTACCGCCGGCATCGGTGAGCACGCTCCGGCTGTCCGCGCCGGCGTGGCCGACCGTCTGGCCTTCATGGGCGTCAAGATGGACCATGCCCGCAACGCCCTGCGCGGCGACGGCGCTTGGTGCCTGTCCGCCAAGGATTCCAAGGTCAAGATCTTCGTTATCCCCACGGATGAGGAGTTCATGATCGCTTCCGACGTCGAGCGCATCGTTAGCGGTAAGTAATTGATGCAAGGGGAGGGGACTGGATGGCCTTGTGCCGTTCAGCCCCCTTTTATGCTCTTTGGGCGAAGAGCTTAATAGATATTTATTGAATTCTGATAACTTCTTATTAAAGGTACGGCCGCCTTATAGGTTTGCCGACCGTACTGTAATCACGAAGGAGTCTCATGAACGTACTTGTTGTCAACGCCGGCAGCTCGAGCCTTAAATATCAGCTTTTGGATACCGATACCCGCGAGGTTTTCGCCAAGGGCAACTGCGAGCGTATCGGATCGGAGATGGGCGTCTTTGGTCACTCCGAGAACGGTGGCACCAAGCAGACCGAGGAGGTTCCCTTCCCCGATCATCGCTCTGCTATCGCTCGCGTGCTCGAGGAGCTCGAGAAGACCGACTTTACGATCGATGGCATCGGCCACCGTATCGTTCAGGGCGGCTGGCACTTCGATGATTCCGCGGTCGTCGACGATGAGGTCATGGCTAAGATTCTTGAGGTGGCCCCGCTCGCCCCGCTGCACAACTACGGCGAGGCCGCGGCAATCGAATACTGCCGCGAGAAGTATCCGGAGCTGCCCAACGTGGCCGTCTTCGACACCTCGTTCCACATGACCATGCCCGAGGTCGCCTACACCTACGCGCTGCCCAAGGACGTGTGCGACAAGTATCACGTGCGCAAGTACGGCGCCCACGGCACGAGCCACCGTTACGAGTGGATGATGGCCAAGGAGATCCTGGGCACGCGCTGCCACCGTCTGCTTTCGTGCCACCTGGGCAACGGCGCCTCGCTCGCCGCTATTGAGGACGGCGTGTGCCGCGATACCACGATGGGCCTCACGCCGCTCGACGGCCTGATGATGGGCACCCGTTGCGGTTCCATCGACCCGGCCACCGTGTGCTACCTGCAGCGCGAGGGCGGCTACAGCTACCAGGAAGTCGACGACATGATGAACAAGCAGTCCGGTCTGCTTGCCATCTCGGGTATCTCCAACGACGCCCGCGACATCCGCACGCGCGCCTCCGAGGGTGACGAGCGCTGCCTGCTCGCCTTCGACATGTTCGCCTACAAGGCCATGCAGCAGGCCGGTTCCATGATTGCCTCCATGGCGGGCGTGGACACCATTACCTTTACTGCCGGCATCGGCGAGAACGACTGGTCGATCCGCAAGGCTTTCTGCGACTGCTTTGAGTGGCTGGGCGTGCGCATCGACAACAATAAGAACCGCGAGGCCGTGGGCAACGGCCCGCAGGTCATCAGTGCTGCCGGCTCCGCCGTCACGGTCATGGTCATCCCCACCGACGAGGAATACATGATCGCCCACGACGTCGAGCGTCTGACCGGTAGCAACTAGCGCATTCGTCTGCAATTGAGAGAAAGGCCTCCAGAGCAACGAGCTCCGGAGGCCTTATTTGATGGACGAGACGAGCGGGGCGGAAACTCCATCCCACAATCAGCCTCCAAACCGGGACACATTTTCCGGAAGGCCAGAAATCGGAACGCAGTCTATCTTATGGCTCCAAAGTGGTCATTACCTGCAACGCATACGCTCTCAGCAACGTCGCCCATCCATCCAAATTCTCAGCCCCAGCTCGTAGCCAAGCCGCCGTCCACCCCAGATTCCCTGAATGCCACGTGATAGTAGAAGGCCGCACAGGTTAACCCCTGAAAACATTCCGCAGACCAGAAACGCCCCCGTTCGTAGCTCCGAAGGAGCAGAACGGGGGCGTTTCATTGGTCGAGGACGTTTTCAGGGGTTAACCTGTGCGGCCTTCGGGCGAGTACGTCCGCTACTCAGCCATCTGAGCCTGGACGGCGGTGATGGCTACGACACCCACGATGTCGTCGGCAGAGCAGCCGCGCGAAAGGTCGTTGACCGGCTTGGCGATGCCCTGCAGGATGGGGCCGTAAGCGTCGGCGCCGGCGAAGCGCTGGACCAGCTTGTAGCCGATGTTGCCGGCCTCGAGATCGGGGAACACAAGCACGTTGGCCTTGCCGGCAACGGAGGAGCCGGGGGCCTTGAGCTGGGCGACGGTGGGAACGATAGCGGCGTCGAGCTGCAGGTCGCCATCGATGGCGAGCTCGGGAGCCTTCTCCTTGCAGAACTTAACGGCCTCCTGGACCTTCTTGGCGACCTCGCCGCCGGCGGAGCCCATGGTGGAGTAGGAGAGCATGGCCACGTGCGGCTCGACGCTGCCCATAAAGGTGGACCAGGAGTGAGCGGAGGCGATGGCGATCTCGGAGAGCTCGTCGGAGGACGGGTTGATGTTGAGGCCGCAGTCGGCGAAGATCAGCGTGCCGTCGGTGCCGAACTGCGGGGTATCGGTGCACATCACGAAGAAGGCCGAGACCAGCTTGGTGCCCGGGGCGGTCTTGAGGATCTGCAGCGCGGGGCGCAGAGTGTCGGCGGTGGAGTGGCAGGCGCCGGAGACCAGGCCGTCGGCGTCGCCCATCTTGACCATCATGGTGCCAAAGTAGGTGGCGTCCATCACCTGGGCGCGAGCCTGCTCGATGGTAACGCCCTTCTTGGCGCGGAGCTCGGCAAACTTCTGCGCGTACTCCTCGTGCTTCTCGGCATTGCGCGGGTCGATGACGGCAGCGCCGGGAACGTCGATCTCGTCGGGGTTGCCCAGGATGACGATCTTTGCCAGGCCCTCCTCGATGATCTTGGTGGCGGCGACGATGGTGCGCGGGTCCTCGCCCTCGGGCAGGACGATGGTCTTAAGGTCGGCCTTGGCGGCAGACTTCATACGGTTTAGGAAATCGCTCATGTTACTCCTTACAAGCGTTTCGCTAAGCTCCAGGCGCCCGGCTGTACACGAATAAACCCGCTGCTAGCGGGTTTACCTTTCAATAATGTACGCCGCGGTGCTTGAGCTTTCCTTGTGTGGCAAGCTCATTATAGGACGCATTAGCGCTATAATCGCTCTGATAAATATGTCTCGACGTATGTTCGAGAAAAAGCCCAGTTAAAAAGCGTGTGGCTTTTGACAAGGAGTATCGATGCAGATTACCTCAGGCCTGCCTGAAGGCTTTAATGCCGGTGCGTACGACATGATCGTTGTCGGCGCCGGTTATGCCGGTGCCGTTTGCGCCCGCCGTCTTGCCGAAACTATCGGCTATCGTGTTGCCGTTTTGGAGCGCCGTAGCCACATTGCGGGTAATGCCTTCGACTGCACTGACGAGGCGGGAATCCTGGTCCACGAGTACGGTCCGCACATCTACCACACCTTTAACGAGCGCGTGCACAACTTCCTGTCGCGCTTTACCAAGTGGACGGACTACCAGCACAAGGTGCTCGCCAACATCAACGGCACCCTCATGCCCGTGCCCTTTAACCACGCGAGCCTTAAGCTCGCCTTTGGTGACGAGCGTGGCGAGGAGCTGTATCAGAAGCTCGTGGAGACCTTTGGCAAGGACGTCAAGGTACCCATTATGGAGCTGCGCAAGAAGAACGACCCCGACTTGGCTGAGGTCGCCGACTACGTCTACGAGAACGTCTTTTTGCACTACACCATGAAGCAGTGGGGCCAGACGCCTGATCAAATCGATCCCTCGATCACCGGCCGCGTTCCCGTCTTTGTGGGCGACGATGATCGCTACTTCCCGCAGGCCCCCTTCCAGGGTATGCCGCAGGACGGCTACACCGCGCTGTTCGAGCATATGCTCGACCACGATCTGATTGACGTGTTCTGTGACGTGGATGCTCGCGATCTCTTCGAGATCGACGAGACCACCGTCAAGATCGACGGCAAGGTCTATGGCGGCGAGATCGTCTACACCGGTCCGCTCGACGAGCTGTTCAACCTCGACCTGGGCGCCCTGCCGTACCGCACGCTTGACATGAAATTCGAGACGCTCGAAATGGACCAGTTCCAGCCCGTGGGCACCGTCAACTACACTACGAGCGAGGACTACACGCGCATTACCGAGTTCAAGAACATGACCGGTCAGGTCCTGCCCGGCAAGACCACCATCATGAAGGAGTACTCCAAGGCTTATACGCCCGGCTCGGGCGAGACGCCATACTACGCCATTCTTGAGCCCGAGAACCGTGAGCTCTATGAACGCTATCTTGAGCGCGTTCAGAACCTGACGAACTTCCACCCGGTGGGTCGTCTGGCCGAGTATCGCTACTACGACATGGACGCCGTAACCAATTCTGCCCTCGATCTTTCGGATGAGATTATCGCCTGCCATGCATAAAGTCATAACATTCGGTATTCCCTCGTATAACGCCGCCAAGGACATGGACCATTGCATCACCTCCATTCTGGAGGGGAGCAATTACGCTACCGATATCGAGATTATCGTGGTGGACGACGGCTCCAAGGACGAGACGGCCGCCAAGGCCGACGAGTGGGAGGCCCGCTATCCCGGCATTATCCGCGCGGTGCACCAGGAAAACGGCGGCCACGGTATCGCCGTCCTCTCGGGCCTGCGTGAGGCGCACGGTACGTACTACAAGGTCGTTGACTCGGATGACTGGCTCGATGGCGCGGCGCTTTCGACCATGCTGTCGATTCTACGTGGCTTTGAGGAGCGCGACCAGCGCGTCGACCTGTTTATCTCGAATTATGTGTACGAGAAGGTCTACGAGGGCACACATACCGCTATTGGCTACAAGTTTGCCCTGCCGCGCAAAAAGATCTTTACCTGGGATCAAATCGGTCATTTCCGTCTGGACCAGAATCTGCTCATGCACAGCCTGTGCTATCGCACGGATGTGCTGCGCGAGTCTAACCTGCCCATGCCGCCGCACACCTTCTACGTGGACAACATCTACGCTTACGTGCCGCTGCCGCGTTGCAAGACCATGTATTACGCCGATATCGACCTCTACCGGTACTTTATTGGCCGTGAGGGCCAGAGCGTTAACGAGGCCACGATGGTCAAGCGTCTGGACCAACAGTTCCGCGTTACGCGCATCATGATGGAGTCCTACCATTTGTACCAGGACGTTGAGGCTTCGCGCCTGCGCTCGTACATGATGGGCTACTTCACCATGATGATGGCGATCTGCTCGGTGCTTACCAAGCTTTCCGAGGAAGATTGCGCCGATGAGCGCCTGAAGACGCTGTGGAATGATTTGAAGGCTTACGACGAGCGCATGTATCGTCGTGCACGCTACGGCGTGGTGGGCTTCTTTACCAATCTGCGTGGTCGAGCCGGAGACAAAACCACGCTCGGCCTATACCGTCTTGCCTCAAAGATCTTCAAATTCAACTAGCTGCTGAGTAATCGCTGCTGATAGGTTGACTGGGCCCCTTGGCCTTTAGTTTGCTACTGCGAACAGTCCTGCTCGCACGGAAAGCACATTAAGTGCTTTCCGGCTCGTGCGGAACTTGTATCAAACTAAAGGCCAAGGGGCCTCTGCTATAAGAATCGATTGTCAGACAACGGGCGGGCATTACGTTTGTCGCGAGTTCCGCATGCAAAGAAGGCCACTTAATGTGGCCTTCGTCTCGCATAGGACTGTAGAGCAGCAAACGTAATGCCCGCCCGCCTCCGACCGACGGTCGAGCGAGGTTACTTCGCGGCGCCGGGGATGCCGTGGGAGGTTTTGGCGGTTTTGGCTCCGTTTACGATGGCGGTTTGCAGGGCCCTTACGGCGAGCATGCCCAGCAGGTCCAGGGGCACGGCGGCGCTTGCCTGGGTGCCCAGCTTGCCGCTGGCGAGGGTGTAGATGGTGTCGCCGTCGTTGGTGGTGTGCGTGGGGCGAATGGCGTGCGCGTAGGCGTCTGCGGCCATCTGGGAGACCTTGGTGGCCTGGGCCTTAGTGAGCTCCACGTTGGTGACGATGCAGCTGATGGTGGTGTTGGTGCGATCGAGCGGCATTTGCATGGAACCGGCGGCGGCGAAGGCTGCGAGCTCCATGTCGACGATCTGGTCGCTATCGACTGCGGCGCGCATGCCGGCGATCCACTCACCGGTGAAGGGGTCGACGACATTGCCGCAGGCGTTGACCGAGACCACGGCGCCCACCTTGACGGGGCCGAGCGCCACGGCGGCAGCGCCAAGGCCGGCCTTCATGCAGGTGGCAGGGCCCATGAGCTTACCCACGGTAGCGCCGGTACCGGCGCCTACGTTGCCCTGCTCGAGCGTAGCGGGGGTGTTGTCGAGCGCCTCGCGCACGGCGGCGATGCCAGCCTCGATATCGGGGCGTACCGTGGGGTCGCCAAAAGCGAGGTCGAAGATGCAGCTGGAGCATACGATGGGCACCTGCGTGGGGCCGACGGGCAGGCCAATGCCGCGGCTCTCGAGCTCGCGGGCCACACCGCTTGCGGCCTCGAGACCAAAAGCCGATCCGCCCGAAAGGCAGACGGCGTGGACCTTGTCGACGGTGTTCTCGGGGCGAAGCAGGTCGGTCTCGCGCGATGCCGGGGCACCGCCGCGAACGTCAACGCCGCCCGTTGCGCCTTCGGTTGCCACAATTACGGTGCAACCGGTGCCGGCCTCCTCGTCCGTATAGTTGCCAAAGCAAAAGCCATCGACATCACAAACGTCAATGGCTTCAAGCAGTGTGTCCATGTTTTCTCCTATCGGTTTTCCGCCGCGCCTTATGCCCGGTCGGGATCCGTACGGTACGCCAAAATTGTAGGCGCTGGGGGATGCCCAGCGCCAGATGCAATTACGAGAGTTTTTGAATCGCGCGTGCGACGCGTGCGATGGGCAAGCCCACCACGTTGTAGAAGTCGCCCGAAATATCGTGCACGAGCATGCGTCCACCGACGCCCTGAATACCGTAGGCGCCGGCCTTATCCATGGGCTCGCCCGAGGCGACGTAGCGCTCGATCTGTTCATCAGTAAGCTCGTAGAACGTCACGTCCGTCACATCGACAAACGACAGGCTCTCGGCAGCATGCGGGGCGGCAGCGTCGCCGGCCTTAACGATGCAGACGCCGGTCGCGACCTGGTGCGTGCGCCCTGAAAGCTCGCGTAGCATAGTGCAGGCCTCGTCCTCGTTTGCCGGCTTGCCCAAAATCTTGTCATCGAAGGTGACGATGGTGTCGGCTGCGACGGTCAGCTCGTTGGACTCGGCATGCTCGGCGGCGATGGCGGCGGCTTTGGCTCGTGCCAAGCGCTCGACAAGTGTAAGCGGCGCCTCGCCATCGTACGGCGTTTCATCGATATCGGCAGGAATGATGCGAATGTCATAGCCAGCTTCGCGCATGAGCTCGATGCGGCGTGGCGATTGCGAAGCCAAAATCATAGCTGGATGCCCTCGGCGACCTTCTCGACGGCCTTGTCGCCGGCGAGCGTGCGCAGCAGTTCAAGCGCAAAGGGGAGCGACTGGGCCATGCCGCTGGCGGTGATGATGTTGCCGTCGTGTGTAACCTTGTCACCGGTATAGGCGCCCTCGGGGAAGCTCTTCTCAAAGCCAGGGAAGCATGTGGCGTGGCGCCCCTCGAGCAGGTCGAGCTCGCCCAAGATAAACGGGGCGGCGCAGATGGCGGCAACGTGCTTAGTTGCGGCGAACTCGCAGACCACGTCGCAGACGCGCTGGTCGGCGCGCAGGTTGGTGGCTCCGGGCAGGCCGCCGGGGAGCACGACGCAGTCATACTCGTTAAAGTTGATCTCGTCAAAGAGCGCATCGCAGGTCACGGGAATTTGCAGCGAGCTCACGACCTCACGCGTGGGCATGATCGAGACGAGCGTGGCGCGCACGCCGCCGCGACGCATGACATCGACCATGGTCAAGCATTCAATAGTTTCAAAGCCATCGGCGGCGAGAACGGCAACGCTGGGCATGAGGGTTCCTTTCATAGGCGGCATACAATTAGCCGTCTTATACCCCGAAGACCTCCGCTTGCCACGCTCGATTTCCCAATGATTTTTCTGAGCAATGATTAAGTGGCTAGTTGCGCCTAAGGTGGACGACCGTCTCGCAGTGGAAGGTTTGCGGGAACAGGTCGACTGGCGTGATCTTTACGGGGGAGAAGGTGCCTTCTTCGACAAAGCGTTTGAGATCGCGCGCCAGGGTGGCCGGGTCGCAGCTCACGTAGGCGACATCGCGAGCACTCGTGCTGGCGATAAGGTCGATCGCCTCGGGGGCGAGGCCTGCACGCGGCGGGTCGACCACCAAGACGTCGGCATCCTGGTCGGGGAACTCGCGCACCGCGTCTCCGCCAATGACGTCGACGTTATCGAGCTTGTTGATCTCCAGGTTACGGCGCAGGTCGCGCACGGCGGGGCCGTAGGCCTCGACGGCGGCGACAAAGTCGCAGCGGCGGGCGAGCGGCAGGGTAAAGGTGCCGGCACCGCAGTACAGGTCCACGGCAAGCTCGTCTTCCTGCGGGTCGAGCGCTTCCATGACAAGATCGATCAAAATCTCGGCACCCTTGGTGTTGACCTGGAAAAAAGACGGGGCAGACAAGCGCATCTGACCCTCGGCGATATTCTCGGTCCATGAGCCCTCTCCGGAGAGCATTTCGACCTTGGAGACACGACGGGCCTTCTTTTCGCCCTTGCTCATCACGCGCACGATGCTCGTGGGATGAGCGGCGTCCGCCAGCACGCGGGAGACCTGCGAGCGCGGAAAAGAGCCTGTGGGCGTCCAGAGTGCGACCTCGAGTGCCTTGGTGCGGCGCGATGCGCGAATGCCCACGCGTTCGAGCCCCAAGTCATGGCTGCCGCTTAGATAGTTGAGTGCGCCGACGACCGATTTGAGCGCCTTCGGGAAGCGCTTATCGAACAGCGGGCACGTATCGACGGTCACGATTTTGCTGGGGTCGACACCGTGCATGCCAAGGCGCACGCGACCGTTGACGACGGTCGGTTCGAGCTCGATTTTATTGCGGTAGCCCCAGTCGTCCTTGGTGTGGCAGATGGGCTGTACCAACTCATCGACCTGCTCAGGAGCGAACTTGCCGATGCGCTCGAGCGTGGAGCGCAGGTTTTGCTCCTTGGCGGCGAGCTGTGCCGTGCGTGAGAGATTGCCCCACGAGCAGCCGCCGCAGATGCCCACGAAGGGGCAGGGAGGCTGAATGCGATCGGGGCTTGGCTCCAGAATCTCGGTGGTGCGGGCACGCATGAACGACTTGCCGTCCTGTACGACCTCGGCCTCGACGGTGTCGCCTGCCACGGCGCCCTGCACAAAGACGGCCTTGCCGTTGTCGGCGTGCGCCAGCCCGTCGGCGCCGTAGGTCATCGATTCTATAGTGAGCTTCATATTCCTGCCTGTCATTCGCGTTGTTGTTCGCACCATGGTAGCAGGGAAAAGCGCCCCGCATCCGAGGCTTTCCTCAAATGCGGGGCGCTTCTACAAACTGCTTCTACAAACGACTATTTCGTCTTGCCGGTAATGAGCGTCTTAAGACCCAGGCCGATCAGGCCCAGGCCCATGCGCACGCGACCGGGGCGATGGCGCTCGATGGCCTTGGTCTTGCCAGCGGGCTTATCGCGACGGGCGCTCGTCTCGGGTGCGGGCTTGGTGACCTGCGTCTCGGGCCGAGGTGCAGGTGCAGGCTCGGGCTCAATGACGGTCGCCTGGACCTCTTGGACCTTGGGTGCTACTGGCTGCGGCTCGGCCTCGGGGGCAGGTTCCGCCTCAATGACGGGCTCGGGCGCGGCCTCGGCGTTGCGATAGGCACGCTCCAGTAGAGCTTCCTGCGAGTTGAAGGGTTTCTCACCCTCTGCACGCTCTACGGGGACCCAGGTGCCGTCGCTCGTGAGGCTGCGGGCCTTCACGTTGTCGCGCAGCTGCATGCCCATGTACTCGTGTACTAGGGCGCGGCAGGTGGGGTCGAGCACGGGGAAGGCGATCTCCACGCGGTGCTCGGTGTTGCGCGTCATCATGTCGGCCGAGCTCAGATAGATCATGTCCGAGTCCACGCCAAAGGCGTAAACGCGCGCATGCTCCAAAAAGCGTCCGACGATAGAACGGACATGCACGTTCTCGGTCTTGCCCGGAACACCGGGCTTGAGGCACGAGATACCGCGGATGATCATGTCCACGCGGACTCCTGCGCACGATGCCTCGGCGATTTTGTCGATGACCTCGCGGTCGGTCAGCGAGTTGAGCTTAAAGAACACGCGGGCGGGCTCGCCGGCAAGGGCGCGCTGGATCTCGCGATCCAGGCCGCGCATGATGAGCGGTTTCAGTCCGACGGGCGCCACACCCAGGAAGCGGTAGTCGCCGCGCAGGTTGCCCAGCGACAGATTGCGGAAGAACAGGTTGGCGTCTTCACCGATGCCGGGATGGGCGGTCATGAGCATAAAGTCGCTGTAGAGTTTGGCCGTCTTCTCGTTAAAGTTGCCGGTGCCCAAAAGCGTGAGACGGGTGAGCGCCATGCCCTCGCGATAGGTGAGCTGGCAGATCTTTGAGTGGCATTTAAAGCCCTCGGAACCATAGATGACGGTGCAGCCCGCCTCTTCCAGACGCTCGGCCCACTCGATGTTGTTCTGCTCGTCAAAGCGGGCACGAAGTTCCATGAGCACCGTGACCTCTTTGCCGTTCTCGGCAGCATCGATCAGCGATTCGCACAGGCGGCTCTGCTTGGCCACGCGGTAGAGCGTGATGCGCAGCGAGATGCACTCGGGGTCGTAGGCGGCCTCGTGCACCAGATCCAGGAAGGGGTTCATGGCCTCGTAGGGATAAAAGAGCAGCTTGTCGCCCTGCAGCACCTGTTCGCGGATGGAGCGGGTCATGTCGATGTTGGGGTTGGGCTGCGGCTTAAACGGCGTAAAGAGCAGCTCGTTGCGCAGGTGCTCGGGAATCTTGCCCTCAATGCCAAAGACGTAGCCCAGGTCGAGCGGGATATCGCAGGTAAAGACCGAGCGACGCGAGAGCTCGAGCGCCTTGCGGATAGTCTTGAGCGTCGCCTTCTCGAGCGACCCCGAGACGGCGAGCACTACCGGCTGCAGGCGCAGGCGCTTCTTGAGGATGCGCTTCATGTGCTGGCGGTAGTCCTCTTCCTCTTCGACGCCCTCGCCGTCCGGATCGATGTCGGCGTTGCGGGTGACGCGGATCAGCGCACGATCCAGCGGCTTATAGGAGCCAAAGCAGCTGTCCAGGCAGGCGAGAATGACGTCCTCGAGCAAGATGTAGGAGTAGGTGCCGGTGGGCGAGGGAATCTCGACCACGCGGTTCATCGAGGCGGGAATCTCGATAAGGCCCAGCAGGCTCTCCTCGTCGGTGGCGCCGTCCAGACCACAGGCCAGATAGAGCGCGCCGTTGCGCAGGTTGGGGAAGGGGTGGCGCGGATCGATGACCAGCGGCGAGATGACCGGCGACACGTAGGCCTGGAAGTAGCGGGTTACGAAGGTGCGCTCCTCGGGCGTAAGCGAATCGATGCGGGCGCGGTGAACGCCCAAGGTGTCGAGCTTGCCTTCGATGCTCTTAAAGATGGATTCCCAACGAGTAAGGAGCCCGGGCATTTCGGCCATGACAGCATCGACCTGTTCGGAGGCGGTCATATTGCTCTTGTTGTCGACAGGCTGTTTTTTGAGCTCTGCCAGATCGGACAGGCCGCCCACGCGCACCATGAGAAACTCGTCGAGGTTAGACTCGAAAATCGACACGAACTTTAGACGCTCGAACAGCGGAACGGTCTCATCGAAGGCTTCGTCGAGCACGCGGTTGTTAAAGCGCAGCCAGCTAAGCTCTCGGTTTTGCGTGTACGAGAAGTCGCGCGGCGGCTTGCGCAGCTTTGCAGCGGCTTGCTTCTTTTCGATTTTGCTCGGCATATGCATCTGTCCGTTCAGTCCCCGTAGGGGACGGTAGCCTAACTCTTATTCACTATTGTCTCAATTTAGTCGACCGCTGGCACGAACGTATCGCGTGAACGGTATCTTTACCTACTTCTTACGCTGACGAGTCATAGGACTGACGCCCTGCTCGTCTGCAAGCGGTCTATATCCTCACTCAACTGGTACGTAAGTGTGAATAAGAATGATGGATAGCTGAATATCATTGAATGCAGGCGGAAACGTAAACAAACATCATTTATATACATAAAACCGATTTAGCTATGCAATTCTGAATCAAAAGTTTAGAGACGCAATCGCAAATGGTTTTTAAGAAAAAAGAGCGTTTACCTTAGAAAAGTTACTTTAGAACGCCGAAGTACATCATGGGGGAATCACATGCGATATACCGTTCATCGCACTTTGTTGACCGTTCGGGGGCGAGGTGGAATTGCGGGTGGAATTTGGATATAACTAGAGCTGTCAGCAAGCAGTGCCCGTTACGGAAGGGCGCTGAGAGATTCGGCCGAAAGGCCCGAAAGAAAGGTAGGAGGCCATGACGAAAGGTCTGCACGTGCCTTCCGAGATCGGCAAGCTCAGGAAGGTCTGCCTGCACCGTCCCGGCGACGAG
>JAGZBF010000036.1:0-6506 GCA_018370025.1 Collinsella sp. | reverse complement strand
GTCTCTGGCAAAGAACATCCCGGAGGCAAAGCGCATCCGCTTCTTCATGACCTTTGGCCAGAGCTATCTGGACCACATGCGCTGTCTGGAGGACGTGGGCATGCTGTCCACCACCCCTGTCAACTTCAACGGACAGGAGATCGTGCCCATCCAGTTCCTCAAGGCTCTGCTGCCGGACCCCGCCAGCCTTGGCCCCCGCACTAAGGGCAAGACCAACATCGGCTGCATCTTTACCGGCAAAAAGGACGGTAAGGATAAGACCTACTACATCTACAACGTCTGTGACCATCAGGAGTGCTACAAGGAAGTGGGCAGTCAGGCCATCAGCTACACCACCGGCGTGCCGGCTATGTGCGGTGCCCTGATGCTGCTCACCGGCAAGTGGACCACCAAGGGCGTGCACACTGTCGAGGAGTTTGATCCCGATCCGTATCTGGATGCACTGGATAAGTACGGCCTGCCCCGCTCCGAGAGCCACAACCCGGCTCTGGTGGACTGATGCGGGTGCGCGACAGCCGCCCGCCCTTTGCGGGGCTGGCAAACCTGTCCGAGGCGCAGCTGCACCGCCTGCCCACCCCCTGCTATCTGCTGGACGAAGCCCAGCTGCGCCGCAACGGCGAGATCCTGCTGGGGGTGCAGCAGCGCACCGGCTGCCGCATTCTGCTGGCGCAGAAGGCTTTTTCCAACTTCAATGTCTACCCGGTGCTGGCACCCTATCTGGCAGGTACCGAGGCCAGCGGCCTGTACGAGAGCCGCTTGGGCAGGGAAGAACTGCCGGAGAAGGAGAACCATGTGTTCTGTGCCGCCTACCGGACAGATGAGTTTGAGGAATTGCTGCAATACGCCGACCACATCGTGTTCAACTCGCCCAGCCAGCTGGCAAAGTTCGGCCCGGCGGCAAAGGCAGCGGGTAAAAGCATCGGTCTGCGCATCAACCCGGAGTGCTCCACGCAGGAGGGTCATGAAATTTACGACCCCTGCGCACCCGGCAGCCGTCTGGGCACCACCCGTGCTCAGTGGGACGCTGCTGTGGCAGCGCACCCGGAGCTGCCCGCCCTGCTGGACGGTCTGCACTTCCATACCCTGTGCGAGCAGGACGCGGACGCGCTGGCGGTAACGCTGGCCGCAGTGGAGAAAAAGTTTGCAGACCTGCTGCCCAGAATGAAATGGCTCAACTTCGGCGGGGGACACCACATCACCCGCCCGGGCTATGCCCTTGCTACGCTGGAAAACTGCATCCTCTCGGTGCGGCAGAAGTACGGCGTACAGGTGTATCTGGAGCCCGGCGAGGCTTGGGCGCTGAATGCAGGCTATCTGGTTACCACCGTGCTGGACACCCTGCGCAACGGAGATACCAGCCTTGCCATTCTGGATATGTCCGCAGCCTGCCACACCCCGGATGTCATCGAGATGCCCTACCGCCCGCCGCTGCTGGACGCCGGCGAGGCAGGGGAGAAGGCGCACACTGTCCGCTTGGGCGGCCCCACCTGCCTTGCGGGGGATATCATCGGGGATTACAGCTTTGACGCCCCCCTTGCCGAGGGTGATAAGCTCATCTTCGGCGATATGGCCATCTACACCACCTGCAAGAACAACACCTTCAACGGGATGCCCCTGCCGCCCATCTGGCTGCTGGGCGCAGACGGCAATTGCAGGGAACTGGTGCACTTCGGCTATCAGGACTTCAAAATGCGCTTGGGCGCACAGTAAAATAAAAAGCGTTTGTCACGGCCTACGGGCTGCGACAAACGCTTTTTTCATGAAAGGGGACGTAAGGTGAACGGCAGATAAAACAAAAAAGCACCACACGTTTCCGTGTAGTGCTTTGGTTCTGGTGGAGATTACCGGGATCGAACCGGTGACCTCTTGCATGCCATGCAAGCGCTCTCCCGAACCACGCACTCACGCACCCCCACACAAAGGTGCGGGGATGATCGATATTCGTCGTTATAACGCTTTATTTCGAGAAAGACGCATTCTCACCCAGAAGCAACTCTGTTGCTTAAACGAGTTTTATTGACGATGTATAGTTTACAACCTGTCTCTAGGTGTTGTCAAGATGTTTTATCCCTCTTTCGGTACCAAACAGGTTGAAATCTTCTTATTTATCAAGCTGAAAAGCGCAATTTTGATTTTCAAAAATCGGAATTGCGCTTTTTTATTTCAAAAAATCTATTGCGAGGAGGTTTTCTACAATGTCAACATCTTACCGACGCTATTTCAGAGCACAGCCGCATGACCCTTGATTACTTCTATGGACAAGCCGGAGAGCTTTTCTCATTCTACCGCATACCCAAAGCACTGTTTCAGGAACCACGATTCCAGAGCCTGTCAACCGATGCCAAAACACTGTACGGTATCCTGCTCGACCGCATGAGCCTATCTGCTAAAAATGGTTGGCTGGACGAACAAGGCCGGGTGTTCATCATCTTCACAATCGAAGATGTCAAGAGGGCATTGTGTTGCGCAGACAACAAAGCCACCAAGCTGCTGCGGGAACTTGAAGAATTTGGTTTGATTGAACGAAAACGCAGAGGTTTGGGCAAACCAAGTTTGGTGTATGTGAAAAACTTTTCGGCAGAATCGTCAAAATCAATATTCCAGAATCGTGATTTTCACGATTCTGGAGGCTTCAAAAGCGCAAGTCAAGACCCTGCAAAACCACGATGTAATAAGACAGAGGAGAATAATACTGAAATGAGTGAAACTTATCCATTCTATTCGGAAGAAGAGGATGGGATGAGCAAACGCGAACAACTGGAAGAATATTTTTCACAGTCTTTGGAGGTGGATACCCTGCTCCGGCTCTGCCCTGACGATGAGGACACCATCTATCAGATCGTAGATCTGCTGGTGGACACCTGCGCCACCAATCGCAAGATGCTGCGCATTGCTGGGGACGATAAGCCTGCCGAAGTCGTGCGCAGCCGCTTTATGAAGCTGAACGCCGACCACATCCAATTTGTGTTGAAGTGCCTTGCAGAGAACAGCAGCCCGATCCGAAACATGAAACAATATCTGCTTGCCTCTCTGTACAACGCACCGACCACAATGCAGCTAGTCTATCAAAATCGAACGAACCATGACTTTGCGCATGGCTCCACGAGGGGGTGATTTTATCGCAAAGAAATGTACCACGATTGCCATTGTCAACCAAAAGGGCGGCACCGGCAAGACCACCACCTGTGAAAATCTGGGCATCGGGTTGGCGATGGAGGGCAAAAAGGTCTTGTTGGTGGACGCTGACCCACAGGGGTCACTGACCATCAGCATGGGCTGGCAGCAACCCGATGAACTGCCCACCACCCTTTCCACCTTGATGGCAAAAGCCATGAACGACCAGAGCATTCCGCCCGGCGAGGGCGTTCTGCACCATGCAGAAGGCGTTGACCTGATCCCTGCAAACATCGAACTGGCAGGGCTGGAAGTTTCCCTTGTCAACTGCATGAACCGCGAAAAAATGTTGAAACAGGTGCTGGAAGGTGCAAAGCATGAATACGATTTCATTCTGCTGGACTGTACCCCTTCCCTTGGGATGCTGACCGTCAATGCCTTGGCAGCAGCCGACACCACCCTGATTCCCGTGCAGGCGCAGTACCTTTCGGCCAAAGGTCTGGAACAGCTTTTGCAGACCGTCCAGAAGGTCCGGCGGCAGATCAACCCCAAGCTGAAAATTGAGGGCATCCTGTTGACCATGACCGACAGCCGCACCAACTACGGACAGCAGATCGACAATCTGATTCGGGGTGCTTACGGCAGCAGGATCAAGGTGTTCGACCAGACCATTCCCCGGTCTGTCCGTGCTGCGGAGATCAGTGCCGTGGGTAAGAGCATTTTCCAGCACGACCCCAAAGGCAAGGTGGCAGAAGCCTACCGCTCTCTGACGAAGGAGGTGATGGCGAATGCCGAAAGGCAGCTTAAACGTGTCGCTGAAAGGGGCAGATGACATTTTCTCCACGGAAGAATCCCGACAGGAACAGCAGCGGGAGCAGGTGCAGCAGATTCCCATTGGAGAGCTGTTCCCTTTCAAGAACCACCCCTTTAAGGTTTTGGACGACGAGTCCATGCAGCGCACTGTAGAGAGTGTAGAACAGTACGGTGTGCTTTCTCCGCTGATTGCCCGCCCACGCCCGGAAGGTGGCTATGAGATCATCTCCGGGCATCGCCGCCAGCACGCTGCACAGCTTGCCGGGCTGGATGCCCTGCCGGTCATTGTCCGCAACATGGATGATGATGCCGCAGTTTTGCTCATGGTGGACAGCAATCTCCAGCGTGAGAACATCCTGCCCAGTGAAAGGGCTTTTGCCTACAAAATGAAGCTGGAAGCTCTAAAAAATCAAGGTGCTAGGTCGGATTTAACTTCCGCCCAACTTGGGCGGAAGTTGGAAACAGCAGACATTGTTGGTCAGGAATCTGGCGACAGTAGGAATCAGGTTCGGCGCTTTATCCGCCTGACCAATCTTGTACCTGAACTGCTGGACATGGTAGACGAAAAGAAGATTGCCTTCAATCCCGCTGTGGAGTTGTCGTATCTCGACACGAACCAACAGCGGGATTTTTTAGAAGCGATGAACGACACCCAAAATGCGCCATCCCTTTCCCAAGCGCAGCGGCTTAAAAAGCTGGCGCAGGAGGGGCACTTCTCGTATGATGTTGCCTTTGCCGTCATGGGCGAAGAAAAAAAGGACGAGCTGGACAAGGTGGTCATCAAAAACGACACCCTGCGGAAATACTTTCCCCGCAGCTACACCCCGAAACAGATGGAGGACACCATCATCAAGCTGCTGGAACAGTGGCAGCGCAAGCTCCAGCGGCAGAACGAACGCTGACTCACACCGTAACGAAAGACCCGATGGGGTCTTTTTCTTTTGCAAACAAAGGAGAAAAAGCCTATGAAAAATAACGCCATCCGTACCATCCGCTCCGAAGAGATCACCATTGACGTGCGTATCTGCGCTGCACTGGCGGCAAACAGGGGCAGCGGTGAGGTCTACCTCGCAGCCATTGCCCCGGATATGGAGTTGACCATCATCACGCTGGATGAGGCTCCCGGCATTCTGCCCTGCTTTGAGGAGGACGATGCCTGCCTGAACCTCCCTGACACCTCGCTGCTGCTCTGCTACAATCCGGCGCAGGTGCTGAAGATGGGCGGCAAGCACTACCTGACCGGCCCGGTGATTCTGGCTCGTACCAACATGGACGGCAGGGTCATCTCTCTGACCATTGATGAGGTCTACCTGTTCCAGAAGTATCTGGAAAGCCACAGCATCACCCTGATGGCAGATGACCAGAAGCTGCCCTGCATCTGCATCGACTGAGGTGCCACTATGTCAACGAGAGCGGAATTTTTCCAGAGTATGTATCCGGGACTGTCCGATGGTGAAGTCATTGATGAACTTATCAAAGCCAGTATATACGGTTTTGAGCACGGCCCGGAAGTTGTGACCATCAGTGCCGCAGAGGGCATCCATTATGTTCCTTATGATGCGGCAATGCAGAAAAAATCCCCGTATTGGGAGGGCACCTACAAAGCCTGCAATATTCCTTTTACGGATTTCCAAATCCGCTATCAGCCGGAGCAGGTTCGCATTGTGGATGGCAAACGCATCCTAGAGGATACAGCCTTTCTCTGCCGGAAGGACAATGACCACTTCCTTATTCTTCCGAGCATATATGAGAAGCTGGACTTGGATGACTGGCTTCTGGCACACCTGTTTTTCTACGACAAAGACGGAAAACGGTGTATCGGTGTGGAACTGTCGGAGGATGACTGATGCGATTTGTCTTTGGATTTATGCTTTTTGAAGCCGGCGCTATTTTTGGCTTCTTTGTGGCAGCGCTGTTGAACGCCGCCCGTGCCGGGCAGGAAATCACGATCAAATTCAAGGAGGACGATAATGGAACAGAACGAGAACACTCTGTCAGTGCTGAAAATTGCACCGGGACAGTATCCGCAGCAGGTCGAGATCGATAACGAATTGAAGGCTTTGCAGCAGGCTGTGGGCGGCTCCATCGGCGCAAGCTATCCTTTTGAAGATCCGGTCGCCATTGTCTACAACGATGATGGCAAGCTTATGGGACTGCCGTTGAACCGTGCCCTGTGGGACGAGGACGGGCTTATGTACGATGTCATTGCCGGAACCTTTCTGGTGGTGGGACTGGGAGAGGAGGACTTTGTATCGCTCTCCCCGGAACTGGCGCAGAAGTATGAAGAAGAATTCCATCAACCCGAAGCCTTTCTCCCTCTGGGGCGTCGCCTGATGGTCATTCCGGTGCCGGATGAATCGATTCGGAGTGATGCAGAAAAGGCTGTGAGCAAGCCCCCGGTGGAACATGACCGTTAAGCTGAATTTCTCTCAGGGAGGTGGTAACGATGCAGGAAGAAATCGAGCATAAGACGGTCAACTTTGCCATCTCGACCACAAAACTGTCTGCCCGCACCCTGCTGCGCGGGATGCAGTTTCTGCTGCGGCAGTACGACAAGCACGCTTCGCAGGGCAAGCAGT
>JAGZBF010000016.1:0-47093 GCA_018370025.1 Collinsella sp. | reverse complement strand
GCGCTTGACTGGCAGTCAAGAGGTCAGGGGTTCGATCCCCCTCGTCTCCACCCGAGCATTGAATGAGGCTCCAACGCAAGTTGGGGCCTTTTTTCATATTGGCACACAAGGTCAAAGGCGGCACCATGATCCTCCTGGTCGACAAGATCGAAAAAAGCTTCGGCGCGCGCGTCCTCTTTAGCGGCGCGTCCTTCCAGATCAACCCCGGCGAGCGCTTTGCGCTCGTGGGACCCAACGGCGCCGGCAAAACCACCATGCTCAAGATCATCATGGGCATCGACAGCCCCGACGCCGGCCAGGTCCAGTACGCCAAGGACTGCCAGGTGGGCTACCTAGAGCAGGAAACCAACCTGGAGCAAAAGGACACCACCATCCTTGCCGAGGTCATGGCCGCTGCCAAGGAAATCCGCCGCATGGGCGAGCGCGCCAACGAGCTGCAGGCCCAGATCACCGAGCTCTCCGAGCAGGGCAAGGACGTCGACGCCCTCCTCAACGAGTACGGCCAGGTCCAGGACCGCTTTGAGCATCTGGGCGGCTACGAGCTCGAGAGCAACGCGCGCAAGATCCTGTCCGGCCTGGGCTTTAAGGTCACCGACTTTGAGCGCCCGTGCTCCGAGTTCTCCGGCGGCTGGCAGATGCGTATCGCACTTGCCAAGCTCTTCCTGCGTCACCCCGACCTGCTGCTTCTGGACGAACCCACTAACCATCTGGACCTCGAGAGCGTCCAGTGGCTGCGCGGCTTTATTGCCAACTACGACGGCGCCGTCCTCATCGTCAGCCACGACCGCGCCTTCATGGACGCCTGCGTCGACCACGTCGCCGCACTCGAAAACCGTCGCGTAACCACCTACACCGGCAACTACAGCAGCTACCTCAAGCAGCGCGAGGACAACCTGGAGCAGATGCGCGCCAAGCGCGCCGCCCAGGAGCGCGACATCGCCCACATGCAGGTCTTCGTCGATAAGTTCCGCTACAAGCCCACCAAGGCAGCCCAGGCCCAGGAGCGCATCCGCAAAATCGAGCAGATCAAAAAGGAGCTCGTCATCCTGCCCGAGGGCCACAAGCATATCGACTTTAAGTTCCCCGACCCGCCGCGCTCGGGCGATATGGTCGTGGGCCTCGAGGGCGTCTCCAAGTCATACGGCGACAAGCACATCTACAGTGACATCGACCTCAAGCTCTACCGCGGCGAGCATGTGGCGCTCGTCGGCCCCAACGGCGCCGGCAAGTCCACGCTCATGAAGATCCTCGCCGGCCTGGAGCCACCCACCACCGGCACGCGCGACCTGGGCACCAACGTCGGCGTCGCCTACTATGCCCAGCACGCGCTCGAAGGCATGACCGAGTCCAACACCGTCCTGCAAGAGATCGACACCGTCACGCCCAAGTGGACCGTGCCGCAGCAGCGCAGCCTGCTGGGCGCCTTCCTATTTAGCGACAACGATTCCATCGAAAAGCAGGTCCGCGTCCTCTCTGGCGGCGAAAAAGCGCGTCTGGCACTGGCCAAGATGCTCGTGGCCCCCGAGGCGCTCCTGTGCCTGGACGAACCCACCAACCACCTGGACATCGACTCGGTGGACATGCTCGAAAACGCCCTGCAAAACTTCCCCGGCACCATCGTGCTGATCAGCCACGACGAGCACCTGGTGCGCGCCGTTGCCAACCGCATCATTGACATCCGCGATGGCAAGGTCACGGTCTACGACGGCGACTACGACTACTACCTCTACAAGCGCGAGGACCTCGCGGCCCGCGCCGCTGCCGAGGCAGCAGGGGAGAGTGCGCCGGCCACGGCCAAGTCCGCCAAAGTCACCGCGGCCCAGCCCGATGCGCCCGCCGCCGCTTCCAAGCCTACCGAGGGCAAAAAGACCAAGGAGCAGAAGCGCGCCGAGGCCCAAGCCCGCGCCGCGCTCAACAAAAAGCTCAAGGGTGTGCGCAACCAGCTCAAGAAGATCGAGGCGGAGCTCGACAAAAAGCGCGCCCGCTATGACGAGCTTATGGAATTGATGGCCAGCGAAGAGCTTTATGCCGATCAGGACAAGTTCAATGCCGCGCTGGGGGAATATAACGGCCTTAAGCAAGAGCTGCCCAAGCTCGAGGACGAATGGCTGGAGCTTTCCACCCAGATCGAAGAGGAGACCGCGCGTGAACTCTCGTAAGGCCGCTGCCGTGGCGATGAGCATCATCGCCATCGCCTGTCGCATCTGCGGCATTTTTATGAGTGCGATGACTGTGTTGTTGTGCTTTAGCGGCCTCACCGCCAAGCTGCAGATCGTGGGCTTTGTCGTTGAGCTTTCGCGCGCGCTGCCGAGCGCCATCGCCGGCTACGGCGTCATCACCTCGCCCTTTGGCGGCGTATTCCGCCTGGATTACGCCATCGTGGCCGTCATCCTGTTTGTGGCCGACTACCTACTCGCTCGCGCCTCGCGCCGCGTCCGCTAGGGGAGCACCATGTCCAGCAGCTACATCATGAACCTGCTCGCGAGCGCCGTCGCCGTCATCGTCGGCATCGTGATCCACGAGAGTGCGCACGCCGCTGCGGCGTGGGCACTCGGCGATAAGACGGCCCGATCACGCGGCCGCGTGTCGCTTAACCCGCTCAACCATATCGACCCGTTTGGCACCATCATCTTGCCGCTGCTCATGCTTGCCGCCGGCGGCCCGGTGTTCGCCTTCGCCAAGCCCGTGCCCGTCTACCTCAACAACCTCAAGCACCCCAAGCGCGACGAGGTCCTGGTGAGCGTTGCCGGCCCCGCATCGAACATCGCGCTCGCGTGTCTTGCCGCGGTCCTCATGCGCCTGGCATATGGCAGCCTCTACACCAGCATGTCCTTTGCCCTGGCGTCACAGATCATGAACTTCGGCGCCACCTTTATCGTGGTCAACCTGTCACTCGCGTTCTTCAACCTCATCCCGATCCCGCCGCTCGATGGCTCGTCGATCATCGTGCCCTTCCTCAAGGGCAAGGCGCTCAACAACTACTACCATCTGCAGCAATACGCTATGCCCATCCTCATCCTGGTGCTGTACCTGCTGCCTACGTGGACCGGCATCGACGTAATCGGCCGCTATTTCGACGTTACCGTGTATCCGCTCGCTGAGCTGCTGCTCAACTTCGCAATCGCCGGCATCTAAGGTAAACTTACAGGTCGACCGTGCAAAACGGTCGCAACATGCACCCAAACCGCGCCGCGAAGGCGCCGTCAAAGGAGGTCGAAGATGTCGTATCGCGTGTCGACGCAGGTCTACAGCGGACCGTTCGACCTGCTGCTGCAGCTGGTAACCCGCCAAAAAGTAGATATCGGCGCCATCTCCATCAGCGAGGTGGCCGAGCAGTACCTTGCCGAGGCCGAGCGCATCGAGGCGCTGGACCTTGACGTGGCGAGCGACTTTTTGCTGGTCGCGGCAACCCTTTTGGACATCAAGGCTGCCTCTCTGGTGCCGCAGGAGGCCCCGCGCAAAGCCGATGACGACGATGACGAGTTCGACGAAGACCTCGAGGAGCTCAGCACGCTCGACGGCGACGCCTTGCGCGAGGTCCTGATCCAACGCCTGATTGCCTACAAACAGTTTAAAGGCGCGGCTGCGGCCCTCGGTGCCCGCATGCAGGCCGAAAGCCGCATGCACCCGCGTGTGGCCGGCCCCGACCCCGAGTTCTTGGGCCTCATGCCCGACTACCTGGCCGGCATCACCCTGCGCGGCCTCGCCGTCATCTGCGCCGACCTGGACGGCAAGCGCCAGACCTTCCTGCTGGAGGCCGAGCACGTGGCACCGCATCGCGTGCCGCTCGACCTGACGGTGGCCTCGGTCGACCGCTTTACCATGGCGCACCAAACCTGCACCTTCCGCGAGCTACTGGACGGCGATGCCACTACCGAGCAGCTCGTCGTCACCTTCCTAGCTATGCTTGAGCTCGCCAAGCGCGGCTCGCTCACGCTGAGCCAGGACGAGATCTTTGGAACCATCCGTATCAACCGCGTCGAAGGCGCCGAGGCCTATGTGCCCGGCGAGGGCCCCGAGCTCACCGAATAGGAGCCGCAACCATGTCAACCCTTTCCACGCTGGAGGCAAACAGCCTCAAAGGCGCCCTCGAGGCGCTGCTGCTGGTGTCAAGCGACCCAGTGAGTGCGCCCGCGCTGGCCGGCGCACTGGATATCGCCCCCGGCGAGTGCGCGTCGCTGCTCGCCGAGCTCAAGGTTGAGTACGAGGAGGCCAACCGCGGCTTTCAGCTGCGCGAGGTCGCCGGCGGCTGGCGCCTGTTCACGCACCCCGCCTACCACGACGTGGTCGAGGCCTATGTGTTGAGCTGGGACACGCAAAAGCTGTCCCAGGCGGCGCTCGAAACCCTGGCCGTCATCGCATACCACCAGCCCGTAACGCGCGAGGTGGTCAAGGGCATCCGCGGCGTCAACTCAGACGGCGTCATCGCGTCGCTCGTGGACAAGGGTCTGGTGCGCGAGCTCGGCCGTGACCCCCAGCGCGGTCAGGCCATCATTTACGGCACGACCAACGCCTTCTTGGAAAAGTTCGGTCTGCGCTCCACCCGCGACCTGCCCGATCTGGAGCAGTTTGCCCCCGACGAGCAGTCGCGCCAGTTTATCCGCGAGCGCCTGAGCGGCCGCAGCATTCAGTCTACGCTCGAGGAACAGGCCGAAGATCTGGACGAAGAGCGCGAACTGATCGATACCGATGTTGAGGACACCGATGAAGAGGAGCTTCTGCTCACAGGTGCTACCTCGGAGGATATACATGACGAGGACTAACGAAGCAGGGGAGACGCGCGTCGCAAGCGCCACGGACACCGCAGCGCCCGTAGGCGACGCGGTGTCCGTCTACCCGCACACCATGCGCCTGCAGCGCTTTTTGGCACGCGCGGGCGTGGCGAGCCGTCGCGGCTCAGAGGACCTGATGACCGCTGGCCGCGTGACCGTCAACGGCCAGGTCGCGACCGAGCTGGGCACCAAGGTCGATGTCGACCACGATCACATTGAGGTCGACGGCATGCCCGTCAAGCTCGACCAGGGCGCCGTATACCTGATGCTCTACAAGCCGACCGGCTACCTCACCACCATGAGCGACCCGCAGGAGCGCCCTTGTGTGGCCGACCTGGTCCCGCGCGACCGCTTTCCGGGGCTCTTTCCGGTGGGCCGCCTGGACCGCGACACCACGGGCCTTTTACTCTTTACCACCGACGGCGACCTGTCGCAGGACCTGCTGCACCCCAGCAAGCATGTCTATAAGACCTACCAGGCACTCGTGGACGGGCAACTGACCGACCGCGATCTAGAACCGCTCCGCCGTGGCATCGAGCTCGACGACGGCCTGTGCCAGCCGGCAATCTGCCGTGTCATTAACGCGCGCGAGGCCGAGGCAGTGGCGCCGCAAGGCGTCAAGCCCGGCACCACTGCCGTCGAGGTCATCATCCGCGAGGGCCGCAAGAATCAAGTCAAACGCATGCTGAGCAAGATCCACCACCCGGTGATCCGTCTGCACCGCTGCAACTTTGCCGGCCTGGAGCTCGAGGGCGTGGCCAAGGGCTCGTGGCGCGAGCTCACCGACCGCGAGGTGCAGATCATCAAAGGCGGCGGCATCCCGCCCAAGCAGGCGAGCTCCAAGCGCAACGGCGGCAAGCCCCAAGACACGCCCGCCAGCCGCACGCGTCACCACGGCAGCCACGGCTCCGCGCCCAGGCGCAACACCTACCGCGAGCGCTACACGAGCTAGGCAACCCGCCGAGCCGCAGCGTCCGCGTCCCATACCAGCACGTCAACCACCGAAAGGAAGCATTGCATGATCGTCGCCATCGACGGCCCCGCCGGTTCCGGCAAGTCCACCATCGCCAAGGAGATTGCCCGCCAGCTGGGCTTTAACAAGCTCGACACGGGTGCCATGTATCGCGCCGTCACCTTCGCCGCACTCGACCGCGGCATCGATCTGGACGACGAGGCTGCCATTGATGCCCTCGCCGAGCAGATCGAGATTCGCTTTACTAACGGCACCGGCGAGGACACGCGTCTGGCCATCGACGGCCAGGACGCCTCGGCTGCCATCCGCACCCCGCAGGTGGACGCCAACGTGTCCAAGGTCTCGGCCTACCCGGGCGTGCGCGCGGCCATGCTCATCCATCAGCGCCGCGCCGCCGAGGACCGCGATATCGTGGCCGAGGGTCGTGACATCGGCACCGTCGTGTTCCCCAACGCGCAGGTCAAAGTCTTCCTGACCGCCGACCCGCGCGAGCGCGCCCGTCGCCGCGTGCTGCAGCGCCACCAAAACGACGCCCAGCCGCTCAGCGACGCACAGCTCGAGACCGAGGTCGACGAGACCCTCGACGCCCTCAAGCAGCGCGATAAGCTCGATAGCAGCCGCGAGGTCGCGCCGCTCGTGCCCGCCGAGGACGCGGTGCACGTCGACTCCACCGCCCACACCATCGATGAGGTCGTCCGCATTATCGAGGACCTCATCAACCAAAGGAGGTAACCCATGCGCCTGTTTAAGCAGACGCCCGAGGATTACTACAACGCCCCCTATGCCGAGTTCCCCGCGCTCATCCGCGGCACCGTCTTCGTGGTCATGGCAATCCTTTGGGCTTTCTCCAAGCTCATGTGGCGCTGGAAGGTCGAGGACGCCGATCTGTTATTTGAGCGCCAGGAAGGCCGCGGCAGCGTGGTCATCTGCAACCACACCTCAATGGCCGAGCTCCTGGCCGTAGAGACGGCGCTGTTCTTTGGCGGCCGCCGCATTCGCCCCATCTTTAAGTCTGAGTTTGCCAAGTCCAAGATCGTGCGCTGGGCCTTTAGCCGCGTGGGTGGCATTCCCGTCGAGCGCGGCACCGCCGACATGAAGTGCCTGCGCGCCGCCCAGCATGCGCTGCAGCGCGGCGAGGACGTCTTGATCTTCCCCGAGGGCACGCGCATCCGCTCGCGCGAGATCAAGCCCGAGGTCCACGGCGGCTTCGCGCTCATCGCCCAGATGGGCAAGGCGCCCGTCAACCCGCTCGCCATTTGTGGCTGGTCCGACATTACGCCTAAGGGCAAAAAGCTCATGCGCCCCAAAAAGTGCTGGATCCGTGCCGGCAAGGCCATCTCGCTTTCCGACGCTCCGGCCGAGCTAAAGCGCAAGGAGCGCCTGGCATGGTTTGAGTCCGAAGCCATGAGTCGCATCTACGCCATGCGCGATGAACTGTGCGCCGAGCACCCGGGTAGGTTCTAGCCATGGGCGAGGATGTCATGAATACTGCCAAGGCTGTGTCCGGCAAGGCAGACGCCCCAACCATCGAAATCGCTGCCCACGCCGGCACCTGCTACGGCGTGCAGCGCGCGCTCGATATGGCCCTGGCGGCCGCCCCGCAGGCGGGGGAGACCGCTCAGGTCCACACCCTGGGTCCGCTCATCCATAACCCCATCGTGGTGCGCGAGCTTGCCGAGGCAGGCGTCGGTCTGGCCGACACCCTGGACGATGCCGCATCGGGCACCGTGATCATTCGCGCGCACGGTGTGGTGCCGCAGGTGATTGAGGCAGCTCGCGAGCGCGGCCTCGACGTGGTCGATGCTACCTGCCCCTACGTCAAGAAGGTCCACGTGGCCGCCGAGCGCCTGGTGCGCGAGGGCTATCGCGTGCTCGTCGTGGGCGAGCCGGGCCATCCCGAGGTTGAGGGCATCCTGGGCCATGCCGGCGATGACGCGCAGGTCGTGAGTTGCGCCGCCGATGCGGACGCGCTGCCGCTCAAAGGCAAGGTAGGCCTGGTTGTGCAGACCACCCAAACCGCGCAGAACCTGGCCGAGGTTGTAGCCTCCATCACCCCGCGCGTGCAGGAGCTGCGTGTGATCAACACCATCTGCGCCGCCACGAGCGAGCGACAGCAGGCAGCAGCCGCACTTGCCAACCGCTGCGACTGCATGGTCGTGGTGGGCGGTAAAAACTCGGGCAACACCCGCCGCCTGGCGCAGATTTGCGCCGATGTTTGCGAGCGCACACATCATATCGAGGAAGCTTCCGAGCTACAGGCCGCGTGGTTTACCGACGCTCACCACATCGGCATCACAGCCGGAGCCTCCACCCCGCAAGAACACATCGAGCGCGCCGTCGAGCGCATCAAGGAGCTTTGCCGCTAATCATGGACCAGACCGTACCCGCATACGCCGCCGAGGTGGCCGATTACGGGCGCAGCCGCGACCCCGAGCCGGGTGATGGCGCGCTTGTAAAGAGTGTGCGTCCCGAATCGCCCGCATGGGATGTGGGTATCGAGCCGGGCATGCGCGTGCTCACGGTCAACGGCGAACAGCTGACCGATATGATCGTGTGGCTCTGGGAGGCCGACGACGACACCGTCGAGCTGGAGGTTTTCGATCCGCGCGACGGCACCGTCACCCCCGTTGAGCTTGATCGCTTTCCCGGCGAGGACTGGGGTCTGGAGTTCGATGGCCCCATCTTCGATGGCATGCGTACCTGCGTGAACGCCTGCGTGTTCTGCTTTATGACCATGCTGCCCAAGGGCGGACGCTCCACGCTCTACATCCGCGATGATGACTACCGCCTAAGCTTTTTGCAGGGCAACTTCGTCACGCTGACCAACCTCACCGACGAAGATGTGCAAAACGTCATCCAACGCAACATGAGCCCCATGAACGTGTCGGTCCACGCCGTGAGCCCCGACGTCCGCCGCCGCATGATGGGCCGCAACGCCCAGCGCGGCATGGACGTGCTCGAGGCCATCATGGCAGCCGGCATCGAGATCCACGCCCAGATTGTGCTGTGTCCCGGCATGAACGACGGCGAGGAGCTGGAAAAGACCCTGCGCTTTTGCGAGGAGCACGAGCAAATCACCAGTCTGGGCATTGTGCCGCTCGGTTTTACCAAGCATCAGAACCGTTTTAGCTGGTCCTACAGCGACAAGCCCGAGCTAGCGCGCGAGACCATTGCCATGATCCGACCGTTCCAGGACCGTGCCTTCGAGCGCTTTGGCCGCCACACCTTCCAGATGAGCGACGAGTTCTACTTGGATGCCGGCATCGAGCCACCCGAGGCGGACTTTTACGACGGCTACCCGCAGTACTACGACGGCATCGGTATGATCCGCTCCTATCTGGACGAGACCGACAACGTGCTCGCCGCCGATGCCGAGCGCCTGCGCCGAGTTCGCGAGGCAATCGCCGAGCGCAACCAGCGCCTTCTGTGCCTCTCCGGCGCCAGCGCTCGCGACACCGTGGCGCGCTTTGTGGAGTCGCCGCATGGTCTCGCCGGCACCGTCACAGCCATCAAGAACCGCTACTTTGGCGGCAACGTGGACGTGACCGGCCTCATCGTCGCGTGTGACATTCTGGAGCAGCTGCCGCAGGATCTCTCTGGGGTTATGCTCTTTGTGCCTAAGCTCATGTTCAACGCTGACGGCATGACGCTTGACGAGTATCATCGTGACGATTTACTCGCAAGCCTTACCAGTCGCGGCGCCGAGGTTCATGTGGTGTCGACCATGCCGCATGAGCTGCTCGATACCCTGGAGCACATCCTTGGCATTGTGCCTGCCGACTCTAACACTTCCACTGACCCTACCCATTAAAGGAGAGCAGATGAAACCTATCGTCGCCGTCGTCGGACGCCCCAACGTGGGCAAGTCCACGCTCGTTAACCGCCTGGCCCAGACCTCGGACGCCATCGTCCACGAGTCACGCGGTGTCACGCGCGACCGCTCGTATCACACGGCCGATTGGAACGGCCGCGAGTTCACCATCGTCGACACGGGCGGCATCGAGCCGCTCAAGAGCGATGACGTCTTTGCCACGTCCATCCGCGACCAGGCGCTCGCCGCCGCCGAGGAAGCCGCCGTCATCCTGTTTGTGGTCGACGGCCGCACCGGCGTCACCGAGGAGGACGAGTCGGTCGCCCGCATGCTCAAGCGCTGCGACAAGCCGGTCTTTCTGCTGGTAAACAAGCTCGACAACCCCGATCGCGAGAACGACAGCATCTGGGAGTTCTATTCGCTCGGCATCGGTGAGCCCACGCCGCTCTCGGCCCTGCACGGTCATGGCACGGGCGACCTGCTCGACGACATCGTGGCCCTGCTTCCCGAGGAAGAGGACGAGGTCGCCGATGAGTTCCCCGACGCGCTGAACGTCGCCATCATCGGCCGCCCCAACGCCGGTAAGTCCTCGCTGTTCAACCGCATCCTGGGCGCCGACCGCTCCATCGTGTCCAACATTGCCGGAACCACGCGCGACGCCATCGACACGGTCGTCGAGCGCAACGGCAAGCACTACCGCATGGTCGACACTGCGGGCATCCGTAAGAAGAGCACCGTGTACGAGAACATCGAGTACTACTCGATGGTCCGCGGCCTGCGCGCCATCGACCGCGCCGACGTGGCGCTGCTCGTCGTTGACGCCTCCGTGGGCGTTACCGAGCAGAACCAGAAGGTCATGGGCCTTGCCATCGAGCGCGGTTGCGCCATCGTGGTGCTGCTCAACAAGTGGGACCTGCTCGACGACGACCGTAAGCGCGAGGCCTGCATGGAGACCATCGACCGCCGTCTGGGCGTCATGGCTCCCTGGGCCCAGTACCTGCGCATCTCTGCCCTCACTGGCCGCAGCGTCGAGAAGATCTGGGCAATGGTAGACGCTGCCGAGAAGACGCGCTCGCAGAAGATCAGCACCTCACGCCTCAACACGTTCCTCACCGACCTGCGCGAGTTCGGTCATACCGTGGTGGACGGCAAGCGCCGCCTGCGTATGCACTACGTGACCCAGACGGGCGTCAACCCGCCGACGTTCACGTTCTTCGTCAACCACAGCGACCTGGTCAACGACACCTACCAGCGCTACGTAGAGAACCGCATGCGCTCGACCTTCGACTTTGCCGGCACGCCCATTCGACTCTTCTTTAGGAAGAAGGAGCAAAAGGATGCATAATCCGATTCTTCTGACCGCCATCTGCGCCGTGGTCTCGTTCTTTATCGGGGCGATTCCGTTTGGTCTGATCCTGGGCCGCGTGTTCAACCACACGGACATTCGTAAGGCGGGCTCCGGCAACATCGGCACCACCAACGCCCTGCGCGTGGCCGGCCCCAAAGTGGCCGCGCTCACGCTGCTGCTAGACTGCCTTAAGGGCGCCATCTGCGTCCTTATCGCGCGTCCGCTCATTGCCGACTTGGGCTATGGCTTCCCCGTGAGCATTATGGCCCCCGGTGCCGCCGGCGACTGGATGCTCGGCGTCATCTGCCTGGCAGCCGTGTGGGGCCATATCTTCTCGCCCTACCTCAACTTCCATGGCGGCAAGGGCATCGCAGTTGGTCTGGGCGTCATCCTCGCCTGGTACTGGCCCATCGGACTTTCGCTGCTGGGCATGTTTATCGTGGCCGTCGCCATCACCAAGTTTGTGTCGGTGGGCTCGCTTGCCGCGGCCATCGGTCTTCCCATCGCTGCCTGCGCGGTCTTTCCGTACAGCAGCCTCGGACTTAAGTTTTGCATGGCGCTGATCGGCATTACTGTGGTGTGGGCCCATCGTACGAACATCAAAAAGCTCATGACAGGTAAGGAGTCCAAGCTCTCGTTTACCAAGCGCGTCACCGAGCCCGACGATAAGTAGGAGAGAGTCATGAATGTTGCGCTGATTGGCTCTGGCTCGTGGGGAACCGCCGTCGCCGGCCTTGCCGCCGCGCGAGCCGTGCGCGTGACCATGTGGGCCCATAGCGAGCAGACGGCCGCCGGCATTAACGGTGAGCACCGCAACCCCCGCTACCTTGTGGGCTACGAGCTGCCGAACAACGTGGTAGCAACGACCGAACTCGCCCAGGCGCTCGACGGTGCCGATGCGATCATCTTTGCCGTGCCCTCCACGCACTTGCGCGACGTGTGCCATCGGGCAGCGCCCTTTATCGCCGCCGATACCCCGGTGCTCTGCCTCACCAAGGGTATTGAGCCCGAGTCTGGCCTGCTCATGAGCGAGGTCATCGCCAATGAGATCGGCAACGAGGCACGTGTCGCGGCGCTTTCGGGCCCCAACCATGCCGAGGAGATCTGCCGCGGCGGACTTTCTGCCGCCGTCATCGCCAGCAAAGACGCGCAGGTAGGGGAGACCTTTAAGAACCTGCTCCTATCCACGGCCTTCCGCATCTACCTGTCGCAGGACATGACCGGTGTCGAGGTCTGCGGCGCCATGAAAAACGTTATCGCCATCGTGTGCGGCATCTCCGCCGGCACCGGTGCCGGCGACAACACGCTCGCCCTCATCATGACGCGCGGCCTGGCCGAGATTAGCCGTCTGGTGCATGCCCGCGGCGGTCAAGCTATGACCTGCATGGGACTTGCCGGCATGGGTGACCTCATTGCCACCTGCACCTCGGAGCATTCGCGCAACCGCACCTTTGGCTACGAGTTTGCCCACGGCGTGTCGCTCGACGAGTATCAGACGCGCACGCATATGGTGGTCGAGGGCGCCGTCGCGGCCCGCAGCGTGAGCGAGCTTGCCCGTTCACTGGGCGTAGACATTCCGCTCACCTTTGCCGTGGAGCAAACGCTCTACAACGGTGTTACTTTGGATAGGGCTCTCGAGATTCTTACCGACCGCGTACCCTCCCAAGAGTTCTACGGACTCACCGACTAGCGCAGAAAGGCTTCTACCATGGGTTCCATTAAAATCGCTCCGTCCATCCTTTCGGCCGATATGGCCAACCTCAAGGGCGACCTCGACAAGATCGCCGGCGCCGACTACGTGCACTTCGACGTCATGGACGGCCACTTTACCGGCAACCTCACCTTTGGCGCTGACATCCTTAAGGCCGTCAAGCGCTCCACCGATGTACCGGTCGACGCGCACCTGATGGTATCGAACCCCGACGAGACGGTCGATTGGTACGCCGACGCCGGCGCCGACATGATCACCGTGCACTACGAGGCTTCCACGCACCTGCACCGCACGCTCACGCATCTACAGCAGCGCGGCGTCAAGGCCGGCGTTGCTCTCAACCCCGCCACCCCCGTGTGCGTGCTCGAGAGCATCATCGACGTCGTCGATATGGTACTGCTCATGAGCGTGAACCCAGGCTTTGGCGGCCAGAGCTTTATCCCGGGCACCATCGCTAAGCTCCACGAGCTCAAGGCCATGTGCGAGCGTCACGGCGTTTCGCCCCTCATCGAGGTCGACGGTGGCATTTCTTCCAAGAACATTGCCGAGGTCGTCAAGGCCGGCGCAAATGCCCTGGTGGCCGGTTCTGCCGTATTTAAGTCCGAAGATCCCACTGCCGAGGTTGCGCTGCTGCAGAAGCTGGGCAACGAGGCTGCACAGGAGGCATAAACCCTTATGACCGCAGGTCAAAACCGCATACCCGTGAATCTTGACTACGCCGCCTCGACGCCCATGCGCGCCGAGGCGCGCCTTGCGCAGCGTGAGTACGACGATAGCGAGCTAGCAGGCGTCAACCCCAACTCGCTGCACTCGCTCGGCCGCAAGGCTGCCGCGCGTCTGGAGGTTGCACGTCGCGAGATCGCCCGCAGCTTTGGCGCGCGCGTTCGCCCGTCTGAGATTGTTCTGACCAACGGCGGCACCGAAGCCAACCAGCTGGCGCTACTCGGTCTTGCCGAGGGTGCACGTCAGCGCGACCGTAAGCGTAACCGCGTGATCGTATCTGCCATCGAGCACGATTCGATCCTGGACAACCTGCCGCTGCTGCGTGCCGCCGGCTTTACCGTCGACCTGGTTCAGCCCTGCCGTGCGGGCTACATTGAGCCTCACGCGCTGAACGACTTACTGGGCGACGACGTCGCGCTCGTGAGCATCATGGTCGCCAATAACGAGACCGGTGTGGTGCAGCCCATCCGCGAGCTTACCGCGGCCGCACATGCTGCCGGCGCCCTGTTCCACACCGATGCCATCCAGGGCTATCTGCACATTCCGCTCGATGCCACCGAGTTGGGCGTCGATGCCATGACCGTTGCCGCGCATAAGATCGGCGGCCCCGTGGCATCCGGTGCGCTCTACCTTAAGAACCGCACGCCGCTGCGTCCGCGCATCTTTGGCGGTGGACAAGAAGCCGGCCGTCGCGCCGGTACGCAGGACCTGCGCACGCAGCTGGCCTTTGCCGCTGCCGCTTCCGCGCTGTTACCGAATGTTGCCCAGGAGCGTACAACACTGCAGGCCTTATCCGACAAGCTCTACGCCACGCTAACGGCCCACCCGCGTATTCACGCCACCATGGGCGACTACGCACAGGCCGATCGTCTGCCGGGCATGGTTTCCATCTACGTCGACGGCATGGACTCCGAGGAGCTCATCGTCAAGCTCGACGCCGCCGGCTTTGAGGTATCGGCAGGCTCTGCCTGCTCGAGCGGCAGCATGGACCCGAGCCATGTTCTCAGCGCCATGGGTGTTGGCCGCGAGCAGGCCCTGGGTGCACTGCGCATCTCCTTCGATGACCGCGTGAATCCGGGCGATCTGGACGAGTTTGCCCAGACGCTGCTCTCGATCGTGGGTGCCGCATGATCGTCGCCGAGCTCGAGCGTGCCCTGCTGGCACGCTATCCCAAGACGGATGCCGAGCCCTGGGACCACGTAGGCTTATCCGTGGGCGACCCTGCCGTGGAGATTACCGGCGTTGCCTGCGCGCTCGATGCGACCGAAGCTAATGTTCTCCGCGCCCAAGAAGCCGGTGCAAACGTGCTGCTGACGCATCATCCTGTCTATATCAAGGCGCCCGAGGCCTTTTGTCCGGCGGATGCCACACGCCCCCAATGCAGCGCGGCACTCTACGAGGCAGCGCGTTGCGGCGTGAGCATTATCTCGCTCCACACCAACCTGGACCGTTCGCACGAAGCCCGTGTCTGCCTGAGCAAGCTGCTGGGTGCCGCACCCGTGAGCTCACTGGAGCACGTGGACGACCCCGAGGTCACCGGCCTGGGCACGCTTGCAACGCTCAACGACCCGTGCACGCTGCGTGATCTTGCCACCCGTGCTGCCACAGCCTCCGGCAGCGACCCGCGTGTGTGGGGCGAAGCCGAGCACGCATGCCGAACCGTCGCTATTTTGGGCGGTTCCCTGGGCGACTTTGGAGAGCCCGCCATCGCCGCGGGTGCGGACGTTGTCGTGACGGGCGAAGCGGGCTACCACGTGGCGCAAGATCTTGCCTTGCGCGGGCTGCCGGTGATCTTGCTCGGCCACGACCGCTCCGAGGAGCCGTTCGTTGATATATTGATGAACTCTGCAGTTGACGCCGGGGTCGACCCCCGTCATGTGATTAAAATACTGAACCCTTGCCAATGGTGGACTGTGACAAAAGGAGAGAACTAATGAGCGCCGGCGCTACGCTACTCAAGCTGCAACAGATCGATTTGGAGCTCGCCCGCAACAAGAGCGAACTTGCCAATATGCCGGAGCTCAAGGAGCTCGCTTCCAAGCGTAAGACCTACGTTAAGCTCAAAGCCGAGATGACCAAGCTCTACGCCCAGCGCAAGGACCTGGACATTGAGCTCGACGATCTCAACACCACCGAGATTCAGACCAACAACGCCATTGAGGCTGCCAAGAAGCGCCACGTCGACGGTTCCGACTACCGTGAGGTTCAGGACCTGGAGAATGAACTCGCAACCCTGGCCAAGCGTCTGGACAAGATTGAGCACACCCGCAAGGACGTCGTTGTCGCCCATAAGGAGGCGCTCGACCGCGAGGCCCGCGCACAGGCAATTATCGCCAAGTTCGAGGAGGGCGTGAAGGCCGATACCAAGGCCGCCCGCGCCAAGGCTGCCGACCTGCAGGCTCAGATTGACGCCGCCACTAAGGAACGCACCGCGCTTGCCGCCACGCTGCCGGCCGACGTGCTCACCGACTACGAGCGTCTGCTCAAGCAGTTCCGCGGCCTGGCCGTCGAGACCATCCAGGGCAACATCCCCACAGTCTGCCACACCGCGCTGCAGGCATCGTCCATGAGCGACCTCAACCACGACGGTAGGTCAATTACGCACTGCCCGTACTGCCACCGCCTCCTGGTACTCCCGAGCAAGGAAGCTTAAACGATGACGGCATCCAACAATTCAATGCAACTTGAGGGAAAAACGATCCTGCTGGGCATTACCGGCGGGATCGCCGCCTATAAGTCGTGCAATATCGTGCGCCTGCTGCAAAAGCGCGGCGCGCGCGTCAAGGTCGTTATGAGCGAGCATGCCACGGAGTTCGTGGGGCCGCTTACCTTCCGCGCGCTCACCAACGAGCCCGTTGCCGTGGGCCTATTCGACGATCCCTCCGACCCCATCCACCACATTTCGCTGGCGCAGGAGCCCGATCTGGTGGTCGTGGCGCCCGCGACGGCCAATATCATCGCCAAGATGGCAAACGGTATCGCCGATGACCTCATCTCCACCACGCTGCTTGCGACGCCGCGACTCATCGTGATCGCACCCGCTATGAACAACGGCATGTGGAAGGCGCCGGCGACGCAGGCCAACATGGCCACGCTGCGCGAGCGTGGTGTCCATGTGGTGGGACCCGGCAGCGGCTACCTTGCCTGCGGCGACGTGGACACGGGACGCATGAACGAGCCCGAGGACATCGTCGAGGCCATCTGCGAGGTGCTGAACCCCGTCCCGCAATACCTTGCGGGCAAGCGAATCGTGATCACCGCCGGCCCCACGCACGAGCCGATCGACCCCGTACGCTTCATCGGAAACCGGTCGTCGGGCAAGATGGGCATCGCCCTGGCGGGGGAGGCCGCTCGCCGCGGTGCTGCGGTCACGCTTGTGCTGGGGCCGACATCGCTCGATGTTCCCCACGGCGTGGAGTGCGTGCGCGTGCAGACCGCCGAAGAGATGCTGCAGGCAGCGCTGAGCGCCTTTCAGACGGCTGATGCGGCCATTTGTGCGGCCGCTGTCGCCGACTACACCCCCGCGACCCCTGCCGACCATAAGCTCAAAAAGGCCAACGAGCGCCTGGATCGCATCGAACTGGTCGAGACGGTCGATATTTTGGCCGAGCTCTCGCGCCAAAAGGGAGAGCGGTGCGTGATCGGCTTTGCGGCCGAGACCGATAACGTCGTGGAGTACGCGCAGCGCAAGCTTGCGCGCAAGGGTTGCGATGCCATTATCGCCAACGATGTCTCGCGCGCCGATTCGGGCTTTGGAACCGATACCAACAAGGCCTGGATCGTGAGCAAAGCGGGCACGCAAGAACTTCCCGTGCTAACAAAACCCCAGCTCGCAGATACAATTTTGGACTTGCTTCAAAATTTATAAAAAAGTTCTTGCACAAGGCTAAAGTTTCGGGTTAATATACTCCCTGTTGCGAGCGAGAGCAGAGCAACAAACAAAAGCTTCGGGACGTGGCGCAGCTTGGTAGCGCACTTGACTGGGGGTCAAGGGGTCGCTGGTTCGAATCCAGTCGTCCCGACCAGAAGTTTGCAGGTCAGGCACTTAGTGCCTGACCTTTTTTGTTTTAATCACCATGATTATTTTGCATAAATCAACAACGTTCCCGCTCGATGCAATCACCGAATCAAAACGTGTACATCAGCCACCAAAATCGACTTTTTTCGACATGTTTGGAGGCTGATGTACACGAATGCGAAATCTCCCGCCGCCTACGACGCCCTCCACATGTCTGGACTCTCTATGGCTTGGCTGGATAGACATCGCCGGAACGGGTATAGTTTCAAAAGTTTTGTCGTTAACCAGCGGGGGAGTCCTGTGGGCATCAAAAAGAAGATCAAAAAGGAGCTTATCGGCACTTCCGATTACCCGTCGAATAAGATCTTTACGATCTCCAATTTCATCACCTTTACGCGCCTGATCCTCACCCTGGTATTTCTGTACCTGTTTGTGACGGATAACAACCGCGTCATCGCCATCGCAATCTACGCCGTTGCCGCCTCCACCGACTGGATGGACGGCCAGATCGCCCGCATGACTAAGACGGTCTCGTGGCTCGGCAAGGTCATGGATCCCATTTGCGACCGTGCGCTGCTGTTCACCGGCGTACTTGGACTGGTGGTTCGCGGAGAGCTGCCCATCTGGGTCTGCGTGCTCATTATTGGCCGCGACATCTATCTGGGCATCGGCACGCTTATCGTTCGTCATTATCACCGTCGCCCCATCGATGTCGTCTTTCCCGGAAAGATTGCCACTGCGCTGCTCATGACCGGCTTCTCGCTCATGCTGCTCGGGTTCCCCGTTGTTGACGGCCTGCATCTTTTACCTTCAACCCTTACGGCCTTCCCGGGCCTCAACGGAAGCTCGGTGCCCCTCGGCATCTTCTTTGTGTACGGCGGCGTGATCTTCTCCATGCTCACGGCTGTCATCTATTCCATTAAGGGCGGAGCGGCCATTAAACAGGCTCTCGCGCATCCCGAGGACGAGGACATCGACTTTCTGAACCCCGAAATCGAAGACTAATTCGTTGGGGTATGATTACGTACGGTTCATTATTTGCGGCACGTCCGCGATAAGTTAGGGGTTGTCATGGACAACATGGTTAACAATATGCCTGAGAATGATAAGACTGCTGACGCTACCTGCGTATTCCGCGTGCCTTCAAGCGATGTCACCGTTCCCGACCTCATGGCTAACGTGCGCATCACCGCCCCCGTTCTGTCCATCGTCAAGGGTCCGCAGACGGGTGCCGCTTTTGAGCTCGAGGACGACGTGACCACCATCGGCCGCGATCCCGCGAACGGCATCTTCCTCAACGACATGACCGTTTCGCGCAGCCACGCGCGCATTATTCGCGAGGGCCTCGGCGCTCGCATCGAGGACCTGGGCTCGCTCAATGGCACCTGGGTCGACGGCGCCATCGTCAATGCAGCCCCGCTGCACGACGGTTCTTCCGTCCAGATCGGTACGTTTACGCTCATCTACCACGAGAGCACGCCGGAGCGCATCGAAACCGGTGAGTAGGGCATGGCCGAACGCAACTATCTGAGTATCGGCCAAGTCGTCAACCTACTTCGAGGCGCATACCCCGATCTTTCGAACTCAAAAATTAGATTTCTAGAGGATGAGGGGCTCATTACCCCTCATCGTACGCCAAAGGGATACCGTCAGTACTCCAAGGAGGACGTTGATCGCCTGGAGGTCATTCTGCATTTGCAGAAGACTCGCTACATGCCGCTCAACGTGATTAAGCAGCGCTTGGAAAACGCCACGGACCTGTCAACGCTCGCCTACGAGGTGGGCTTGCTGTCCGATGTTCCGCTCAAGACGGAGCCCAAGGAGACTAAGCAAAAGCTGCATCCCATCGAGACCATTCCCGATATGCTGGGCGTCGAGATTTCGTTTATCCGCTCGCTCGCCGAGAACGACCTTATCCGCATTATCAAGAGTCCGCAGAATCGTGAGCTCGTCGATGGTCGCGATTTTCCGATCATCCGCTACTGCTCAGAGCTGTCGCGCTTCCATATCGAGCCGCGCAACCTGCGTCAATACGTGTCTTCCGCCAACCGCGAGTCCTCGATGTTTGAGCAGGTGCTCGTGAGCATGCTCGGAATGGATACCTCCGATGACGAGCGCGACGCCAAGCTCGAGCGTGCGTTTAAGAAGCTTCACGACCTGACGGAAGGTGTGCACACTGCGCTGCTCAAGAACCGCGTTTTTGAGTCGCTCAACGCCGTGGTCGAGGACGCCGACATCGATGCACTCGATGAGGAAATCACTCGCTCCGAGTCCAGCAAGGCCAAAAGCGAAGAGACATCCGCGCCGGCTTCGCACGAGGATTCTCTCGTAAAGCCGCTCAAAGTCGTCGCCCCTTCGCAATCCGGCACCGCCACCGCGGGCAAATAAGCGCTGCTGAAATTTCGGGAACCCATTGAAAGGTCATGCAATGTACGACTTCGAATCTCAAATCGTCGACATCCCCGACTATCCCGAGCCCGGAGTCATCTTTAAAGACATCACGCCGCTCTTTGGCAATCCCGAGGCGCTCAAAGCCATGACCGATGCCCTCGCCGAGCACTTTGCCGGCATGGGAATCACCAAGGTCGTGGGTCCCGAGGCTCGCGGCTTTATGGTTGGCGTACCGGTAGCTGTAGCCCTTGGCGCCGGCTTTGTTCCCGCACGTAAACCGGGCAAGCTACCGCGCGAGACTGTGAGCCAGAGCTACGAGCTCGAGTACGGAACGGATTCCATTGAGATCCATGCCGACGCTATCAGCTCTAAAGATACCGTGTTGATTCTGGACGACTTGGTCGCGACGGGCGGAACCGTCGAGGCAACAGGTAAACTGGTGCGAGATATGGGCGCAAAGCTTGTCGGTTACGGTTGTATCCTTGAGCTTGCGTTTCTCAACCCGCGCGAGAAGCTCACGCCGTCTGATGACGATGTGGAGCTCTTTAGCCTGGTGACGGTGGACTAGCCGTTACCCTTAGTTACTGGAAAGGAAGCTACATGCGCACAGCAAACACGCACAAAAACATGGCACGCTGCGCTGCTACGGCAACCCTCGCTTGTGTTTTGGGCTTGGGCCTCGCGGCTCCTGCCTACGCCGATACCGCATCCGACCTTGCCGCTGCTCGTACGAAGCTCGAGCAGATCGGTACCCAAACCCAGCAGATTTACGATGAGCTCGCCACGCAGACGCAGGCGCTCGATCAGACTGCTGGCGAGATCACGCAAAAGCAGCAAGAGATCGCCGATGGTCAGGCCAAGCTCTCGACCTATGTCGCCGGCGAGTACAAAACCGGCGGTCTGAGCCTGCTTCAGGTTCTGACGGGTGTCGATGACCTGAGCGATATGCTCAACCGTCTGTTCTACTACGGCAAAGTTTCCGATAAGCAAGCTCAGACCATTCAAGAGGTCAAGGAGCTTAAGCAGCAGCTCACCGATAAGCAGGCCGAGCAGGAGAAGAACGTCGCCGCCACGCAAAAGAAGGTCGACGAGCTTAACGCTCAGCAGGCTGAAGCCCAGAACGTCGTAAACTCCCTGGATTCACAGCTGCAGGCCGAGCTAGCCGCCGAGGCCGAGGCCAACGCCGCGCTGCAGGCCGGCATCAACGCCAGTACCGCCGAGAAGGCCACGGTGAGCAACGAGACTGCCGGTACGACCGAGAACACCAATAACGGTGGCCAGACCAGCAATAACAACAACCAGGGCGGCAACACTCCGGCTCCTACGCCGGCACCTGCTCCGACGCCGCAGCCCTCCACGCCTGCTCCGGCTCCGACGCCTTCTGCTCCGAGCCAGTCCGTCGACGGCGGTTCTGTTGTCTCGCGTGCATACAGCAAGCTTGGTTGCGCTTATTCCTGGGGCGGAATTGGCCCGAACAGCTTCGACTGCTCTGGTTTTGTTAGCTATTGCCTCACTGGTCGCTATTGCCGCCTGGGCACCACGGGTACCTTTATGGGCTGGACGCGTGTTTCCGATCCGCAGCCCGGTGACGTTGTGGTCAACTCGTACCACACCGGCATTTACATCGGTGGTGGTCAGATGATTCATGCTTCCGACTACAACACGGGTGTTATCATCAGCTCCGTTGCCGCCGGCATGAACAATAACTACATCTTCGTGCGTTACTAAGTCATCTTACACAGCGTGTGAATGTGGACCTCGTGGCTTTAAGTTGCGAGGTCCATTCTTTTGTCTTTCGTGCAGTCCGCTATCTAGTTTTGAATACTAGATAGCGGCCCAATCGGTCAGCAAGAAAGCTATAATTGTTGAAGAACAATTAGAAAGGACCCTCTATGAGCTGGGCACTTATCTCCGATTCAAGCTGCAACCTCCGCGATTGGCAACCGACCGCACCCCATACCACCTTTGCATTTGCGCCCCTCAAAATTCGAGTGGGGGAGCGTGAATTCGTCGATGACCTTTCGCTCGATGTTCATGAGCTTAACTGCGCTGTTATGGCGGAGACGAACGCTTCTTCGAGCGCTTGTCCCAGCGTAGGGGAGTGGGCCGAGCTCTTCAAATTGGCAGACAAGACCATCTGCATGCCGATCTCTGAGGGCGTGTCGGGCAGCTACAACGCGGCAGCCACGGCTCGCGATATGGTTCTTGCCAAAGAGCCCGACCGACAGATTCATCTAGTCAATTCACGCGCAGCTGGCGGCAAAATGGACCTCATTTTCTTGCTGTTCGACCGCTATCTTGCAAGCAATCCGGATGTCTCATTCGAGGACGCTTGCGCATACTTCGATAGTCTTGAACAGAACAGCAAAATCCTCTTCAGCTTGTGCAATTACGAAAATCTCGCCAAAGCCGGACGTATCCCTAAGGCAGCCGGCGTCATTGCCAACAAGCTCAATATACGCATTTTGGGCACGGCGAGTGAGGCCGGTAAAATCGAACTCGTGGGGCACACGCGAGGCGAAAAGAAGATGCTCAACAAGATCATCGACACTATGGAAGCCGAGGGCTTTACGGGCGGTGAGGTCATCATCGACCATGTGGAGAACGAGGCCGGCGCCCAGGCACTGGCCAGCCGCATTGTGGAGCACTGGCCCGGCTCCAAGACCATCATCATGCCCTGCAACGGCCTGGATTCCTATTACGCCGAGATGCACGGCCTCATCATCGGCTACGGTATGGGGGTAGCTTCGGGCAAATAAAAGTCCAATCAAGCAAAATACGGGCGGGACAAAGCGACAGATGGCTCTTTGTCCCGCCCGTTTTATACGTCGGCTAGCTATTAAACCCATTGAACTTGAGATAGCTCATCAAGTACGCCTTCGAAACAAAGGACGATACGGCACTGCGCACAAGCAGCGACTCGCGTGTGACCTGATGCGCCGTATCGGGAACCGGCGTCTGCTCGACAGAAAACGCCGCGCGAATCGATGCCTCGAGCTGATCGACCACATAATCGAAGGCAGTCGGGGCATCGTAGCTCAAACGCTGGATATTGAAGAGCGCCTGAACCGCGGCAATGGGCAGCACTTGCTTAAAGATGCAGATAGCGATCAGGCGAGCAATCTGCTCGCGGCCATATTGCTTTTTGACCGGAGCAGGCACCAGGCCGATCTTCACATAGTTATTGATCATCGATGGCGTAATGACAGGCTGCTCCACGCAAATGGACAGTGGCTCCATCCACAGCGCGACATACTCAATGACCTGATCGCGGTAGAGCGTCACGTTGGGCAGCTGGTCATAGCGAGTCAGGCTCAATGTATTAAGTTTACGCACGATATCGGACTGAATAAATGCATCGGGCAGCACAGTGGGCTGAATATCCTCAGGCTTAATGCTGACCGACGAATCGGACATCGGGATAACGTGTTTGGCGTGGTTCATAAGAATCCTCCGTTCATTGGCTATATTGTATTCTAGGTTATCTAGTTTTGCATACCATATAGCCGGCAAGTAAAAGTGGCTGGACAGCACATTGGTGCACCGACCAGCCACTTTGTTTAAAGATAGCAACCTTACATAAGATATATTATCGTACTTATCCACGGAGAAACGCGTATACGCTCGTTGCCGCTATGGCTCCATCAGAAACGGCAGTCACAACCTGGCGTAAACGCTTGGAACGGATGTCGCCAGCGGCAAATAGACCTGGCGTGCGGGTCGCCATGGAATCATCAGTAACAATACCGCCGTCCGGCGCCAGATCGACTAGATGCTCAACGAGCTCGGAATGGGGCTGCGTTCCGGTAAAGACAAAGATACCAAACGAGCCAGGGACAAATGACTCGGTGTGAGTTTCCCCGGATGCATTGTCCTTAAAGGTAATCGTCGTTGGCATGGCTTCGCCCGAGAGCTCGACAATACTAGTTTGGTACCTAACTGAAATATTATCTTTTGCAAGAACTTTTTGAACCACACCATCGGGGGCACGGAACTGATCGCGGCGCAAAACGATGGTCACGCTGCTGGCGATTTCTGACAAGAACAGAGCTTCCTCGCAGGCAGCATTGCCGCCGCCGATGACAAAAACCTGCTTGCCGCGAAAGAACATGCCGTCGCACGTCGCGCAATACGAAACGCCGCGACCGCGATACGCATCCTCGCCAACAAAACCAGCAGATCGCGGCGTGGCACCCATGCAAGCGATAACGCTCGAGGCCGACGTATCGCCCAAATCGTGATGCACCGTAAACAGCGCTGCATCGGCATCGTAATCGATACCCGTAACCATGCTCCATGTAACCTGTGCTCCCAGGCCCTCTGCATGCTGCTGAAAACGCTCACCGAGTTCGGCGCCACTCAAGAGCGGAATGCCCGGATAGTTCTCGACTTCATTGGTCGTGGCGATCTGCCCTCCCGACATGCCCTGTTCAATCACGGTCGTCGTTAGGTTGGAGCGCGCCGCATAAATGGCCGCAGCATAGCCCGCAGGGCCGCCACCGATAATCGCAACATCGATCGGCTGATGGGTAGTCATGAAGAGACCTCCTGTCGAAAGATTGGCGTTCTTTGCGCTCATACCCAAATTTACGTGAACATGACACTCATGCACTACAATGATAAATCGCGTAACAAAGCTGAAGGGGAGTTATCGATGGATCAAACGCAGATGAGCAATAGCGCTCCCCTGCCCATGCAAGCCACTCCCCAACCGGAGCAAATGACCGTTTCACCTGCACAAAAACCCCTAGTAACCATTGTGCACGCATCGGTTGGATCGGGCCACAAAGCCGCCGCCAACGCGATTGCACAAGCATTTGAACTTATCCGCGGCACCAAGGGAATCCCTGAGGATATTGAAATTGAAGTGCTCGATATCCTTGATTTTGGACGTATTAAATTCGACGGCAATAAGACCGCGGCTTCTTTTACGGGAGCCACACGCCCCATTTACGACCTGACCTGGCGATATACGCTTACGGGACATCTTCTCTGGGGTGGCGGCACGGCATGGTCGCGTATTATGTTCCCCGCCTTCAACGAATATATTCGTCGCCGCAGGCCTATAGCCGTGGTCGCAACGCACATCACAGCAGCCAATGTTGCCGTGGGCGCCCGCGTAATTACGGGTATCGATTACCCGGTCATCTGTGTGCCGACCGATTACGAAGTCGAAGGCTTTTGGCCCCACAAGGACACCGACCTATTCTGTGTAGCCAACGAGTTTATGGCCGAAACGCTGCGCCCGCGCAAGGTTCCCGAGTCAAAGATCCGCATAACGGGCATCCCCATCCGAGCCGGTTTCGATTCAGATTACAAACGCGAAGATGAGCTCAGCAAGTTCAATCTCCCCATAGACAAAACCGTCGTATTGGTGATGGCCGGTGCCAGTTTACCCCAACCATACGTGCGTTTCCGCGCCGCGATGGACCACACGCTCCCCTTCTTACGCAGCTTTGAGGACATGCACTTTGTCTTTTTACCGGGCAAGGATAAAGAATACGCCACCCGACTCAAGACGCTCTTCGACGCCATGAAGCTCGAAAACGTCACGGTTCTAGACTACGTGGACGACATGGCGGCCCTCATGCACGGCTGCGACCTGGCAATTCTCAAATCGGGCGGACTCACCGTCACCGAGTGCCTGTGCGCGCATCTGCCGATGATCCTGCTGGGCAAGTCCTATGGCCAGGAAAAGGCAAACACCACGATGCTCACCGGCATGGGCGCCAGCATGCATGTCGCCACCGCACGAGAACTCATCGTGACGTTGCGCCATCTCCACGATCATCCGGAGTCGCTCAAGGCACTGCTCATCAATGGCGAAGTCCTGCGCCGTCCACACGCAGCCGAGGACATCGCCATCGCCACCATGGAGCTTGCAGGTAAGCCCCAAAAACGTAAACGAGCCTTCTGCCGCTTCTACTGGGGAGGAAAGCCCGCGCATATCCGCTAGTCGAATGTCCGCCGCTCTGCCGGAGCCGCCCTTATATCGTTCCACGCGCAGTTTCGCAGCGAGCGAAGCGACGCGAGAATGTTTGAGCATGGAATGATATAGGTAAGCCCCGGGCGGGAGGGATACGAGCGCCCTAGGCGACGCCGCTGGAGCCGAAGCCTCCGTTGCCTCGGTCGGTTTTGTCTAGCTCGTCTACCTCTATGAGATTGACCGTGGGGACTTCTTGGATGACGAGTTGGGCTATGCGGTCGCCTTTGTTGATTTGGATGTTGTTGGAGGGATCCAGGTTGATGAGGATAACCTTGAGTTCTCCTCGGTAGTGGGCGTCGATGAGGCCCGGCGTATTGACTATAGACAGGCCCTGCTTGATGGCCAAACCGCTTCGGGGCTGGACGAAGCCGGCGTAGCCATCGGGCAGGGCGATGGCCAGCCCAGTAGAGACCAGACGGCGTTCGAAGGGCTTCAGAATGCAGTCCTCGTTGGAGCGCAAATCCAAGCCGGCATCGGTGGGATGGGCGTATTTGGGAAGCTCGACGGTGGGGTCGAGACGCTTTATGTTGACGGTAATGTTGGACATGGAATCACCTTAGCTTGTCGAGCTCTTGCAGAAACTCATCGACGTCTTTGAAATCGCGGTAGACCGAGGCAAAGCGGATGTACGCCACCTTGTCGATCTTGGCCAAGCGCTTGAGTACCATGTCACCCAACTCATGGGACGTAACGGCCGTCAGCGTGCGAGAGCGCAGCTCGACCTCGATGTCATCGATAATCTCATTGAGCTTCTTAGTGTCGATATCGCGCTTGATAGTGGCGCGCATCAAGCCGACGAGCAGCTTATTGCGATCGAACCGCTGCTTGGTTCCGTCCGACTTAATGACCTCGATTGGGTCTTCGCATCGTTCGAACGTTGTAAAGCGATAGTTACACGAGCAACATTCGCGGCGACGCTTAATGGTGTTATTTGACTCCTGCATACGGGAATCAACGACGCGGGTATGTGCCTTGCCGCATTTGGGACAGCGCATGGTACCTCCTCTTAAACGATAACAAGGGTACCATGCGCAGCGCGATAATGATTACGAACGAGCAGGAACCTTAAGATGCGCACCGGCGGCGAGCGAACCATGCTCCAGATGATTGACGTTACGGATCATGTCGGAAGTCTCTTGCGTGGAAAGGCCTTCGATTGGATATTCCTCGGCAAGCGACCAAAGAGAATCACCAGACTGAACGCGAATGGTCTCATAGGTAACGTTGGAAACGGACTCGGCATACGCGGCGTGACGAGCGCTAAAGACCGACGTAGCGAGGACAAAGAAGAGCGTAAGCGCAACGGCAACGGCGACAATCGTCGGAACCTTCAGGGCAACGCGGCCCGGCGCGGCTACAGCCTGCTGATTGCGAGCAGGCTTTACGGTCAAAGGCTGAAAGCTGGAGCGGCCACCCTGAACAACCGTAAAAGTGTATTCTGCAGACGTCTCGAGCTTAAGGGCGAGGTTTCCCTGGACCATATTCGTTGCGTTCATCATGTTCTCCTCTCGCGTGTTTTGCTGAGAACAGTTTTATCAAGCCGCGCGGACAAAAATGTCTAGCGCGAGAACGAATGTTCGGTTATTATTATCTTCGAACAGTTGTTCCTGTCAAGCAAAATTCGAACATTTGTTTGACATGGGTAGAGAGGATGCCCTGATGGCTCGCAAAATTACCAAGCGTCAGCAGCAAATTTACGACTTCATCAAGGAATATCAGCAGGAGAAGGGTTATCCGCCCAGCGTGCGCGAGATGGCTTCTGCCGTGGGCCTTTCCTCCCCCAGCACCGTGCACGCCCATCTATCTGCCCTGGAGGCGCGCGGGCTACTCAAGCGCGATGCCACCAAACCGCGCGCTCTGGAACTCTTTAACGAGGACGGTTCCTCTGTCTCAATTTCTAAATCTAACGAGACCACCGCACCTCGCGGAACGGTCTCACTACCGCTCGTTGGTCGCGTCGCGGCTGGGATTCCCATTCTGGCCGAGCAGAATATCGAAGACACATTTACTATCCCGACCGAAATCGCCACTGATCAGGGTTCCTTTATCCTTGAGGTGCATGGGAGCTCAATGATCAATGTCGGTATCTTCAATGGCGATTACATCATCGTCCGTGAACAAAAGAGTGCCATGAACGGCGAAATTGTCGTGGCTATGATTGATGGTTCAGCGACCGTCAAGACGTTCTACAAGGAGCAGGGACGCGTACGCCTGCAGCCTGAGAATGACACCATGGAGCCTATCTATGCAACGAATCCCGTTATCTTGGGCAAAGTCGTCGGCTTGATGCGCCGGTTCTCGTAATGCAAAAACGCATCACTATCTTTGATACCGTCCGCGGGTTTACGATGATTTCAATGGCAGGTTTTCACGCTTGCTACGATCTCGCCTACCTGTACGGTTGGGATATGCCCTGGTTTACACAGACCGTCTTTCAAGACATCTGGCGTGCCAGCATCAGCTGGGTATTCTTGTTTATCGCGGGTTGGATGTGCACGCTCTCACGCAACAATATCAAACGTGCCGCCAAATACGCCTTAGCAGCACTCGTCGTCTGGTTGGCAACAACACTTGTCTCAGTAGACGATTCGGTTAATTTTGGCATCATCTACTGCATGGCCGCATGTACCGGCATCGTGGCGTTGACCGATCCCGTCCTTAAGAAGATATCGGCGAGATGGGGCATGTCCCTATGCCTTGTGTTGTTCGCCCTCACCTGGAGTATCCCCAAAACGATCTATCCTGTCCCCTACCTGGCGTGGCTGGGATTTCCGAGCACTGGGTTTGTTTCAGGTGATTACTACCCCATCATCCCGTTTTTCTTTATGTATCTTGCAGGATACTTCGCCGCACACATAGCGCAGGGAATCGATAAGACCGTCCCAAGCTGGGCCTACGCCAATCCCATCCCGGCGCTCGCCAGCCTTGGACGTCACGCACTCCCCTTTTATCTACTGCATCAGCCCACTATTCTGGGCTTTTTGGAGCTCGTCTACTCGGTGCGATAACGCTTGAGCCGCGGCGCGATGCGAGCCGGCAGCTTCGCAACAATACGAACGCCGCCCTCAAGATATTCCTCGTGCAAAAGGGTTCCCTGTTCATGCACCAGCGTGATGAGGGCGCCCTCGCGATACGGGATATCAGCGGAGAGCAACACATCGGTGGCAGCCGCCTCACGAGCAATACGGTCGACGAGATCGTCGAGTCCCTCGCCCGTCTGGGCCGAGAACAGCACGGCCTCGGGATAGCGACGACGGAAACTCAATCGATCAACGCTATCGAGAAGATCGATTTTATTGAACACCGTAAGCGTCAAACGCTCGCCGGCACCGATCTCGTCAAGAACGCGATCGACTGCCTCGAGCTGGCGCTCGTAGTCCTCGTCAGAGGCATCCACAACTTTAAGGATCAGATCGGCACCAAGAACCTCAGACAGCGTGGACTTAAAGGCATCAACGAGACCATGCGGTAGCTTTTGAATAAAGCCAACGGTATCGGTAATCGTCATGCCGCGACCGCCGGGCAGGCGATACGAACGCGTCGTCGGGTCGAGCGTAGCAAACAGCTTGTCCTGCGAAAGTACCGTAGAGCCGGTCAGGCGATTAAGCAACGTCGATTTACCGGCATTGGTATAACCGGCTAACGCGACTCGAAACGCCGGTGACTCAATGCGGCTCTTGGACTGGACATCGCGACGCTGTTCAACCTGCTTGAGCTCACGACGAAGCGCAGCGATCTTATTACGAATGAGGCGACGGTCGACCTCGAGCTGACTTTCGCCCTGACCAAAGCGTGAACCGATGCCGCCGCGCGTCTGCTCCTTGGCAAGATGGCTCCACATACCGCGCAGACGAGGCAACAGATATTGAAGCTGCGCCAGCTGTACCTGTAGGCGTCCCTCACGCGTCTGAGCATGCAGGCCAAAGATATCCAGGATCAGTGCTGTACGATCGATAATCTTTACCGGCTCGCCCACGGCTTTCTCCAAATAGGATTGCTGCGAGGGCGATAAATCGTCGTCGAAGATAACAACATCGACATCCATACGATGCACGAGCCCGCAAAGCTCCTCAACCTTACCGGAACCGATAAACGATTTTGGATACGGCTTAACCAGACGCTGTGACAAACGCGCCACGCACTGGGCGCCAGCCGTATGGGCCAGGCGCTCAAGCTCGTCAAGCGAACGATCGAGCGGCCATGCATTGTCGCGCCACTCAACACCAACTAAAATGGCACGCTCGGGCTCGGGTGCCGTGGGAACAAGGGGGAAACGGGCCATTAGGCAGCCTCAATACGATGCAGGATGTCCTCAACGACCTCATCGATCGTAAACTCGTCCATATCAAACCACACGATACGGTCATCGCGCTTAAACCACGAAAGCTGACGTTTGGCATAGCGACGCGAACGCATCTTGATGAGTTCGCGAGCCTCATCCATAGAAATCACGCCATTGAAAGCATCAATGATCTCTTTATAGCCAATTGCCTGCATCGAAGTCAGGGCATCTCCCAGCCCCTGGTCCATAAGACCGCGAACCTCATCAACAAGACCCTGTTCAAACATCAGATCGACACGCAGGTTAATGCGCTCGTAGAGCACCTCGCGATTACGCGTCAGACCAAACCATAGAGCATGATAATGCTCGCGCGGAACACTAAACTGACTTTTTTGCTGTGCATAGGAGATACCATCATCATGCATCTCGAGCGCACGAATCACACGGCGCACGTTATGGGGATGAATAACAGCAGCCGATTCTGGGTCGCGCTCGGCAAGCAGGGCATGCAGTTCTTCCTCGCCAATACGCTCGGCAAGCTCCTGATAGCCCACACGGTGATCGTCCTCAAGTTCACCCGAGGGAAAGTCCATCTCATCGAGGGCGGCCTTGAGATATAGCCCCGTACCTCCGCAAAAAACCGGCAGACAACCCGAACCAATGAGACGTTCAACATGCGCGCGAGCGTCAGCCTGATAAAGCGCAGCAGAATATGCCACACCCGGCTCTACAATGTCGACGAGACGCAGCGGCGCCGTACACTCATCGGGCGTCATCTTTGCGGTACCGATGTCCATGCCACGATAGATTTGCATCGCATCGCACGACAGCACTTCGGACGAAAGACGAGCGGCCAAACGGTCGGCAACATCACTCTTACCAACCGCCGTCGGACCGACGATCGCAACGGCGGAAAGACCTGCCCCGGAAGAAACCATTAGCGCGGCTCGCCCACAACGGAGCCGGACAAATACCAGGTCTTGGCAACGTCAACGTCAACATCAACGATCTTGCCAACAAGCTGATCGATGCTGTAACCCTCGGGGATAGGCGCATGCACGGTCTGATTCTTGGGACTCTTGCCCAGCAGGACCGCGTCGTTCTTTTTACTCGTTCCCTCAATGAGCGCCGGAACCACAGTATGAAGTTCACCCTGGTTATACTCATGTGCCGTGGTCTCGATAACCTTAACCAGGCGGTTGAAACGCCCGAGAATAACCTCATGCGGCGTAGGATCGTCAATCTCTGCGGCCGGGGTACCGGCGCGCTTGGAATAGATGAAGGTATAGGCCTGGGCATAGCGGACCGTCTCGGCAAGTGAAAGCGTCTGCTCAAAGTCTTCTTCAGTCTCGCCCGGGAAGCCAACGATAATGTCAGTCGAGAGCGCGATATCGGGCATGCGGTTGCGAATGCGATCGACCAGGCCCAGATAGTCCTCGCGTGTATAACGGCGATTCATCTCTTTGAGGATCCGCGTCGAACCTGACTGGACGGCCAGGTGCAGCTGCGGCATAACAGCAGGCGTCTCGGCCATGGCGTCGATGGTCTCGGGCAGCAGATCCTTGGGATGCGAAGACGTAAAGAAGATGCGCTCCACACCCGTATCGCCCACGGCACGCAGCAAATCGGCAAAACGCGGCTTGCCAAACAGATCGCGACCATATGAGTTAACGTTTTGGCCCAGCAGCGTAATCTCACGCACGCCCTGGCGCACCAAACCGGTCACCTCGTCGACAATCTCCTCGAAGGAGCGGCTCTTTTCGCGACCGCGCACGTACGGAACGATGCAATAGGTACAGAAATTATTGCAGCCCGTCATGATGGGCACCCAAGCGTGATACTGGGTCTCGCGATGCCACGGCATGCTCATGGCATCCGTATCCTCATGCTCATTGGTGCGGATATGATGCTTGCCATCAAGGAACGCCTCGGCAATGAGCTCTGCCACATGTGCGATGGAATGCGTACCAAAGATGACATTGACGTTATCGACGTTGGTGAGCAGGCCCTCGCCATCGCGCTGCGCGATGCAACCACCAACGGCAACCACACGCTTGCCCGAAGGCGAAGGCGGCAGGCTTTTACAGGAATTGCACTGGCCGTACAGGCGAGTATCGGCGGCCTCACGCACACAGCATGTCATGAAGACAACGATATCGGCATGCTCGGGATCGAGCGCCATGAGACAGCCATACGAATCAAGCAGACCGCTCACGCGCTCGGAATCGTGCTGATTCATCTGGCAGCCAAAGGTGCGGATAAAGTAGGTTTTACCGGCAAGAATATCGCGTACGGAACGCTGGTCCATGTGCATAAGTCCTAACGATGGAAGGGAGGCGAATCGAGGCAAGCAGAAGCTATGCCACAGGCTTAACATCATCCATGACGACGTTATCCATAGCAGCCCGATTGATCTGGTGAACGTAGATAGAAAGGCGGATAGCCGTGCGCGACTCCCCGTTAATGAGGATGTCGGAGAACACGGGCGCACAGGAAATATCAAAACCGGTTGGAATCAAAAAACCGCGCGCGATAGCAACGGCCTTAATGGCCTGGTTGACAGCACCGGCACCGACACACTGGATGTTGACGGGCACACCATCCTTGACCATGCCGGCGATGGCGCCGGCAACGGACGCGGGCGATGATTTGCTTGATACCTTCAGGCAATCCATGAAGAAACTCCTGCGTTTAAAAGTACGTTTTAACTGCAATAACTGTATCGTACCGAGTGGACTCGGTAAAGGCACTATTCCTCTTTGGCAAGATCGAATGTCACGGTGATTCGATCACGCGAAACGCGAATCTTTGGGTCGCCGCAAAGGTTGAGATAGTACCGGGCGGCAAGGTCATTAAAGTCGCGCTCCACAGCACGCGAAAACTGTGCCATGTCATCCTTGGCAATACGTAGCCCACGACGATCCTTCGCGAGATCGACAGGAGCCGGCGCATGCGAGGATGAGTCACGCTCGCGCAGCAGACGCGCAGTCACACCGCGAACGGGCTTAATCTGCCCTGCCAAAATGCGATGGGCCGTGCGCTCGGACATTTCAAGACCCAAACCCGAACAAATACGGATAAAGTCCTCGGCATCAGAGGCAAGGCCTAGACGATCAACAACCGGAAGCTCGCTCTCGTCATCAATGAACAGGAGACGCGACGTATCGAGCCGACTTGACGCCTGAGCATAAAGGGTCGCGGCAATCTCAGACGGAGAACCAAGATAGACATCGCAACCACGCAACTCCTCGAGCGCAAACTCACAAGCAGCGCGAATAATATTATGCGGGCCCCGAGCACAGACATAACGTCCGTCCTCATCCTTGACGGCCTGGGGCCAGCTGGACTGATCGGCACGCTCACTGAGGCGGTCGGCCGCAACGCTCACCTTAAAGGCTGAACCAAGATCGACACCGGACGTGACCACACGGGCCTCGTCGGTGTTCTGCTTGATCGAAAACAATGCCATGCCACGACCGTGAACGCCCCAACGGTCCATCTTCATGCTCTCGAGCTTGGAGGTAACACGGGCATCGAAGATTCGCTCTTGCATATCTTGCGGAACGCCCGAACCGTTATCCAGAAAGACAAGCGTGCGGACGCCATCTTCCTTGGTCGTAGCGAGATAGACTTTGTCGGCGCCAGCATCGCGAGCATTACGGAGCATTTCAATGACGATATCCTCGACATGCTGAATGTCGTGCTTTGCCTGGCGCCTCTCGGCCTCCGAAACGCGGAGGCGGACATAACCCTCGCCAAGGTTCTCCTCGACGCGAAGGTTGCCCTCCCCCGACATCGACGCGATAAATGAGATGAGCTCGTTCGCGTCGCTCATGTTATTTAGCGATATCGACAGCGCGGCTCTCGCGAATCACGACGACGCGCACCTGACCGGGATACTCCATCTCTTCCTCGATCTGATGGGCGATATCGTGAGCCAGGACCGTGGACTGGGCATCGGAGATCTTGTCCGGCTGAACCATGACGTGGACCTCGCGACCAGCCTGCATGGCATAGGTACGCTCGACGCCATCATGGGAGTTGGCGATCTCCTCGAGCTTCTCAAGACGCTTGATGTAGTTCTCGGCAGACTCGCGACGGGCACCGGGGCGAGAGGCAGAGACAGCATCGGCGGCCTGTACCAGGACATCGAGCACCGTGTTGGGGTCGACGTCGGCATGGTGAGCCTCGATAGCGTGGACGATAACGGGCTTCTCGCCATAACGGCGGGCAAGCTCGGCGCCGATGACGGCATGCGGGCCCTCGACGTCATGGTCGATTGCCTTGCCCAGGTCGTGCAGCAGGCCGGCGCGCTTGGCGGTCACAACGTCCAGGCCAAGCTCGGAAGCCATCACGCCGCACAGGTCAGAGACTTCGAGGGAGTGCTGAAGCACGTTCTGACCAAACGAGGTACGGTAGCGCAGGGCACCAAGGGTCTTGACGATCTCGGGATGCAGGTCGTGGATGCCGGTATCGAAGGCAGCCTGCTCGCCAGCCTCGCGCACGCGCTGCTGAACCAGGTCGGCAGCCTTGTGATACATCTCCTCGATGCGGGCGGGGTGAATGCGGCCGTCGGCGATGAGGTTCTCGAGGGCAACACGGGCGGTCTCACGACGGACCGGGTCGAAGCTCGAAAGAACGACAGTCTCGGGCGTGTCGTCGATCACGAGGTTGACGCCGGAAACCTGCTCGAAGGTCCGGATGTTGCGACCCTCGCGACCGATGATACGGCCCTTGAGGTCATCAGAGGGAATGTGCACGGAGGTAACGGTGACCTCGGCTGTGTGGTCGGCAGCGCAGCGCTGAATCGCCAGGGACAGAATCTCCTGGGCGGTCTTGTGGCACTCGGCGCGAACCTGCTGCTCGGACTCGCGAATGATCGTGGCAGCCTCGTGGGTGACCTCGCCGCGAACCTTATCGAGGAGCTCCTTGTGGGCGTCCTCGCGGGTAAGGTCGGCAATACGCTCGAGCTCGGAGGTCTGCTTTGCGCAGAGCTCCTCGAGCTCACGGGAGCGCTTCTCGACCTGACCGGCCTGGCTGGACAGCTGATGCTCGCGCTTGTCGAGAGCGTCGTTGCGGCGATCGAGGGATTCCTCGCGCTGCATCACGCGGTTCTCGAGCGTACGAATCTCGTTCTTACGCTGCTTGTCCTCGGCCTCGACCGCCTGCTTGTTCTTGATGATTTCCTCTTTAGCCTCGAGCAGAGCCTCTTTTTTGAGGGTCTCGGCCTGACGCTTAGCATCACCGATCAGGGACTCAGCCTGTGCGTGTGCCGACTGAATCTTTTCGTCGGCCTCGTGAAGACTACCCTGCTTGGCGGTGCGCATGAAGGCAATGGCGGCGATGGCACCCAAAACGATGCCAACGAGCGCTGCGATGATAGGCATGCTCACTCCTTTTTATGGATTCGTTACACAACAAAGCGAACCATCCTTACGAACGGCTCGCGACATTTGAGTAATATGGGCGCAGCTTATGCGGGTCGGATACAGATAAACATATAAACAAACTCATCACAGATGAGCACATATCACAAAGCAAATGACAGTGTTTATCGTACGTTGAACCACAACAACTGTCAAATAAATGGCCCCAGCACGGCGGCTAAAACGCGGTGAACGGCAGGACCACAAAACGCATATGCCTAAACCGCACATTCCTCGCATTCGGCATCGAGGCGTGCCTTAACGGCATCGGCGGCGATGTGATACGAGAAGCCCTTGCCCATCAAAAACCGAACCAGTTTTTCGAATCCGCGCGTCTCTGGAACACGTCGCTTGGCGAGCAGGGCTGACGCACGCGCCAAATCGTCTTCGACGGCAAAATATTCCTCGGGATAACCGGGAATGTCATCGAGCACGACATGACGACGCTTGAGCTCGGTCTCGATTTTGCGCTGTCCCCAACCACGCCGTTTGCGTTCCTCGATAAAGTACGAGCAAAAGCGGTTCTCGTCTAAAAAGCGATACTCGGTGGCGCGCTCGACGGCGAAATCAATCGCTGTCTGGTGAAAGCCGTAGCAAGCCAGCTTGTCACGGACCTCACCCGTCGCATGGTCGCGGCGCGATAACATCTCGGTCACCATGGTAAGTGCACATTTACGCTCGATGAGCTGCACCGCCTCACGAAAGTTGTCCCAATCACAGGGAAGATCTGGGCGGTTTTTGACATACAGGCGCGCGACCCGCACGGGAATCCAAATAGAACGCTCAAAACCGCCCTCAAGCTCACAATCGATATGTGCGCAAGGCTTTTTGGACGCATACCCGCTCGAGAACGAGGAGGCCGCCTTCTTATCGGGAAAGACGACCGTGGCCTCGGTCACCGTATACGACATGAGCGTAACCGCTACTCGTCGTCATCATCGAGCATGGCGGAACCATCGATGGCGTAAAGCTCGTCAAACTCCTCAGGCGCAGGCTGATCGGTCAGCTCGACCTCGGACGGAGCATCGTCATCAAACTCAAGTCCGCAGGCAAGGCGGACCTTATGCTCAATCTCGTCGGCGCAATCGGGGTGTTCGCGCAGGAAAGCCTTGGCGGCCTCGCGACCGTTGCCGAGCTTGTCCTCGCCATAGGCAAACCAGGAGCCCATCTTCTTGCAGATGCCGCACTCGACAGCCATGTCCAGAATCGAGCCTTCCTTAGAGATGCCCGTACCGTACATGATGTCGAACTCAGCAGAACGGAACGGAGCTGCCACCTTGTTCTTAACGACCTTGGCTCGCACGCGGTTACCGATAACCTCGTCCTTAAGCTTAATGCTGTCGATACGGCGAATGTCGATACGCACCGAAGAGAAGAACTTAAGGGCGCGGCCGCCCGTCGTAGTCTCGGGGTTGCCGAACATGACGCCAATCTTCTCACGCAGTTGGTTAATGAAGATGCACGTCGTGTTGGACTTGGACAGCGAGCCGGCGAGCTTGCGGAGCGCCTGGCTCATCAGGCGAGCCTGAAGACCGACCGTAGTGTCGCCGATCTCTCCCTCGATCTCGGCACGCGGGGTCAGCGCGGCGACGGAGTCGACGACGATGGCATCGATGGCGCCGGAGCGCACGAGCATGTCAACAATCTCGAGCGCCTGCTCGCCCGTATCGGGCTGGGAAATGAGCACCTCGTCGATATCCACGCCGATGCGCGCGGCATACGTGGGATCGAGCGCGTGCTCGGCATCGATAAATGCAACAACGCCACCCATTGCCTGGGCCTCGGCCAAGATCTCGAGCGAAAGCGTCGTCTTACCGGAGGACTCGGGACCGTAGATCTCGACGATTCGGCCGCGCGGCACACCGCCGATACCCAGAGCGGCATCGAGTGCCAGAGCGCCCGTAGGGATGGCCTCGACCTCGAGCTCGGGGCCACCGTCGCCGTACCTCATGATGGAACCCTGGCCGAATTTCTTCTCGATCTCGGCCTTGGTGGTGGCGATCATCTCATCGCGCTCTTTACCCGTCGTGCGAGCATGAACGGTACGTACGGGACCTGAATTCTTGGCCATGAATAGCCCTCCTCTTAACAACCTGCATCGATAATAAACGAACGGCTGTTCGTGGTCAACCGTTCAGATAAATCATATGCAGCCGACCTTTCCAAAACCCAACCAAACGCCGACCAAACACTGACCAAATGCTTGACCACAAAGGACCAAAAATGAACAAGGCAGGCAAAAATACACCCATGAACAGCACAAACGCTAAATTCTTCTGAGGTCCCTATCTCCACAATTAAGGGGCCCGGAGGCCCCTTAAAACACGTCTATTCCATAGAGTTGAGCACAAGGGCAATGCGTCCCAATGCCTCCGCGACCGCATGGGCACGAACACACGAACGGTCGCCCTCATAGTGGCAGCGCACAGAGTCCACGACCGGCACGCCCCCATCGGCGGAGCGATACGCCCAGCCAATATAGAAAGTGCCCGCCGGATCTTCCTCAGTGCCACCGCCGGGGCCGGCATAACCCGTTGCGCTCACTGCAATATCGCTCTGGTACAGCTCCAGCGAACCCGCCGCCATCTCGCGCGCGGTCTGATGCGACACCGCGGTATAGCGGTCGAGCGTCTCCTGCTCAACACCAAGAACGCGATGCTTGATCTCATCGCAATAGGTCACCGCACCGCCACGCAGCACCGCCGAGGCGCCCGGGATATCGGCAATCGTCGAGGCGATCATACCCGCCGTCAGCGACTCAGCCGTCGAAACCGTCACGCCCCGAGCGCTCGCGCGCTCGACAATATCGCGCGCCAGCTCCTCGTTATGTGCGGAAATCTGCTCAAAAGAGTCCGTCATACCCACCAGGACCTAGACCGAAAAGACGATCTTGCGGCAGTTCCAGAAGTACTGGGCGCCCGAGATAACGGTCAGGACAACGGCAACGGCGTACAGGAAGCGCGACACCGAGTAGATGCCGAGCGTCAGCGCCACCGGGCCAAGGTGCAAGCCGGCCATCGCAAAGACGCACAGATAACCGCAGATGGAGACCATCGTGGTCGCCGTCTTGTACTTGCCGAGCTTATCGGCCGCAACGACCACACCAGCAGCACTCGCGACCATGCGAAGAGCGCTCACCAGCAGCTCGCGGAACAGGATAATGAACACGGACCACACGGTCACCGCGCCAAAATCCAAGAACAGCAGCAGGGCCGAGAACACCAGCAGCTTGTCCGCGATGGGGTCCAAGAACTTGCCGAAATCGGTGATCTCGTTGCGCGAGCGCGCCAGATAGCCGTCGACCTTATCGGTGCACGACAGAATCACGTACAGAATAAAAGCGGCGGCGGCGAGCGGGCCGTCGAAGATGCTCCAATCCGTACCGGCAACACTCGTGTGAGACAGCGCCGACACAATCATGAACACCGGGATAAAGACGATGCGCACGCACGTCACGATATTGGCGGGCGTCCAAACACTCGTCAGTTCCTTATTGCTCTCGTTTGCCACGACGCTCTCCTACTCCACAACATGGCCGATAAGCTCATAGCAGAAGCTATCGGTAAACTCGACAGTCAGAATATCGCCCACGGACGCCTCGCTGGCGTCCAAGTGCACAGCGCCATCGGAATCGGGCGCCTGGAACCAGGCATGGCCGATCAGCTCGGCGCCGTCCTCGGTCTCTTCGATACCGTCGACGATCACCTGGGCGCGCTCGCCCACATGTGCGGCGGTAGCGGCAAAACCGAGCGACTCGGCCAGATCCATGGCCTCCTGGGCGCGCTCAAGCTTGACCTCTTCGTCGACCTGACCCTCCATCTTGGCGGCCAGGCTGCCTTCCTCACGCGAGTAGGCAAAGACACTCGTGTAGTCGAAGCCGACGGTGTCCATAAAGTCGATGAGGTCGCGGAACTCGTCGTCGGTCTCGGTCGGGAAGCCGACCATGGCCGTGGAACGGATCACGATGCCGGGGATACGCTCACGCAGATCGCGGAACAGATCCTCGAGCTCTTGACGCGAACCGGAGCGACGCATGGCCTTAAGGATGCGCGCGTCACAGTGCTGCACGGGGATATCGATATAGGGCAGCACCTCGGGCGTATCGCGAATCGTATCGATAAGCTCGTCGGTCATGCCCTCGGGCTGCAGATAGAGCACGCGGACCCAGACGTTGTGCGGGCGCACGGCCTCGGCGACGGCACGCAGCAGCTGCGCCAGATTGCGCGGCGAGCCCTCGGTGACGTCCTCGTCGGCAAAGTCGGTACCCCAGATGCCCGTGTCCTGGCCAATCAGCACAATCTCGCGCACGCCGCCGGCAACCAGGTCGCGCACCTCGGAGATAATGCTCTCGGCATTGCGCGAATGATAGCGACCGCGAATATAGGGGATCATGCAGAAGCTGCAGAAACGGTTGCAGCCATCGGAAATCTTGACGTAGGCAACGGCGCCCTCGACGGTACGCTTGACCTGCGGGATATAGGCTGCGATCTCACGCTCGACACCCAGCACGCCATCGATGACCGCCACGATGCCGTCCTCCTCGTCGGCCTTCACAAAGGCAGCGACCTCGGGCAGCTCGTCAGGCAGGTCGTCGCCATAGCGCGACGGCACGCAGCCGCACATAACGATGGAGCAAGAACGAACGCCGTCCTGAACCTCGTTGGCGAGCTCGAGCGTGGTCTCGATGCTCTCGGACGTTGCGGAGGCGAGAAACGAGCATGTATTGACGATGGCGATATCGGCATCCTGCGGGTCGAATGCCTCTTCGTAGCCCGCGGCGGTCAAAAGAGAACGCATGCGGTCGGTGTCAACCTCGTTCTTAGCGCACCCGAGGGTGATGTAGAGCACGGAGCCCAACGGTGTATCCATGTTGGAGAGCGGTCCTTTCGAATGATATTAGCGGTAGTTGGTGAACTGTAGCGGCTGGCCGTAGTCCTGGTCGCGCAAGAACTGGATCACGGTCTGCAACGCGTCCTTCGAAGCAGAGGAAACACGCAGCTTGTCGGCCTCGATGGTCACCTTGACCTTAAGCTTTTGGTCCTTGATGTCCTTATTGATCTTCTTGGCGGTCGCCTGGTCGATACCCTCGACGACATGGCCGAGCACGCGCACGGTGCCGCCCGACGCCGCCTGTGGAGCATCCAACGAGACAGCCTTGAGGTCGATGCCGCGCTTGATGAGCTTGGAGCTCAGCACGTCGATAATCTGCTTGGAGACAAAGTCGGCCGGGGCGTTGATCGTAAAGAGCTTGTCGCCCTTCGAAAGCTCGATCGTGGCGCCGGAATCCTTAAGGTCATAGCGCTGGGAAATCTCGCGCGTGGTCTGCTGGAAGGCGTTGTCGACCTCTTGCATGTTGACCTCGGACACGACGTCGAAGCTGGAATCTTTAGCCATGATGTTTCCTTTCGCGTACGAGCGGCTTAGTAGCTATCGTACGAATAGTCGGTAGAATCGGTGGGCGTCTGACCGTCAGTTGCGGTATCGGCGCCATCCGCGGACTGGGCATCGGTGCGGTCGGTGGTATCGGTACCATCGGTGGTGTCGGTGCCATCAGAACTTTCACCATTCTCGGAATCAGTCGTCTCCTTCTTAGGAACGGTGATCGTCACACGAGCCACGCCCGAGGTCTTGGTATCGTAACGGACCTTTTCACCGTTCTTGGTAACGGTAACATCGGAAGGCTTGGACGTGGTGATCTCGATCGAGGACTCGGGCGTGTACTCCTGCTCAAAGGGGCCAGTCGCCTGAGCGCCATAGACCGACTTGCCGTCGACCTTGACCTCAATCCACGCGGTCTTTCCCTTGGCAACGGAAACTTTGACCTTCGTGACCTCGTTCTCTTCCTTCTTGGCCGTCGTCTTGGTAGCGTCCGAATCAGTCGACGCATCCGTCGCTTCATCGGTGTCTTCGTCCTCGTCGACCGTTTCGGACTTCTTAGAAGACTTCTTGGTCGTCGTCTTGGTAGCAGCGGGCGTCTCGGGCGTGGTCTCGGGCGTCGAAGATGCGCAGCCGCGCAGAAGCACCACGATGAGCACAATCAGCAGCAACACCACGGCACCGATGCCGGCGTAGACGATACGCGGATCGAGCCCGTTGTTTTGAGGAGTACGGGATCCGCCGCGTCCACGACCGGAACTGCTGCGGCCGCTTCCCTGAGGCATACGGCCGCGATTGCTATCGGAACGGCCGCGATAGCCGCCCTGGCCCTGAAGGCTGCGCTGACCCGAGCGGAGCGCAAGCTCACCGCGGCCTTGATAGCCACGCTGGCCCGAACGCGAAGCCGAAGAGCGCTGGCCATACGGCTGTGATTGAGAGCGAAGACGCGGCGTTACCTGCGTGGTATCGGCATCCGCATAGCCACCGCGAGAGCGTCCCGTAGAGGCACCACGGTAACCGCGATCGGAATAGCCGCCGTCGCCGTAGCCGGCACGAGGGTCACGCGCCACGCCGCGGGCAGCGGGAAGCGCACGGTCCTCAGGCATCGGCGTACTGCGGAACCGGTCACGCTGTGAGCGAATCTCCTCGCCCGAACCCGTCTCGGTAATATAACCGGCCTGCTGAGGACGCTGTCCATAGCGGGTCGAACGACCGCCCTGAACCATCAGGAAGCGCCCGTTATCGACCGAGGAGCGCGAATTGACGTAGCCAGCGGCGTCCTGAAAACGACCGCCCTGCTGAGACGTCTCGCGTTCGTATGCCATCAGGTCGTCAAAGTAGGCATTGACGACCTCGCGCGGATTGAGGCCCAAAAAGCGAGCATAGCTCGAAATCATGCCCTGCGCATAGCCGCGCGGCGGCATCGAAGCAAAGTTACCGGTCTCGAAAAACTCGATGATCTGCGGCCTGATTTTGATGGTGTTGGCGACCTGCTGAATGGAAAGGCCCATTCGGCGACGCTGCTCGAGCAGCATGTCACCAAAGCGTGCAGCCATCAGAATCCTCCAAACTCACGATCTTCACGTGCCATCTCGGCGTCGACAGACTCCAGCGCGGCAAGCCCCTCCTCGTCCAACAGGACCTCGCGCGGCTTGGAACCGTCGGGCGGGCCGACGACACCCTTTTCTTCCAGCATGTCCATAATACGCCCGGCGCGCGCATAGCCAACCTTAAGGCGGCGTTGCAGGCCAGATGTGGAGCCCAGCTGCGATTCCACCACAATATGGGCGGCTTCCCAAATGAGCGGATCATCGTCTTGCGGCTCGGCAACTCCGGTGCGGACAATGCCGCCACCCGCCATGGACATGGAAGCGGGCGCCACAGCCGACAGGATCTCCTCATGGTAGTCGGGCTCGCTTTGCGACTTGACGAACTCGACAATCTCGTTGATTTCATCGTCCGAGACAAAGCAGCCCTGAATACGACGAGGCTTGCCCCAGTCGACCTTGGAGAACAGCATGTCGCCCAAACCGGTGAGCTTTTCGGCACCCATCTGGTCGATGATGACGCGCGAGTCGATGCCCGTGGCGACGTTAAAGGCGATGCGGTTGGTGATGTTGGCCTTAATGAGGCCCGTCACCACGTTGGAGCTCGGGCGCTGCGTGGCCACGATAAGGTGGATACCGGCGGCACGGCCCAGCTGAGCAATACGCACGATCGAGGCCTCGACATCCTTACCGGCGACCATCATCAGGTCCGAGAGCTCGTCGATGATAATGACCAGATAGGGCATCTTTTGCGGCGGGTTATCGTAATGTTCAAACTCGCCGGCGGCCTGCTTTTCGTTATAGGTCGAGATCTTACGTACATTGAGACGCTCGAAGACCTTCAGGCGACGCTCCATCTCGGACACGGCCCATTGCAGAGCGCTCGCGGCCTGCTTGGGCTCGGTCACTACAGGCACGTAAAGATGCGGCAGACCGTTATAGCCCGCAAGCTCGACGCGCTTGGGGTCGACCATGATCAGGCGAACGTCCTCGGGAAGCGCGCGCATGAGCAGGGTCGTGATGATGGAGTTGATCATCACCGACTTACCAGAACCGGTCGTGCCGGCGATCAGCAGGTGGGGCATCTTGGCGAGGTCGGCGACGACCGGCGTACCCTCGGCATCGCGACCGATGGCCAGCTCGAGCGGACCGCCCTTCACATAGGGCAGCACGTCGCCCAGGTTGACGTTCTGGCGCTTGCGATTGGGGATCTCGATACCCACGAGCGACGTGCCGGGGATCGGGGCAAAGATACGAACCGACTGAGCTGCGAGCGAAAGCGCGATATCGTCCTCGAGGCTCGAAATCTTGCTCACGCGCTCGCCCTCGCCAGGTTGCAGCTTAAAGGTCGTCACCGTGGGGCCGGCGATCCAGCCGACCACGCGGGCGCTGCGGCCAAACTCAAGCAGGGTCGACTGCAGCGACTCGGCAGTTTGCTCCAGCTCCTTGTCCGAAGACGCAGCGGAAGCCGACTGCGGGTTGGCATGCAGAATCTCAAGTGGCGGAAGTTTGAGGCCGTCCTCTTCTTCGCCCTCGTTATCTGCGGCGCCGCCGTCCGTTCCCCCATCGCTGGCCGCAGCCGATTCGACAGCACTCAAGGCAGGCGCATCGGCAACCTTGGGATGCTTCAAGAAGTCGGGGATCTGAGGTGCTGCCGAGACAGGATTCACGGCAAACGGCGGCTCGGACTCGTCGATCTTATCGGGGTCGTCTTCCATCGAAAGCTGACCGGTTACCTGGTCGCGCTTTGCATGGCGACGCGGCAGCAAAGTTGTCTTTGCGGTCTCAATCGGAGCCTCGTCGTCCTCGTCATCACCCTCGGTGAGCTCAATCTCGCTCTCGGACCAAGACGGGTCGGGCTCACTCGTATTGAGTTTGGGCGCAGCCTTGCCCTTCTTGGCATGGCGGCGCGGCAACAGCGTTGTCTTGGCCCGCTCGGCCTCCACGGCCTCAGACACGTCGACAAACGGATCTTCGTCCACGTCCTCATCGTCCAGAATCGGATCGACTTCGCTACCCATAACCGTAGTCACGGCCGCATCGGGGCCCTTTTGACGAAGAATGCTCAGGTGCGGACGGGCAACGCCGGGCACCGACAGGGCTTCGTCGTCACCCCACGGGCTGGCGTTGACATCGGCACGGCGGCGCTCGGCAAAATCGGCCGCACGGTCGCGAGCAGAGCGCAAAACGCCGCCAACCGAAAAGCCGATGATGACCAAGCCCACGACGACAAAGCCCAACAGGACTACCATCGCGATAGGCTTACCCAGGGCATTCTGCAGCGCACTCGCAATAAACGCACCGATGTAGCCACCCGAGGCGGACAAATTTTGCGGCGTGAACATAAGGTCACAAGAGACACTCGTACCCGGCACCATCAGCGAAAGAATGGAGACGACGGCGATAAAGACCACGGCGCCGCCCGCAACAGAGCGTACGTTGAGCGGCGAGTCCTCGCCTAAAAAGAGCGTGGCGGCAAACAGCAAAATGACGATCGGCAGCACGTAGGCGCCCAGACCAAAGCCCAGGTGGTAGAAACCGGCAACCGCAGCCGTAACGGGTGCGGTCGCCGGCGAAATCACGGCAATGAAGGACGCAATCGCCAAAACGGCGATGACCACGCCGGCGATATCACGGTTGGCCGAGGGCTCAACCAAAGGCTCAAAATCGTCGAAGTCCGCCTCGTGGCCCTTATTGGCACGCAGATGGGAACCGGCACCCTTAGCAGATGCCGGTTGGTTATTGGCCTTATTGCTTTTGGCGTTTTGTGCAGATCCACGCGCCAAACTAAACCTCCATGACGACCGGGATGATCATCGGACGGGTGCGCGTACGGCTCCAGATAAAGTTAGAGAGCGAATCGCGCACGGCCTTACGAATAGCATCGGAACCGCTGCTCGTAAAGCTGAACTTGCCCTTCTCGATCGTCTTCATGATGGACGCGGAGGCATCCTCAGAGAACTGGTCGTCGATGGCAAACGAGACGCCGCGGCCCGAGAACTCGATGGCCTCGATCTTCTTGTGTTTAAGCGAGACGATGGCAACAGCGGTAACCATACCGTCATTGGCGAGCTTCTGACGATCGCGCAAGACGATGGGGTCGGTATCGCCGATACGAAGGCCGTCGACGTAGACGACGCCGGACTCGACGGGCGTACCGCGCTTGACGATACCGCCGCGCATCTCGAGCGTGTCGCCGTTATCGAGGATAAAGATATGATCGTCCTTGATGCCCATCTTGCGGGCAAGCTGGGCATGGGCGCGCAGATGCACGGCCTCACCGTGAACCGGCATAAAGTAAGTGGGCTTGGCCATGGCCATCAGGAGCTTGAGCTCCTCCTGGCTACCGTGGCCCGAGACGTGGACAAGAGCGCGGTTCTTATCCCACACGTCGCAGCCGAGCTTGGCCAGGCTGTTGACGACCTGCTGGACGGCTTTCTCGTTGCCGGGAACGGGAGTTGCCGAGAGGATGACGGTATCGCCCTCGTGGATAGAGAGCGTCTTGTGCTCGCCATTGGCCATGCGGGACAGGGCCGACAGCGGCTCGCCCTGCGAACCGGTGCACATGACGACGATCTTGTCGTCGGGCAGGTTATCGATATCGAAGGCATCGATGATATCGGCATCGTCGATGTTGAGGTAGCCCAGCTCGCGCGCGACGCGGGTGTTGGTGAGCATGGAACGACCGGTCACAACGACCTTACGGCCGCACTTGCGGGCGGCATCGCAGATCTGCTGCAAACGATGGATATGGCTCGAGAACGAAGCGACGAACACGCGACCCGGGGCGTTCTTGATGGCATGCAGCAGGTTGGGACCAACCTCGGCCTCGGACTTGGTAAAGCCGGGAACCGTGGCATTGGTGGAGTCGGACAGCAACAGGTCGATGCCCTGCTTGGCAAAGCGGCTGATAGCGGCATAGTCGGGCGTGACGCCGTCGATGGGCGTCTGGTCGAGCTTAAAGTCGCCGGTGTGCATAACGGTGCCCTGATTGGTGCGGATGAACACGCCCAGAGCGCCGGGGATGGAGTGCGTCATCGAAAAGAAGTCGAGCGAGATGCCGCCGAGGTTGACATGGCTGCCGCCCTTGACCTCGCGGAACTTGGGTGCGCGGATGCGGAACTCAGAAAGCTTACCCTCGATAAAGCCAAGCGTCAGCTTGCTCGAAAAGATGGGCACCTTGTTGTTGAGGTCCTGCAGCAGATACGGAAGCGAACCGGTGTGGTCCTCGTGGCCGTGGGTAACGACGATACCGCGGAGTTTTTCCTCGTTCTCCAAAACATAGGTGTAGTCGGGAAGCACCAGGTCGATACCGGGCTGGGAGTCATCCGGGAACATGAGGCCGGCGTCGACGAGCACCATGTCGTCGCCGCACTCGAAGACCGTCATGTTCTTGCCGATGCCGTCAAGGCCGCCGAGCGGGATGATCTTCAAGGGAGATGATTTTTTAGCTGCCATAGGTTAGTGTTGTTTCCTTTCTTCGAAACGGGTCTGAAACAACCGACGGGGCGCTTCTGGCAAACCGACCGCCGGGAACGTACAAACATGCATCGCAGAGTCGATGCAATAACCACAGTATGATACCCATTTGCACAACAACAGACCACCCATGCATCAAAGCCCCATCTGAACCTGTGTATCCCGCCGGTCAGGGCTCAGCGGCCCCGGCACGGGCTAAGTTTCCTGCTCTACAGTCCTGCTCACGACGGAGGCCACATTAAGTGGCCTC
>JAGZBF010000015.1:0-56465 GCA_018370025.1 Collinsella sp. | reverse complement strand
AATGTGCTTTCCGTCTTGCGCAGGACTGTAGAGCAGCAAACTTAACCGCCCCGCCCGGCGGGCGAGCGCAGGGATACGACATCTGTCCAACAATTCGTGTGAAACACAATGAAAAACCGTTTGATGTGAGTTAATATAAACAACGTCGTGAATCTGACTCCTGCCACATGCATGACAGGGGTTAAACACAAAAAAGGAGTCAATTATGGTTTCTGAGAAGGCTACCCTCGTTAATCCTCAGGGTCTGCACATGCGTCCGGCTGGTCTGTTCGCCTCCACCATGGGCAAGTACGCCTGTGACGTGACGGTCGTCACCCCCGAGAAGGAGGTCAACGGCAAGTCCCCGATGGCCCTCATGGCTGCTGGTATCCCCTGCGGTACCGAGGTCGAGGTCAAGTGCGACGGCGCTGACGAGGCCGAGGCTCTGGCTGCTGCCATTGAGCTCATCAAGAGCGGTCTTGGCGAGTAGAACTCAAACGGGTCGCATGTTGAACAACTAAGTTCATATTTGGGGGCGCAGTGACCTGTTGTAAGGTAGCTGCGCTCTTTTGTCATGGATATGGCAAAACGCTTTATCACATGACACGGAGAGAGGAATGGGAATGTATCAGGGAGTCAACGCTTCCGAGGGCATCGGTATCGGCACCGTCATGGTCGCCGTCGATCCCGACTTGACGTTTGAGCCGCACGAGGTTGCCGATTCGGCAGCAGAGAAGGAGCGCTATCAGTCCGCTCTTTCGGTCTTCTGCGAGAAGACCCAGGCTCAGGCCGACCACATGAAGGAGACGGTGGGCGAGGCCGAGGCCGAGATCATGAGCGGACACATTGTCCTGGCTCAGGACCCGGGCATGACCGACGCCATCAACGCCGCCATTGACGGCGGTACCTGCGCCGAGCAGGCGCTCATGGACACCTCGACCATGTTCGAGAACATGTTCCTGTCCATGGACGACGAGATGTTCCGTCTGCGCGCGGCCGACATCGCCGACATCCGCACCGGTATTCTGGCCGAGCTGCTGGGCAAGGAGGTCGTCGACCTCTCCGTCCTGCCCGAGAACACCGTCGTTGTCGTGCATGACCTCACGCCGTCCATGACCGCCACGATCGATAAGGCCCACGTTGCCGGTATCGTCACCGAGACCGGTGGCCGCACGTCGCACTCCGCGATCATTGCGCGCGCCCTTGAGATTCCGGCTGTCCTTTCGGTTTCCAACAGCTGCACCGCGCTGCGCAACGGTATGACCGTTGTCGTCGACGGTGGCAAGGGTATCGTCGAGGCCGATCCCGACGAGGAGACGCTCGCTGCCTACACCGCCAAGGCCGAGGCCTTCGCTGCCGAGAAGGCAGCCCTCGAGGCCTTCCGTGGCAAGCCGTCCGTGACTGCCGATGGCATCAAGAAGATCATCGCCTGCAACATCGGTAACCCCGATGACGTGCCCAACGCGCTCGATCACGACGCCGAGGCCATCGGTCTGTTCCGCTCCGAGTTCCTGTTCATGGACTCTGCTGAGCTTCCTTCCGAGGAGGAGCAGTTCAACGCCTACCGTAAGGTCGCCAGCGCGCTTAAGGGTGCTCCGGTCATCATCCGCACGCTCGATGTGGGTGGCGACAAGGAGATTCCGTATCTGCATATGGTCAAGGAAGACAACCCCTTCATGGGCTTTCGCGCCGTGCGTTACTGCCTGGCCAATCCCGACCAGTACAAGGTCCAGCTCCGCGCTCTGCTGCGCGCTAGCGCCTTCGGTGACGTAAAGATCATGATCCCGCTCGTCACCTGCGTCGAGGAGGTCTTGGCTGTCAAGGAGCTCGTCGAGCAGTGCAAGGCCGAGCTGACCGAAGAGGGTCGAAAGTTCAACGAGAACATCGAGGTCGGCATTATGGTCGAGACGCCCGCCGCTTCGCTGCTCGCAGACCGTCTTGCCGAGGTCGCCGACTTCTTCTCCATTGGCACCAACGACCTGATCGGCTACACCATGTGCGCCGACCGTGGCAACGACACCATCTCCAACCTGTACCAGGTGTACTATCCCGCCGTGCTCCGCTCGCTCAAGAACATCATCGAGAGCGGCGTGAAGGCCGGCATCATGGTCGGTATGTGCGGCGAGGCCGCTGCCGATCCGCTGCTCGAGCCGCTGCTGATCAGCTGGGGCCTGGAGGAGTTCTCGATGAGCGCTCCGTCGATCCTGCGCGCCCGCAAGACCATCAGCCAGTGGACCAAGGCCGAGTGCGACGAGCTCGCCGAGAAGGCACTCGCCTGCAACACCGCCGCCGAGGTCAAGGCACTGCTCGAGTCCGCAGCTCGCTAATTTGGTATCAGAGGTAACCGCGTGGTTGGAATGGGCCGGCCACGCGGCCCTCACATATACAGGGGGTACTGTAAATGTTCTACACGCTAACCGCTAACCCGGCTGTCGACATGACGGTTTCGAGCTCTCCGCTCGAGCCCGACGAGAACGTCCGCACCGGCTCGGCCAGCTACACGGCTAACGGCAAGGGCCTCGACGTGTCCTTCGCCTTTAAGAAGATGGGCGTCGACACCGTCGCGCTCGGCTTCTTCGCCGGCTTCACGGGCAAGTTTATCGTCGAGGAGGTCATGAACCTGGGTTGCCTGTGCCGCCCGGTCTGGACCGACGGTATCACGCGCATCAACACCTACGTCAACGATGGCCAGCACGAGTACGGCATCCTGAACCCCGGCGCTCCGATCACGCCGCAGCACCAGGAGGAGCTCTACAACATCCTGGACACCGCGGGCGATCTTGAGTGCCTGATTGTCTCCGGCTCCGTGCCTCCCAAAGCTACGCCCGACTTCCTGGCTCAGGTCATGGAGCACGCTCAGGCTCGTGGCGCTGACGTCGTCCTGGACCTGTCCTCCGACAAGCTCAAGGAGCTCGCTCACAAGAAGCCGCTGCTCATCAAGCCGAACCATCACGAGATGAAGGCCATCTTCGGTGTGCCGGTCGATACCGACGACGAGGTTCGCGTTGCCATGAAGATGGCTCACGACGCTGGCGTTCAGAACGTGCTGCTCACCCGTGGTAGCCGCGGCGACGCTTACTTCTCCAACGGCGAGGACATCTGGTACGCCAAGCGTGAGTTCAACATCAAGCTGGTTTCTTCCGTCTGCGCCGGCGACTGCACCCTCGCTGCGTTCCTGCACAAGTGGTACAGGGATCGCGACAACGTCGAGGAGGCCATGAAGCTCGCTATGGCCACCGGCGCCAACGTTGCCGAGTCCGTTGGCATCGGCGACTTCGGTCACGTCGACGAGTACAGCAAGCGCGTTGCTGTCCGTAAGCTCGATCGCCAGTAATCGAAACACGACATATTCGTGCGCATGCGGCGCCCCGGTTTCGGCCGGGGCGCCTTTTTTTGTTTCGTCATGGGGGAGGGGTGTCCTGCTGTACTTCATCGCTTCCACACCGTTCACCGAGTTGTCCTAGCCTTTTGCCGATCCGTGGAATATACTTTCATTAACACGTTGCTTCGTGAAAGGAACATTCATGATTTACACGCTCACTGCAAATCCCGCCATTGACTACAACATCGCTTGTGACGGCCTTCCTGCCAACACCGTCACGCGTACTCGCAACGCCGTCTATACGCCCAACGGCAAGGGCCTCAACGTCTCGTTTACGCTTGACCACTACGGTGTCGACACCACGATCCTGGGCTTCTTCGCTGGCTTCTCGGGCGAGTTCATCGTCAAGGGCGCCGAGGCCCTGGGCGTGCCCGTCAAGCCCGTGTGGACCGACGGCATCACGCGCGTCAACGTGTTCCTCAATGCCGGCCCCGACACCGAGTACAACATGGTCAACGCCGGTGCCGCCATCAACGAGGCCAATGAGCAGGAGATGTTTGAGCTCATCGATTCGCTCGATGACATGACCTGCTTGGTCATCAGCGGCTCGCTGCCTCCCAACACTTCCGAGGGCTTCTTGGCCGAGGTCCTGCGCCGTGTCAAGGCCAAGGGGGCCGAGTTCGTCCTCGACATCTCGAGCCATCAGCTGGCAGACCTCATTGCTCTGGAGCCACTGTTGATCAAGCCCAATGACGACGAGCTGCTCGACATCTTTGGCATCAAGGTGAGCGGTGGCGACGACGAGTCCGTCAAGGGCGCTATGGCCGAGCTGCACGCCAAGGGCGCCAAGAACGTGCTGCTGACCCTTGGTGGCGCCGGTGCGTACTTCTCCAACGGCGAGCATATCTGGTTTGCCAACCGCACCTTCGACGTCAAGCTGCTGTCGACGGTGTGCGCCGGCGATTCCTCGCTCGCTGCCTTCCTGTCCGTGTGGCACGACGCCCCCGAGCGCGTCGGGGACGCCCTGCGCCTTTCGATGGCCACTGGCGCCAACGTGGTCGAGTGCCCCGGTCTGGGTGATTTTGCCAAGGTGGACGAATATAAGAAGCACATCGAGGTTCGCCAGGTCTGCTAGTTCCGGCACCTTGTCTGAATAGTTTGATTATTTCGCATCCGTCTTAGACTAGGACGGATGCGTTTTTGTTTATCGGACTTGCGTGTGCAGTGGAGGCTGTTTCTTGCTAGACTTCTTGCAGACGCAATCGATAGCCAATTTGATAGTCGCAGGAGGCCATAGGCATGTGCAATGTTTCGCTCAACGGTACTCAACCGTCCGATGCGTCCCTGTGCGTCCTGCGCGCGCTTGAGGCGGCTGGTCTTGAGGCTTGGTACGTGGGCGGTTGGGTGCGCGACGCCCTGATGGGGTACCCCAGCCACGATGTTGATATGTGCTGTAGCGGCCTGTGGCAGGAGTCCAAAGCGGCGCTCGAGGCCGCCGGCATCGCGGTTGTGGAGTCGGGCATTAAATTTGGCGGAATCACGGCTATTTCCGATGGCGAGCGTATCGAGGTCACCACGTACCGTCTGGATGGCTTTTACACCGATGGTCGCCATCCCCAGAGTGTGGAGCGTGCCGCCTCGCTCGAGGACGATCTGGCGCGCCGCGACTTTACCGTCAATGCCATGGCCTGGCATCCCGAGCGCGGGCTTGTCGACCGCTACGACGGCCAGGGTGACTTGGAGCGCAAGCTGATTCGCGCTGTCGGCGATCCCAAGCGTCGCTTTAACGAGGACGCCCTGCGCATGCTGCGTGCGGTGCGCTTTGCCTGCCGTCTGGACTTTATGATTGAGCCCGAGACCAAGCGTGCGCTTGCCGAGTGCGCGCCGCTGCTCGATGCCGTGGCGCGTGAGCGTGTGGGTATTGAGCTCGAGGGCATTCTTTCGACCGGTCACGGGGGAGACGCCATGTTGCGCTACCCTGAGCTCATCTGCGCCGCTGTGCCCGAGTTGGCAGCGGGTCGCGGGTTTGATCAGCGAAGTGTCTATCATGCGTTTAACGTCTACGAGCATATCGCCCGTGTGCTGACGGTGGCAGGGGAGCTGGCGCTGTGCGACGGCGTCGCGCCATCGTCGAGCCTTATGTGGGCGGCGTTTTTGCACGATGTCTCCAAGCCCGAGTGCTTTACGGTCGATCACGCCGGCAGCGGACACTTCTACGGTCATCCCGAGCTCGGCGCCAAGAAAGCGCGCGTCATTATGGATCGCCTGGCACTCTCGCACGACCTGGTGCGCGACGTTTGCCTGCTCATCAAATATCACGATAAGCCGCTGCGCCCCGAGCGCTCCTGCCTGCTCAATATGATGCGCGCGCTTTCGGGTGAGGGCGTCGACACGGCCCGCCTGATTGACGAGCTCATGGACCTCAAGCGTGCTGACACGCTTGGCAAGGCCCCATCGTGCTTCTATTACGTTGAGACGATTGAGGAGATGCGCGCGATGGCGCACGAGCTGCTGAGGGCGGGGGAGCCCTATACGCTCAAGATGCTCGCCATCAACGGCGGCGACCTGATCCGTGCTGGAGTCAAGCCCGGGCCGGAACTGGGGCAGCTTCTCAACTCCGCCCTCGACGCCGTGATCGAAGACAACATTCCCAACGATCGCGAAGCTCTTTTGGTCCATCTCAACTTGAATTAGCTACCTAGTTTACCTGCGTGTTCCATAACCTGCCGACAATTTTTCGGCAATTTGGAATTTCTTCTTGCGCTGACGTTTTTTGTCCCGTAATATATTACCCCGCAGCACGGCAGTGCAGATGTCATGTGGCCCGTTCGTCTAGCGGTTTAGGACGCCGCCCTCTCAAGGCGGAGATCACCAGTTCGAATCTGGTACGGGCTACCACTTCTTTTCTGCTGAGGCTTATGGCCCGTTCGTCTAGCGGTTTAGGACGCCGCCCTCTCAAGGCGGAGATCACCAGTTCGAATCTGGTACGGGCTACCACGCATCTGATACCCGGACTTCCTATGGAAGGCCGGGTTTTTTATTTTTAAACAACCGTCTGCAATTCCCGTTTGAACCAGAGCTTTGCGTTCTGCCTATGGCCCTTACGGGTACAATATCCAAGATATTTTGACTGTTAGAAGGAGTCTCATGACGGAGTCCTCTCAGCATACGTCTAAGCCCCAGGTCGAGGTTGAGGCCTCGGGCGGAGATGACAATAAGAGCGCACGCCGCGGCGCCATCTTTATCGGCGTCGTGCTGGTAGGTTATATCGTCTATCTGGTGGTAACCGGGCAGATGGGGCAGTTCTGGGCCGCTATGTCGAGCGTCCAGGCGTCATGGCTCATTGTCGCGTGTCTTTGCATGTTCATGTACCTGTTCTTTGGCATTGTGGCCTATGCGATCGCCGTCTGGCTCGATCCCAATTCGCCCGTCGGCATCCGCGACCTGATCTCGGTCGAGGCGAGTGGCATCTTCTTTGGCAACCTGACGCCCATGATGATGGGCTCCACCCCGGCTCAGATCTATCGCCTGACCAAGGCCGGCCAAAACGTGGGCGAGGCCGGCGCCACGCAGTTCACGCGCTTTATCGTGTATCAGTTTGGCCTCGTTGCCTGGGGCGCTATCCTACTGCTTGCTCGCATGCCTTTTTTTGCCGAGCGCTATGGCGACATGACGCTGCTGTGTGTCTTTAGCTTTGGTGGGCACTGCTGCATCTTGCTTGGCATCTTCGCCGTCGCGCTCATGCCTAAGACCGTCACGCGCGTCGCCCATTGCATCATCAATTGGCTCGAGCGCATTGGTGTCTCGGCCACTAAGATCGAGGGTTGGCGCACGTTTGTCGATGGCGAGATCTACTCGTTCTCTGAGAAGTTCAAGCTTTCGGCTGGCCACTTTTCGTCCATGCTGCTCACGGTGGTCATCACCATGCTGCAGCTCGCGTTTTTCTACCTCGTGCCGTATTTCCTGATGCTTGCCTTTGGCCACCATGAGGTCGACTTTTTCTCGGTCATGGCCGCGAGCGCCTTTGTCCAGCTGTTGAGCTCTGCGGTCCCCCTGCCCGGTGGAACTGGTGGCGCTGAGGGCGGCTTTGCATTGTTCTTGGGTCATTTCTTTGGGTCGGCTTCGACCGCCGGCTATCTGCTGTGGCGTCTCATTACGTTTATTGCGCCGACCATTTTGGCTGCGCCCCTGTTGGGACTTAAGAGCGCCCACAACGAGAGCATCCATGCGCGCTGGGATCGCGTGATGCGCAAGCTCGGCCGCACGCCTCAGACGCCCTCTGCGCCCACTAAGCCGCACCCCACTAATGGCTGTTACCGTTGATCCCAAGAAGCACGCTCAGAAGGCTTCTGGGACCGCTAAGCCGGCTCATAAGGCCTATGTGCGCCAGACAGGCGATGGTATTCGCGTATCTCCGTCGGCACTCAATAAGAAGAAGCACCCTAAGTCGCAGTAGGGCAGTCGTGCGTTCTTCATGATGCGGGGCATATTTGTACTGTATGGGGGATAATCCTCTTACGTAGATTATCTCTCATCTGTTGATGAATGCTCGCATATCGAAGGGACATGCCCATGGCAACCAGCAAACCGCGTCTTGACCGCCGCATCGTTCGCAGCCGCAATGCCATCCTTTCCGCTTTCGAGCGCCTGCTCATGGAAAAGCCGCTGGCAGACATTACGGTGAGTGCCATCGCGCGCGAGGCCAATGTCGACCGCAAGACCTTTTACGTTCACTTTGGCACGGTTGACGGCCTGCTCGATGCCATTGCCGTCGATGTGGTGGAGATGATTGTCGACTCGGTCGAGAAAACGCTTGCTTCCATGGACGGCGACACCAACGAGCGCGCCCTGGGCGCGGCGGCGACCTTCTTTAAAACCGTTAACGAGGCACTGTGCAACAACTTGGTGCTCAATCGTCAGCTGATCGAGAACATTCCGCTCGATGATTTTATGGCTCGTCTTCGTGCGCCGCTCGAGCACGAGATTGCCGAACGCGATCTGCTGCCCCAAGGTCTCAAGGACGAGATGTTCGACTACTATCTGGCGTTTTTGCTGTCGGGTATTATCGGTATCTATCGCACGTGGGCGCTGTCTGACGGTTCGGTTCCTATCGAGCGCGTCTCTGGGGTCGCCAACGATCTGACTCTCAACGGTCTGTCGAGTCTGGAATCTCGCTTCGAATAGCATCGATAATTCAACAACTTATAGAAGTTGCGGTGGAATAGGGATTGTTTTGGTTATTGGAAGGCCGTTCTGGTCCCTATTTCACCGCAACTTAGTAAAACTGTTTTGATGGTAAGGCGGAGCAGCCTCGAAGATGAGCCTCGAGACTGCTCCGCTTCATTTCTGAGCGTTTGTCGTGTAGGGCAGCATTAATCGCCGTTTTTGAGTATGCGGCCCTGTTTTTCGAACTTGTGCATGTCGCTATCGGCCATGCCCTGCGACTTGTCCTCGTGACGCTTGGCGTATAACGGATCGTCGGAGTCGTTCCAGATGCGGTCGGCGACAGGTGACCATGCCTCGGCGGCAGCCTGGGTCTTTTCGCGCAGCTGCTCGGGTGACTCCTTCTCGATTAGGTCGGTGCTCATTGCGCCACTCTCGGCGACCAGTTTGGGCAGCACGTCGGGATTCTCGAGCATGGGGCATGGTTTGAGGTAGTTGTCGTTAAACGGCATGTTCTCGTAGTACTTCATAAAGAGGGGAGAGCGCAGCGCGTCGAGTAAACTCACATCGTGGATGTTGGCGTTTGAGTAGTGGATGAACACGCACGGCTCCACGTCTCCGGCGGCGTTGATGTGCAGGTAGCGGCGGCCGCCGGCGATACATCCGCCTACAAACTCGCCGTCGTTTTGGAAGTCGAGCGTAAACAGCGGCTTCTTCTCACGCATTTCGCGGATAAAGTGATACATGTGCTCGCGCTGCTCGGGCGTGGGCATGAGCTCGGGGGTTGCATTGCGGCCAACCGGCATAAAGTGGAAGTACCAGCAGAAGAGTGCTCCCTCGCCGATCATCCAGTCCATGTTCTCCTCGGTAGCAACCGTATCGGCATTGGCGCTGGTCCAACAGGTGGAGATACCAAACGGCAAGTCGCGCTCGCGCAGGAGTTTCATGGCGTGCTCGATCTTTGCGTAGGTACCCTCGCCGCGACGGGCGTCGGTGGTGTGCTCATTGCCCTCGGCGCTGATGGCGGGGACAAAATTACCTACGCGAATCATATCGTCGCAGAAGGCCTCGTCGATCAGCGTGGAGTTGGTAAAGCAGAGAAACACGCAGTCCTGATGTTTTTCGCAAATTCTGATCAGGTCGTGCTTGCGGACGAGCGGCTCGCCGCCGGTATAGATGTAGATATGCGTACCGAGCCCTTTGCCCTGCGTAACGATAGAGTCGATGTCTTCGAACGAGAGATTCTGCTTGTAGCCGTACTCGGCGGCCCAGCAGCCCGTACAATGCAGGTTGCAGGCGCTCGTGGGATCGAGCAGGATGGCCCACGGAACGTTGCACTGGTACTTTTCGCGGTTCTTTTCCTGCTCTGGCCAAGCTAGCAGGTTGGCGTCGACAATGAGGGTCTTAAGCAGTTTGGTTCGCATCTGGGGATTAAGGCTGAACACACGCATGATCAGGTCATACCAATTGCCGCGGCTCTTGATGACATTGGTGAATGCCTCTCGCTGTACAGGAAATACGCGATTGGGGACCAGCTTGTTCACGAGGTCCATGATTTTGTCGATGTTTTCTTGCGGGTTGTCGTCGAGATAATCGATGAGCTTGTTGAGCGCTGCACGCTCTGCTGACCGCGTAAGCGACATGGGTATATCCTTTCACGTGTGCTTAATGTGTGATAATACCCACTTGTGGATTAAACGAAGTCTAAAGATTTGTAGTGTGTCTATTCAACGAATCAATTTAATTTGGGGTGAAGCGTTATACGCCGACACCTTCTAAGTTGCGGTGAAATAGTGTCAGATGGGGATGCGGACGATTTCTTGGACCGCGCCTAGGCGTATCCATTGGAATCCTCCGATGCGCCTTCGCACGCTTGCATGACCTCGATACCATGCGATCGTGCGAACTCGACGAGCTCTGCGTTGCGGGCGTTTATGGTGCCGAAGGCGGCGGGGCACACGATAAGGCGCGCGCAGTGGACGAGGAGCTCTTTGGCGCGGGCTATGGTTTTATCCCCGATCGGCTCGAAGGCGCGCTCGGCCACGCATTCCGTCGCCAGGTCGCGCGCGAGCTCGCAGTCGATGTCCCCTTCGTGCAGAATGCCCGCGTAGAACGCCTTGCCCTGCCGGATGAGCTGGCGAAACACAGCTGACCCCGTACCTGCGCCGGCGATGACGAACGTGTGCGCATCGCCGTGTGGGCGCCCAATTTCCACGCTGCCGAAGCGCTCGTTGAAGGTGCCATGTTGAAGGCCGTAGAGCTCGCCAATCGTCTCGCGCGTGAATATGTCCTCGGGTGCGCCGGCGCGGAAGACCCGGCCGTCCTTCACGCAAATCACCTTGTCGGCGCTTTTCTGCGCGAGCTCGAGTTCGTGGATGGACATGATGACAGCAACATTCCGCGATTTCGCAAGGTGGCGAAGTATTCGCAGCAGGTCGATCTGGTAGCGGATATCGAGATACGACGTGGGCTCATCGAGCACGAGCACACGCGGATCCTGCGCGATGGCGCGTGCGAGCATGACGCGCTGGCGTTGCCCGTCGCTTATCTGCATGAAGTCGCGCTCGGCGAGCCCTTCCACATGTGCGGTTTTCATGGCCTCGTCGACCCGACTATGGTCATCGGGCGTGAGTGTGCCCATTCGCCCGGTGTAGGGATGCCTTCCCGCCTCTACGATATCGCGGCAGGTGAGGAGCTCGGTCCGGGGGCGATCTGTCAGCATAACGGCAAGGTTCCTTGCGAACTCCGCCGTCTTCCATCGGGAAATCTCTCGCCCGTCGAGCTCGACCGTGCCGGCATGCGGTGCCAGATGGCGTGTGATTGTTTTCAAGATGGTCGACTTGCCCGAGCCGTTCGGCCCGATGAGCGCCACGACGTCGCCCGCGCGAACCTCCAGATCGACGCCTTCGACTACGACCTTCTTGTCGTAACCCGCCGACAGGTCGCTTATGCGGAAAAGCGGCGCTCCGTCAGCCTGCGTTTCGACCGGGGTTTCGAGGTTCGACTCCCCTCCGAGCGTTTTGGGCTGCGGCACGAATTTCCCCATCTACCTCACCCGCTTCTTCAACATGAGTGCGATAACCACCGGCGCGCCGAAGATGGCGGTGACGGCGCTGATGGAAAGCTCGACGGGGGAGAACAGCGTGCGTGCGATCAAATCGCAGCCCGCGCAGAAGATGGCGCCTCCCAAGAAGCACGCAGGAATCACGCGGATGGGCTTCGACGACTTCAGCGCCGACTTAACGAGATGCGGAACCGCGATGCCTACGAACGACACCGGACCAGCGAACGCGGTCACGCAGGCGGAGAGCATGCTTGCTAGAAGGACGAGCACCACGCGGAAGCGTGCGACGTTCACGCCGACGCTTTTTGCGTAGGCTTCTCCCAGCTGGAAGGCGGAAAGGGGCTTCGATATCGCGAATACGCATGCGCTCACGGTGATCACCACGACCGCGATGACCGCGACGTCGTCCCAGCTCGAACCCGAGAAGCTACCCAAAGACCAGTTGTGCAGGTTCACGATGGACTGGTCGTCGGCGAAGGCGATGAGGAAGTTCGTCGCCGCCGAGCAGATGTATCCCACCATGACGCCCGCCACGATGAGCATGGCCATGGAACTTATGCGCCGTGCGATGAGGAGCACGAAGCCGATGGTGACAAGCGATCCCAGAAACGCTGCGGCCACCATGACCGGCGAGGACATGGCCTGGTTCGCGCCCAGAAGCACGATCATCGTAAGCGCGACGACGAACTTTGCGCCCGAGGAGACGCCCAAGATGAACGGGTCGGCGATGGGGTTGTTGAAAAACGTCTGCAGCAGGAACCCGGAGAGCGAAAGTGCCCCGCCGAGAAGTATGGCTGAAAGCACGCGCGGCAGGCGAATCTCCCAGATGACCTGGCTTTCCATGGAATTGGCCGCGCCGCCCGAAAGGATGTCGGGGATGTGGTCTGCGGGCACGAGCACGCTCCCGATGCACAGGTTGGCCCCGACGAGCACGATGAGGGCAACAGCGAGCAGCGCCGTCACGACGCGACACCGCGCGGCGCGCCCCGATTTGTCGTATGCCATGGTAAGCCGGCTTCTCATGGCGCTAGCCGAGCTTCCTCAGATAATGGAAGTCACTCGTGTCATCGCCGGTGAACGCCCCGTGCAGCTCGTCGATAATGTCGGCGGTAGAAGTCATCTGCTGGTACATGTCGGCGCTTGTGACCCAGACGTTGCCGTTCTTCACGGCTTTGAACTGCGACAATAGCGCGTTTTTGCTTACGAAGTCGCTCAAGGTGGCAACCGATTCGTCGATGGTGCCGTTGTAGACGATGATGTCGGCATCCTTCGCCGTCGCATAGAAGCGCTCCATTTCGAGCGTTACTGACGAACCTGACGTCGACGCCGTCTGTGCGTCATCGAGCGCGTAGCTGCCGCCTGCGAGCTCGATCATCTGCGCCACGTAGTCGCCCCTCCGCCGCGTGACGGCGGCCCCGTTCGAGTTAATGTAGAAATACGCCACGGTTTTACCTGACGACGCGAGCCCCGACGTTTGCTCGACGCGGGCCTTCTGCTCGTTGAACAGGTGCGCGGCCTCCTCTTCCTTGTCGAACAGGACGCCGAAAAGCTTAATCCACTCGACGCGTCCGAGTGCTTCGGGCTCGCTCGACGACTGTTCGGTGAGCACGACGAGCCCGAGCTTCTGCAGCTTTTCCTTCACATCGGGCGTGTGGTTGATCATGGTGTTCTCGATGGCGAGCGTGCAGCCCGAGGCCGATATTCGCTCGTAGTCGGGCGCGCTGTACTTGCCGCCGTAGGCGATCGCCCCACTTTCGAGCGCGCTTTTGAAGCCCGCGACCGAGCAATCGTCGGCCTTCGTGCCCGACATTAAGATATTGTCGTTCGCATCGAGCGCGTCGACCAGGCACATCGTCGCCGACGACACGAGGTACACCTTGTCGGCGGGGCGTCTTATGACCGCGATGTCGGAGCTCAACCCGTCAGGTACCTTCGCATCTTGCGGCACCACGAGGAAGCGCTCCCCGTTCGAAACGCAGATAAGCCGCAAGCCGCCTTCGAACTCGTCGACAGTGAAGTGCTTGGCGTATTCTAGCTGAAGCGCCCCCGTCGGCTCCCAGCCGCAGCCCAAATCAGCGTTGTGGAAGTCGGCCGCGGCGCTTGAAGCCGTTCCCGCAGGGGAGCCGCCGCTTGCATCGTCGCCCGATTTCTCCTTCATGGTGGATGAGTCGAAGTGGAGCGTGTAGTCGATGGTGTGCGGCGTCGACATGGCGACGGTCTCGGCCGACACGGCGATGTCCTCGTCGAGCGTGACGGGTATCTCGAACGTGGAGTTGCCGCCGTCGTTTACGGGCGCGTAGTCCACGCCGTCGACGGTCATCTTGTCGTAGTTCGAACTCGACCAGGTGATGGTCGCGGTGTAGGTGTCGCCATCCTTCACAATTGTGGTGGGCGAGGCGATGCTTGCGCGCCCTGACCCGCCGGAAAGCGAGACGCTCACAGTGTATTCCTGAGAGCCCGCCGTGGCACCGGTCACGTTCGGGCTCGCACTGCACCCCGCGAAGGGAAGCGCGAGCAGGGCGACGAGAACGCAGGCGATCGCGCGCGCCGCGATGCTGCGGCGCTTCCTGTTTTCCCCCTTGGGAAGAATCGACCGCATGGCGTTACTTCAGTGCGTCGGCGCGCAGATCGACGCCGGCGGATTCGAATACGAGCGTGCGGTCGTACCACCGCTCCCTTTTAATGCTCCACGCGGCGCAGGCGGTGTCCTCGTCGAGCGCATCAACGGGCACGTCGTAGGTGTACTTGCCTTCCGCGTTTTCCACATAGGGGATGAAGTCGGCCTCGCTCGCGGCGGCAGCCTCGTCGCCCGTGCCCATGAAGAGCTTGCCGTAGCCCGTGCCGGAAAGTGTCATCACGCAGTGCATGGAGCCGTTTTCCACGATGAGCTGGGCATCCACAATCCTGAACATGTTCGAGCTGGAATCTACGGTGATCGGATAGGTGCCGTCGGCCACCTTGTCGGCGGTGATGGGGGCAGCGCTTGCGCCCTCGGGCGCATCGGCCGCCTGTTCGGTCTTTTCCTGGGAATCGGCATCGCTTGCCTTTGCGCTGTCGATTGAATTTCCGCCGCAGCCGGCGAGCGAGAACGCGAAAAGCGCCGCCGACAGGGCGAAGGCGAGGGTTTTCTTCAACATGGAGGGGGTTCCTTTCAATCGCTTCGACCGCCCGCGCCGTGCGGTGGGCGGGCGGGATGCGAATGCAACGGGCATGCGCCGTCAGTTGGGGAAGGCGCATGCCCGTTGCACGGGGACGCGACCGGCGCCCCCGTGCGCGGCGAGTTTACAGCTTGGCGATGGCGTCGTCCACGTGCGCGACGTAGATGTCGTCGACCGCGACGTTCTGTCCCAGACCCTGGAGCAGGCACGTCACTTCGAAGCCGGCAGCCACGAACTTCGCAGCCCAGCTGTCGGGGTCGGTCTCGTCTGCCATGTCGTTGTTCGCGTGGTCGCCCGCGACCACCATGAACGGCGCGAGCACGGCCTTCTTGTAGCCTGCGGCGCTCGCGGCGGCGATAACATCCTCGCAGGTCGGTTCAGCCTCGACGGTGCCGACGAAGAACTGCGTCAAGCCCTCGTTCTTAAACACTTCCTGCATCTTGGCATAGTCGGCGTTGGAATCGGCTTCGGTGCCGTGGCCCATGAGGCACAGCGCCGTCTTGCCGTCGTCGAAGGACGCCATGTTCTCCTTAATGGCTGCGGCCACCTTCTTGTAGTCGTCGTCGGAGGTGAGCAGCGGGTCGCCGAGCGAGATTTTGTCGAACTTGTCGGCGTACTTGTCGAGCTCGTCTTTCACGTCGGTGTATTCCAGGCCACCCATGAGATGCGTCGGCTGCACGACGATTTCCTTTACGCCGTCTTCCACGCAGCGGTCGAGCGCCTCGGTCATGTTGTCGATCGTGATGCCGTCGCGCTTCTTCAGCTTGTCGATGATGATCTGCGCGGTGAAGGCGCGGCGGATGTCGTAGTCCTGCCAGTACTTCTCGCGGATAGCGTCTTCGATGGCGCCGATGGTGATGTGGCGCGAGTCGTTGTAGCTCGTGCCGAAGCTCGTGACGAGGATGACCGGCTTCACGGCCTTCTCCTTTTCACTCGATTTCTCGGAACTCGCGGAGGTGTTGGAGCAGCCCGCGAGCGCGACTCCGGCGAGCGCGAAGGCTCCGGTTGCTGCGGCGCCCATGAAGCCGCGGCGTGACATCTGGTCGGACATGGTTTTTCCTTTCCTCGGTTTGCCGGTCCCCCGGCGACAGTTGCTTGTCGGCACAAGCGAAAGAAAAGCGCACCCCTCGGGGTTCACAAGGAGCTAACGCCACGGCGATGCCGTGAGGAAAAGGCGAAGCAGTCTGGCTTGGGGCGCGAGGCGGTTCGCCCGCGCGTCCTATACAGTAATGTCCCTTGCCCAGGTTTCCCACCTGGTTCCCTCCGCAAGCCAGCGCGGGCTGTGCGGGCGCCGCGCCGGTCATTTCCTTTTATCCGATTGTCATATGCTCGTTGCCGAATCTTTTACTATGATAGTGGGCACTTGTGAACGTGTCAAAGCCAGGGCGGGCGGCATTGCGCCTCCTGCCTGCGTATTTGCGCCGATTGCCGCCGCAGGCGCCGTGTTTTGCCCGCTGCGCGAATGGCGGCGTAAACGGTTGCGATGAGAAACGGGAAGGGAAGGCTCGGATGATTCATATCGTTGGCGCAGGCTCGGGCGCCGCCGACCTTATCACGCTGCGCGGGGCGCGCCTTCTGCGCGCAGCCGACGTGGTCGTTTGGGCGGGAAGCCTTGTGAACCCCGAGCTGCTCGCTGAGTGCAAGGAATCCTGCATCGTCTACGACAGCGCACACATGACCTTGGAGGAAGTGCTCGACGTGATGTGCGCGGCAGATGCGCGGGGCGAGGACGTGGTGCGCCTGCACACGGGCGACCCGTGCCTGTACGGCGCCATCCAGGAGCAGATGGACGCGCTCGACGCGCGCGGCGTGGACTACGAGGTGGTGCCCGGCGTGTCGAGCTTTTGCGGTGCCGCGGCGGCACTTCGCCAGGAATACACGCTGCCGGGAATCAGCCAGTCGGTCGTGATCACGCGGCTTTCCGGACGCACCCCCATGCCCGCGGGCGAGGGCATGCGCACCATGGCGGAAAGCGGCTCGACCATGGTCATCTTCCTGAGCTCGGGTATGCTCGCCGAGCTTTCCGCCGAGCTTTTGGCCGCGGGCCGCAGTTCCGACGAGCCGGCGGCGCTCGTGTACAAGGCGACCTGGCCTGAGGAGCGCGTGGTGCGATGCACAGTGGGCACGCTCGCCGATGCGGGCGCGCGAGAGGGCATCGACCGCACGGCGCTCGTGGTGGTGGGCCGCGTGCTCGGAGCTCGCGGCGGGCTTGCGCACAACGGCGCGCAAGCGGAGTCGTACGAGCGCAGCAAGCTTTACGACCCTTCTTTTGCCACGGGGTATCGGAAGGCGAGCAGCTAGCGTGGCCTTCGAGCACTACATATATACCGGGACGACCCGCCTGCGCTGCGGCTACACCACGGGGAGCTGCGCCGCGCTCGCGGCGAAGGCGGCCTGCGAGATGCTCTTGTCACGAAAGCCCGTCGGCCTCGTGTCGATCGTCACCCCCGGCGGGCTGCCCGTCGAAGCGAACGTGGTCGACGCATGCATCGGCGAGGGGTGCGCCCAGTGCGCCGTGCGAAAGGACGCAGGCGACGATGCCGATGTGACCGACGGCGTGCTCGTGTACGCGCGCGTGGAACATGCGGGGTCGGGTACGGGTGCTGCGGGCAGCAAGGGCGTGCCCACGCGCGAATCGGAAGTTTCCGTCGATGGCGGCGTGGGCGTGGGGCGCGTGACGTTGCCCGGGCTCGAGCAGCCGGTGGGGGCGGCCGCCATCAACGCGACGCCGCGCGCGATGATCACCTCGGCGGTGCGCGAGGTGTGCGCCGCGCACGGCTTTTCTGGAAATATTGCTGTGACTATTTCGGTACCCGAGGGCGTTTCCCTTGCCAAAAAGACCTTCAACCCGCACCTGGGGATAGAGGGCGGCATCTCCATCCTGGGCACGACGGGCATCGTCGAGCCACGCAGCCTCGCTGCCTTGCGCGACAGCATCGAGCTCGAGATCCGGCAGCATGCGGCTATGGGGCGGCGCGGAGTCGTACTCACGCCCGGCAACTACGGCGGGCAGTTCATCTCGGGGCATTTCCACCTAAACGGTGCGCCGGTGGTCTTCATCTCCAACTTCGTGGGCGATGCGATTGATTGCTGCGTTCGCGAGGGATTTACCAATGTCCTTCTTGTGGGACACATCGGCAAGCTGGTGAAGGTCGCGGGCGGCATCATGGACACCCATTCGCGTACCGCCGACTGCCGCGCGGAGATTCTGGCCGCCCACGCGGCCATGGCCGGCGCGGGCGCGAAGACCGTTCGCGAGATCATGTCGTCGGTCACGACCACGGCGGCGCTCGAGGTAATCGAGGACGCCGGCGTGGGGGACGCTGCGCGCGCCTCGCTCGCTGCGGCAATCGAGGACAGGTTGCGCCGCCGCGCGGCGGGCGCATGCGACATCGCCGCGGTTGTGTTCGACGCCGAGCGCCACGAGCTTTTCCGCACGTCGGGCGCCGATGCAGTTATCGGGGAATTGGGGGCGACGTATGAGTAAAGGCGTCCTGTACGGGGTGGGCCGCGCAATCGGCTGGCCGGGGACGAAGGTGGTCATGCAGGTGCGCCGCTCGCTTGCGGACACGAAGCGCATCCTTCGCGAGGAGGGCGCCTTCGACGGTGCCGAGCTCGTAGAGGACTGTGGGCTTCCGGGCGAGCGCGTGTACCGCTCGCTCGACGATGTGCCCGATCGGGGCAGCTACTTCTCGACGATGGTGGTGCGCTAGATGAGGGTCTCCTGCATAGCGTTCACTGAGAGGGGGTATGCGTTGGCGGAGCGCACCGCACGCGCGCTTTCCGATTGCGCGCAGACAGGTGAAGACGACCCTGGCTGGGACGTTTCCGTTTCGCGCGGGTTCGGCGAGGGGAAGGCCGACCTGCGCGCATGGACGGCGCTCGCGTGGGAAGCGTCGGACGCGCTTCTGTTCGTGGGCGCGGCGGGCATCGCCGTGCGGGCGATCGCGCCGCATGTCGCCTCGAAGGCAAACGATCCCGCGGTTGTGGCGATCGACGAGGCGGGGCGCTTTGCCGTCCCGCTTTTGTCGGGGCATTTGGGCGGTGCGAACGAGCTTGCGCAAACTGTGGCACGCGCGGCAGGGGCCATCCCCGTCATCACCACGGCGACCGACGTCCGCGGCGTGTGGGCGGTGGATACGTGGGCGCGCTGTGCGGGGCTCGTCGTTTCGAATCCCGAGGCTATCAAGCGAGTGTCGGCGCGGCTGCTTTCGGGTGGGCGCGTGGCGCTCTATTCCGACATGCCGATTTCGGGACAGCCGCCTGAGGGGGTTGACATTGCGTCCCACCGCGCTCGGGCCGATATCGTCGTGTCGCCGTTCGCTGGCGCGAATGGAGGTGCGTCCTTTCGCGCGGCGGAGACAACGGGCGAGGTCGTGCCCGCCGGTGAGACGGGGAAGCCGGCGGGCGTGCGGGCGCAGGCGCCTGCGCCCGAGCCGCTTCGCCTTGTCGTGCCTTGCATCGTTGCGGGCATAGGGTGCCGTCGCGGTGCGTGCGCCAAAGCCATCGGGGAGGCGTTTCTTCTCGCGTGCGGGCAGGCGGGCATCTCGCCTTCGGCCGTGCGCGAGGCGGCGACGATCGACGTGAAGGCGCACGAGGAGGGTCTGCTCGCCTTCTGCCGCGCGCGCAATATCCCGCTTGCGACGTATTCCGCAGAGGAGTTGTCGCAGGTCGAAGGCAGCGTTTCGCCATCTGATTTCGTGCGCGCGACGGTGGGGGTCGACAACGTGTGCGAGCGCGCGGCGCTCGCGGACGGGGGTAAACTTATCTTCCCGAAGCTCGCTCACGGCGGCGTGACCGTCGCGTTTTCCAAGGTAACTATCGAACTTTCGTTTAAGGAGCGGTGATGGGAAAGCTCTTCGTGGTGGGGATCGGCCCGGGCGGCCCCGACGGCATGACGATTGCGGCTCGGCGCGCGCTCGAGGCGGCCGACATCGTTGTGGGGTACACGAAATACGTGGAGCTCGCGCTCGCCGCCGTGCCCGACGCGGCGCATCTCGCGACGCCGATGATGCACGAGGTCGAACGGTGCCGCCTGGCGCTTTCGCGCGCGCAGAGCGGAGAAGCAGTGGCGCTCGTGTGCAGCGGTGACGCGGGCGTGTACGGCATGGCGAGCCCCGTGCTGGAGCTTGCGGAGGACTACCCCGATGTAGACGTGGAAGTTATCGCCGGGGCCACCGCGGCTCAGAGCGGGTCGGCGGTGCTCGGCGCCCCGCTTGCCCACGACTTCGCGGTCGTGTCGCTCTCCGACCTGCTTACGCCGTGGGAGGTCATCGAGCGCAGGCTCGCCGCCGTGGCGAGCGCCGACTTCTGCATCTGTTTGTACAACCCGCGCAGCAGAAAGCGCGCCGACAGGCTCTCGCGCGCGGCGAAGATTATGCTCGAATGGAAGGCCCCCGACACGCTCTGCGGCTGGGTACGCAACATCGGGCGCGAGGGGCAGCAGTCGGGCATGTGCAGGCTCTCCGAGCTGGGGGAGTTCGACGCCGACATGTTCACCACCGTGTTCGTCGGCAACGCGGACACGAAGCTCGTAGGCGGCCGTATGGTCACGCCGCGCGGGTATCGGGAGATTCCATGCGAAAGGTAACGATTATCGGGGCGGGGCCCGGAAACCCCGACTTGCTCTCGCGCGCGGCGCTCGACGCGATCGACATCGCCGACGTGGTCATCGGCGCTCACCGCGCGCTTGCCGGCATCGACGTGCCGCCCGACGTGGTGAGATGCGAGCTCGTGAAGACGGCGGACATCGTCGCCGCGCTCACCGATGCGGCGTCGTGGCAGCGCGCCGTGGTCGTGATGACGGGCGATGTGGGGCTGTTCAGCGGCGCGCGCCGCCTGGTGGAGGCACTCTCCGGCGACGCGCAGGTGGACGTGCGCGTCATTCCCGGCATAAGCTCAGCATCGTATCTCGCCGCGCGCCTCGCGCGTCCATGGCAGGATTGGCGCTTCGCGAGCGCTCACGGCGCGGCGTGCGACATCGTGGCCGAGGCCGAGCGAGCGGGTGAGCTCTTTCTCGCCACGTCGGGTGGGGAAGACCCCTCGCGGCTTTCGGGCGAGCTTGTGCAGGCGGGCTTCGGGGACGCGCGCGTGACGGTGGCCGAGCGCCTGTCGTACCCCGACGAGCGCATCACCTGTGCGACCGCAAGTGAAATCGCAGGTCAGAAGTTCGAAGACTTGAACGTGATGCTTATCGATTTCGCAGGCGGCGCCGGGTCGCCTGCGGGCTCTAGCGCAGCCTCCGAGGCGCCGGCCGGCGCGTCTGCGCCCGCGGCGGCTTCTTCCGTGGCGGACTCTGCGGGCGCATCTCGTGCCGCGAGCTCCCGCTGGCCGTACGCTTCCTCGGGCATTCCCGACGAGCTCTTCATCCGCGGCGACGTTCCCATGACCAAGCAGGAGGTGCGAGCCGTCGCGCTCGCGAAGCTGCGCCTTACCGCGACCGACACCGTGTGGGACGTCGGCGCCGGCACGGGGAGCGTGTCGATCGAGGCGGCGCTCGTCGCGCGAGCGGGGTCGGTATGGGCGGTCGAGCGCAACGCGGCCGGCGTGCGGCTCATCCGAGAGAACGCGGATGCATTCGGGTGCGGCAACGTGTATGCGGTCCCCGGCGTCGCTCCCGAAGCGCTCGCGAAACTGCCCGTCCCCGACGCCGTGTTCGTCGGCGGGAGCGCGGGCGAGCTTCCCTTCATCGTGGAGGCGGCGCTCGAGAAGAACTCGCAGGTTCGCCTGTGTGTGCCATGCGTCACCATTGAGACACTCACTGAGGCGTGCGCGCTCCTCTCGGGTTCGCGCTTTAAGGGGTTCGAGGCGTGCCAGGTGTCGGCCGCCCGCGCCGAGGCTGTAGGCTCGCACCATCTTATGAAGGCTCAAAACCCCGTGTTCCTCGTCAGCGCGCGTGGTGCAGGTGGGGAAGGCGGTGCCCGGTGAGCACGTCCATTCCGCGCTTCATGGTCGCTGCGCCCTCGAGCGGGAGCGGCAAGACGGTCGTTACGTGCGCGCTCCTGCGCGCGCTCGCGCGCCGCGGCCTTGCATGCGCGGCCTTTAAATGCGGCCCCGACTACATTGACCCGCTCTTTCATCGCCGCGTCGTGGGCGCTCGCTCGGGCAACTTAGACGGCTTCTTTACCGACGCCCCGACGCTTCGCGCCCTGCTCGCACGCGGCGCCGCGGGCGCGGATATCGCGGTGCTCGAGGGGGTCATGGGCTTCTACGACGGCATGGCGCCCGGCGTGGCCGACGCGAGCAGCTACCAGGTTGCGCGCGACACGGAAACGCCGGTCGTTTTAGTGGTGAACGGGCGCGGGGCGTCTTTATCGCTCGCCGCCGTAATCCGCGGCATCGCCGAGTTCCTGCCTTGTGCGAACGTGCGCGGCGTCGTGCTGAACAAGACGAGCGCCGCTGCCTGCGCCTACGCGAAGCCTGCGATCGAGAAGCACACGGGCGTCGCGGTTTTGGGTAATATCCCCGCCGACGAGGCGTTCTCGCTCGAAAGCCGGCATCTGGGGCTTGTGACCGCCGACGAAGTCAAGCAGCTCTCCGCGCGCATCGACAAGATGGCCGAGCTGGTGGAAAAGAGCGTCGACGTCGACCGCTTGCTCGAAATAGCGGCGACGGCACCCGATATCCGCGAGGAACCTTACCGGTTGGAGTCGATCGCGGGAGAGCGGCCCATCGTCGCCGTCGCGCGTGACGAGGCGTTCTCGTTCTACTACGAGGAGAACCTGCGCGCGCTCGAGGACCTGGGTTGCGAGCTGGCCTTTTTCAGCCCCCTGTGTGATAGCGAGTTGCCCCGGGGGACAAGCGCCCTCTATCTGGGAGGCGGCTACCCGGAGCTCCATGCGCGGCAGCTCTCCGAGAACGCGCCGATGCGCGAGGCGGTGCGGCGCGCGGTGGAATCCGGCATGCCGACGGTTGCCGAATGCGGTGGGTTTCTGTTTCTGCAGCGCGAAATCGCCGATAGCGAGGGGCGGCGCTGGCCTGTTGCGGGCGCCCTTGAAGGCGCAAGCGAGAACGGGGGAAGGCTGTCCCATTTCGGGTACGTGGAGCTCACTTCCCAACGCGACGGGCTCTACGGGCCGCGCGGCACACGCATCCGCGCGCACGAGTTCCACTACTGGCAGTCCACCTGCCCGGGCGGCGACTTCTGGGCGCAGAAGCCCCGGCGCGACAAGGGCTGGCCGTGCATGACGACCACCCCGTCCCTGGTTGCGGGCTTCCCGCATGTGTACTATCCTGCGAACCCCGACGTTGCGCGCACGTTCGCGTCTGCCGCAGCGTCGTTCGCAGAGAGGAGACGGCATGGCTGAAGCAACCGAAACCGCGTTGGCCTGCATCCGCGAGGAAGTCGAGCGCGCGTTCTCGTCGGCGCCGGGCGCCGTGCTCGAAGCCGCGCTCTCCCGGATCGCGCCCGCAGACGAGTGCGCCCGCGCCGCCGCGTACGCCGCGTGGGACTCCATCGCGCACCCCTTGGGGGGATTGGGCGACTTTGAAGACGCCGTCGCGTGTATCGCCGCAGCTCAGGGGAGCGCCGAGGTGGCCGAGTTTCCCCGTGCGCTCGCGGTATTCTTCTCCGACAACGGGGTCGTTGCCGAAGGCGTGTCGCAAAGCGGGCAAGACGTGACGCGAGCCGTCGCGCGCAACATGTGCGAGGGGGCCACGAGTGCCTGCCGCATGGCGGCGTTCGCGGGTGCCGAGGTCGTGCCCGTCGACGTGGGTATGGCCCGGGGCATAGAAGACGCGCGCATGGTGCGCGCGAACGTGCGGCGGGGGAGCGACAACATCGCGCACGGCGCCGCTATGTCTCGCGATGGGGCCGTGCGCGCAATCGAGGTCGGAATCGCCGTCGCGTGCGGGCTTGCCCGCGCCGACGTGCGCCTTCTCGTCGCGGGCGAGATGGGCATCGGCAACACGACCACCTCGGCGGCGGTGGCCGCAGTGCTCCTCCGGGCGGACGCGCGGAGCCTCGTCGGGCGCGGCGCGGGGCTCTCGGACGCCTCACTCGCGCGCAAGCGCGACGTGGTCGAGCGCGCTATCGACGCGAACTCGCCCGATCCCGCCGACCCGATCGACGTGCTCTCGAAGGTGGGCGGCTTCGACATCGCGGCGATGTGCGGCTTCTACCTGGGGGCCGCGGCCTCGAAGGCTCCGGCGCTCCTCGACGGGGTAGTATCCTGCACGGCGGCCCTGTGCGCGGCGCGCCTGTGCTCCAACGCCTTGGGCTACCTCGTGGGCACCCACGCATCAAGTGAACCCGCAAGCCAGGAGCTCCTTCGCGAGCTCGGCATAAAGGCACCCCTCGACGCAGGCATGCACTTGGGCGAGGGCGCGGGCGCCATGGCGTATCTGCCCCTTCTGGATTCGGCGCTGCGCGTGTACCGGGATGGGAAGACGTTCACGGCGACCGGCATGGCTGCTTACGAGCATTTCGAGGCCTGGAAATGACGGTGACGCTCGTTATCGGCGCCGCCGCGAGCGGCAAGAGCGCCTACGCCGAGTCCCTGTGCCTCGGGCACGACGGGCCCCGCGTGTACCTGGCAACGATGGAGCCCTTCGGGGAAGAGGGCGCCCGCCGCATCGCGCGCCATCGGGCGCTGCGCGAGGGCAAGGGGTTTTCCACCCTCGAGCGCACGCGTGACGTGGGCGCCGCAGTGCCCGGGCTTCCGCGCGGCTGCACGCTTCTTTTGGAGGACGTGGGCAACCTGGTTGCGAACGAGCTCTTCCCGGAAGGCGGCTTGCCCCCACGTGACCCCGACGCTGCGGCGCGCGAGGTGCTCGGAGGCATCGAACGGCTCGCTCAGGCCGCTGTGCATACGGTGGTGGTCACCGTCGACGTGTTCGCCGATGGGATGCGCTACGATGAGGGGACCGAGGCGTGGAGGCGCGCGCTCGCGCGCGTGAACGAGGGCGTGACGGCGATGGCCGACCGCGCAGTCGAAGTGGTATGCGGGATTCCCGTGTGGATGAAAGGCGAAGGACCTACAAGGTGAAGATAGCAGAGGCAATCGGCGCGGCGTTCGGAACGTTCTCGCGCATCCCCGTCCCGAAATCGGCCTGGACCGATTTCGGGTCAACCCATGCGCTTGCCGCGTTTCCCCTGGTGGGCCTTGCGGAAGGCTTCCTCATGACGGCGTGGGGGTACGTGGCTAACCTGCTTGTCGTGCCCGCGACCATCGTCGCGGCCGTGCTCGTGGCGCTGCCTGTGGCGGTGACGGGTGGCATCCACCTAGACGGGCTCTGCGACACCTCCGATGCGCTTGCAAGTTGGGCCCCGCGCGAGCGAAAGCTCGAGATCATGCACGACCCGCGGGCGGGCGCCTTCGGGGTCATCGGTGTTGTCGTGTACCTTATTCTGCAGTTTTCCCTGTTCACCGCGCTGCCGCTTACGGCGGGGGCGTTCCTCGCGCTTCTGTGCTCGCTCGTGTTCTCCCGCGCGCTTTCGGGGCTCGCCGTTGAATGCTGGCCTGCCGCGCGGGCGGACGGCATGGCCGCGGGACTCTCGCCTTCGAAGAAGCGCGCGGCGATCGTCGTGCCGCTTTGCGCTTTCGCTGCGGCTTCGGCTGCAGGGATGGTCGCGTGCGCTCGGGCCGTCGGCGCCCTTATGGCGGTGGCGGGGCTTTTGGCGCTCGCGTGGTATCGCCATGTTGCCCTGTCCCGCTTCGGCGGGGTGACGGGGGATTTGGCCGGATGGTTTCTGCAATGGGCCGAGCTCGCGATGCTTGCCATGCTGGTGGCGGGGGGCATGCTCCTATGATGCTCGTGGTAGGTGGCGCGCATTCGGGGAAGAGGACCTTCGTGCGCGAAAAGCTCGGGTTCGCGGCGGACGATTTCGTCGACGCGGCGCAGCTTGCGGAGGGCGTCGTGCCCGCGGTTTTTGCCGGCCGTGTCGCGTACCGTGCTGAGGAACTCGTACGCACGCTCGACGCTGACCGGGCGCTCGAGCGGCTGATTGGCTTCGACGCAGTGATTCTGACCTTGGTCGGCTCGGGGGTCGTCCCTATGCGTGCGGAAGACGCCCAATGGCGCGAGCGCGCGGGGCGCCTGGGATGCGCGCTCGCTGCGCGCGCCGACGTCGTCGTGCGCATGACGTGCGGGATTCCCCAGGTCATCAAAGGAAACCTTGCCGATGCGCCTCGAGGGACGCTGGGCGCGGGCGCGCCTTTGGAAGTCATCTTCGTGCGCCATGGTGCCACGGCGGGCACGGAAGACCATCGCTACAGCGGGGCGGGCACCGACGAGCCCCTGTCGAGCGCGGGCGAGCGCGCTTTGCGCGACCTCGCGTGCGATCGTGACGTGTTCCGTGTTATCACGAGCGGCATGGCCCGCTCCGACCAGACGGCACGCATTCTCTTCCCGAACGCGGAGCTTATGGCGTGCCCCGGTCTGCGCGAGATAGATTTCGGCGACTTCGAGGGGCGAAGCGCCGCCGAACTTAAAGAGGATGCGCGTTACCGCGCCTGGGTAGACTCCTGGTGTGAGACGCGCTGCCCGCATGGCGAGGGCAAGAGCGATTTCACCCGCCGCGTCGTCGCGGCGTTTCGGGAGGCGTGCGAATCGGAGCGCGCCCAGGGGAGTGGGCGCGCCGTCTTCGTCGTTCACGCGGGTACCGTGAAAGCGCTGCTCTCCGAGCTAGCTGTCCCGAAAATGGGATACTTCGACGTGCATACCGAGCCGGGTGGTGCATGGGCCGCCACCTGGGATGGGCGCTGCCTTCGCGACGTTCGGCCCGCTTCGGGGGGCGATGCCCGGTGATGACGATTCTTGCCGTCGCCGCCGGGTTAGCGGCCGACCTTGCCTTCGGCGACCCGCGCTGGCTTCCCCATCCCGTCGTCGCCATGGGGCGCGCGATCACGTGGGCCGAAGGCCGCCTGCGGGGCGCATTCCCGCAAACGTCCGCGGGCACGCGCGCCGCAGGGCTTGTGCTCGCCGTGGCGCTTCCGCTTGCGTGTGGGCTTTTGACCTGGGGAATCCTGCATCTTTGCGGCATGGTTCACTCCGGCTTGCGCTTCGTGGCCGAGGCATGGGCAAGCTATCAGATTCTCGCGGCATGCGAGCTTCGCCGCCAGAGCCTGGCCGTGGCCCGCGCGTTCTCGAAGGGCGGCCTTGTCGCGGCTCGCGAAGCCGTCGGGCTCATCGTGGGACGCGACACGTCTGTTCTCGACGAGCAGGGCGTTGCGCGCGCCGCCGTGGAAACGGTGGCGGAGAACGCGAGCGACGGCGTCATCGCGCCGCTTTTCTACCTTATGATCGGGGGTGCGCCCTTGGGCATGGCGTACAAGGCGGTGAACACGCTCGACAGCATGGTGGGCTACAAAAATGAGCGCTACATCGACTTCGGCTGCGCCTCGGCGCGCCTCGACGATGCGGTGAACTGGATTCCCTCGCGCTTATCGGCCCTGCTCATGATCGCCGTGTGCCCGATCGTCGGGCTCGACGCGCGCGGGGCGGCGCGCATCTGGCGCCGCGACAGGCGTCGCCATGCGAGCCCCAACTCGGCGCAGACCGAGTCAGCGTGCGCGGGCGCGCTCGGGCTGCGCCTGGCGGGACCCGCGGTGTATTTCGGCAAGCTCGTTGAGAAACCGACGATAGGCGACGCGTCCCGCGAAATCGAGTGGGGCGACATCGCACGGGCGACAAGGCTCATGCTCGCCGCGTCCGTATGCGCGCTCGTCGTCTTCGGCGCCGCGCGCGCGGCGGTCGTGCTCGCCGTGGGGGCGATGGCATGAGGGAAGACCACGCCGCGCCCCAGGCTGCCGGGGGAATCCTGCGCGCCCGTACGCATGGGGGCAGCTCGCAATCGCTCGGCATCGCTTGCGAAGGGGGCGCCTCCGACCTCATTGACTTCTCGGTGAACGTGAATCCGGCAGGCCCCTCGCCGCGCGCCGTCGCCGCAGCTTGCAAGGCGCTTTCTCGAATCGACGCCTACCCCGATAGGGAAAGCCTCGCACTCGTTCGCGCCCTAGGGCGCGCCCAGGGCATTCCCGAAGATACTATCGTCTGCGGCGCGGGCGCGTCTGACATCATCTGGCGGCTCGCCGCGGCGGTGCGCCCGAAACGCATCGTCGTGTGCGCGCCGACGTTCTCTGAATATGCGGAGGCGGCATCGTACTACGGTGCATGCGTGCAGGAGTTCCCGCTCTCCGAGGCGGATGACTTCGACGTGCCCGCCTCCTTCGCCCGCGCGATCGAGGGGCCGGGAGACGTGGCGTACCTCTGCAATCCGAACAACCCGACGGGGCGCCTCGTCGACCCCCGCGTGATCGATGCCGCGGCTTGCCGCTGCGAGCAGGTGGGCGCGCTGCTCGTCGTGGACGAGTGCTTCCTCGGATTTGCGCCCGACGCCCGCGAAAGGAGCGTGGCCGCACGCGCCGCGTGTTCGCACCATGTGGCCGTGCTCTCCGCGTTCACCAAGCTCTACGGAATGGCAGGGTTGCGGTTGGGGTATCTGATCAGCGGAAACGCCCAACTCATCGAGGGGATTCGTCGGGCGGGGCAGGCGTGGCCCGTCTCCTCGGTCGCCGAGGCCGCGGGCATCGCCGCCCTGGAAGACGTCGAATACGTCTCGCGCACGCGCGATGTATTGGCGGGCGAGCGAGCGTGGCTTTCCCACGAGCTCTCCTCGCTCGGGCTTTCCGTCGTGCCGTCGGATGCGAACTTCCTTTTAGTCCGCACGCCGGCGAAAGACATCCCCGAGCGCCTGTATAAACAGGGGCTTTTGGTCCGCACGTGCGACTCGTTTTCGATACTGTCCCGTTTCTGGTGCCGCGTCGCCGTGCGCACGCACAAGGAGAATGCCCGGCTTGCGATGGCGTTCAGCCGCGCGCTTCGGGCGGAAGGCGCATCGGGCGAAGGCGAACCCGACGAACGGGGCGGCGCTTCTTGCAGCGGCGCTATGGCGGGCGCGGATGGCCGAGGCTCGGCGAAGGAGGTCGATACCCGTGGGTAGGGCGAAGCCCATCATGATCCAGGGCACCATGTCGAACGCGGGGAAGAGCCTGCTTGCGGCGGGGCTGTGCCGTGTGCTTTCGCAGGACGGCCTGCGCGTGGCTCCCTTCAAGAGCCAGAACATGGCGCTCAACAGCGGTGTCACGGCCGACGGGCTCGAGATGGGGCGCGCTCAGATCATGCAGGCCGAGGCGTGCGGCATCGCGCCCGACGTGCGCATGAACCCCATCCTGCTCAAGCCCGAAAGCGATCACCGAAGCCAGCTCATCGTGGCCGGCAAGGCGCAGGGAGCCTTCGCTGCGAGGGACTACTTCGCGCGAAAGAAGGCGCTCATGCCGCAGATTTTGGAGGCGTTCGATTCGCTCGCGGAGGAAAACGACGTCATCGTCATCGAGGGCGCCGGCAGTCCCGTCGAAATCAACCTTGCCGAAAACGACATCGTCAACATGGGGCTCGCGCGCGCCGTGTCCTCCCCCGTGCTGCTCGCGGGCGACATCGACCCAGGCGGGGTGTTTGCCCAGCTCTACGGCACGGTCGCGCTCCTTGCGCCCGAGGACCGCGCGCTTTTGCGGGGGCTTATGGTGAACAAGTTCCGCGGCGATGTGGAAATCCTGCGTCCGGGTTTGGCTCCGCTCGAGAAAATGTGCGGGGTTCCCGTCGTGGGGGTCGTGCCGTATCTTACGCTCGACCTGGACGACGAGGACTCGCTCGCGCCGCGCCTAACTGCCCGCGAGGCGCGCGGCGTCATCGACGTCGCCGTCGTGCGCCTTCCGCATCTGTCGAACTTCACCGACTTCGACCCGCTTTCGCGCGTGCCCGGCATGGGCGTGCGCTACGTTTCCTCGACGACCGATCTGGGCCGACCCGACCTGGTGGTGCTTCCCGGCTCGAAGTCCACGGTCGACGACGCGCGCTGGCTTGCGGCTAGCGGCATCGGAGCCTGTGTACGCGCGCTTTCGGGCGCGGGCACGCCGGTGCTCGGCATATGCGGAGGCTACCAGCTTTTGGGAGACGAGCTTTCGGACCCGCACGGCAGGGAAGGCGCTGGCACCGCGCGCGGGCTCGGGCTCATCCCTGCAAGTACGGTGTTCAAGGAGGAAAAGCGCCTCGCCCAGTCGGAGCTGCGCATCACGGGCGCCCAAGGCGCGTTCTCGGTGTGGAACGGCATGACGGCGCGTGGGTACGAGATTCACGACGGCGAAACGACCGTCTCCTGCGCCCCTGCGGGCACGATTGGCGGCAAACCAGAAGGCGCGGCCTGCGGAAACGTGTTCGGAACCTATCTCCACGGCCTGTTCGACGAACCGGGGGTGGCGCTCGCCCTCGCGCGCTCGCTCGCGCGCATGCGCGGCCTGCCCGAGAGCGTCGTGGGTGCTGCGGGCGCGGCGTCCGCGGCCGATCACCGTGCGCGCGAGTTCGACCGCCTGGCCGACGTCGTGCGCGGAGCGCTCGACATGGAGTATGTCTACCGCATTATCGAGGAGGGCGTATGATTCACGTGTATCATGGCGACGGCAAAGGCAAGACCACGGCGGCGATGGGCCTCGCCCTTCGCATGCTCGCCGCAGGCCGCCGCGTCGTCGTCGTGCAGTTCCTGAAAGACGGCGAAAGCGGGGAGGCGCGCCTGCTCGCCGAGCATTTCGGCGTGCCCGTGTTCGCGGGGAAGGTGTCGGACAAGTTTACCTGGTCGATGTCGTCGGAAGAACTTGCCGCTACGTGCGAGCTGCACGATGGGAACCTCGCTTCCGCGCTTGCCGAGCTCGAGGGCGCGCAGGAGGGGCTGCTCGTGCTCGACGAGGCGCTCGATGCGCTTTCGAAGGGGCTTGTCGACGAGGCGCTCGTGGACCGCGCGCTCGATATGTCCGCGCGCGGCGTCGAAGTAGCGCTCACCGGGCGCGCGCCTTCCCGCAAGATCGTGGAGAAGGCCGACTACATAACCGAGATGCGGTGCGAGAAACACCCCTACGAGCAGGGGATATGTGCAAGGGAAGGAGTGGAGTACTAGATGGATTCCAAGGAGATGGCGCCCGGCGACATCGAGCGGCGCAGCTTCGAGATCATCACCGAAGAGCTCGGCGGCCGCACGTTCCCGCCGCTCGAAGAACCCGTCGTGAAGCGCGTCATCCACACCACTGCCGACTTCTCGTACGCCGATTCCCTCGTTTTCACTCATGACGCCGCGCACTGTGCGCTCGACGCACTGCGCGCAGGGGCCACGGTGCTCACCGATACGAACATGGCGCTCGCAGGCATAAGCAAGCCTGCGCTCGCGAAGCTCGGCTGCAAGGCCGTGTGCTACATGGCCGACCCTGATGTCGCCGTGGCTGCGCGCGCCGCGGGCACGACTCGCGCCGTTGCGAGCATGGACAAAGCTTGCGGCATCGAGGGTCCGCTCATCGTGGCCGTCGGCAACGCTCCCACAGCACTTCTGCGCCTCGCCGAGCTCATGGACGAGGGGAAGATCGCGCCCGCGCTCGTCGTTGGGGTGCCGGTCGGGTTTGTGAACGTGGTCGAGGCGAAAGAGGAGCTACTCGCGCGACGCGCGCCGGCCATCGTCGCGAGGGGTCGCAAGGGTGGTTCGACCGTGGCGGCCGCCATTATGAACGCGCTGCTCTACCAGATCACGCGCCCAGGCGGCCCGAAGTGACGGCGCCCGCATCTGCGCCGGCGCTGCGCATCTTCGCCGGCACCACCGAGGGCCGCCTTCTGTGCGAATGGGCGAGCGGGGCGGGCATCCCCGCCCGTGCCTACGCGGCAACCGAGTACGGAGGCGAGCTTTTGGGCGAGCTTCCGGGCATCGAGGTGCATGCGAGCAGGCTCGACGAGGCCGACATGGAGCGCGAGCTTTCCGGCGCGCGCATCGTCGTCGACGCCACGCACCCCTTCGCTACGCTCGCCAGCGGCAACATCCGGGCCGCTTCGCTTGCCGTGGGTGTACGATGTCTGCGCCTTGCGCGTGCGGCCGAGGCGCTGCCCAAAGGCGTCGTGTCGGTCGCGTCGATCGCCTGCGCGGCGCGCTTTCTCTCCGAGAACCCGGGTCGCGCGCTTCTCACGACGGGGAGCAAGGAGCTTGCTCCCTATACGCGCGTCGCCGATTTCTCGGAGCGCTTCTTCGTGCGTGTGCTCCCGCTGCCCGGTGCTATAACGAAGTGCATCGACGCGGGGTTTTCGCCGTCGCACGTCATCGGCATGCAGGGGCCCTTCACCCGCGAGCTCAACGAGGCGATGCTTCGGCAGGTGGGAGCCCAGTGGCTTGTGACCAAGGACTCGGGAACCGTAGGCGGCACGGCCGAGAAGCTTGCCGCCGCGCGCGACGTGGGAGCGCGCTGCATCGTGGTCACCCGTCCCGCCGAGGGAGACGGGGGCCTTTCGCTTCGGGAAGTGGAAGACGCACTCTTACGGGAGTTCGCGCGCTAGGCGCTCGCCGCGCCTGCGCGTCCTCCCGCCCGCGAGGAGGAGCGCCCCGAGCAAGCTCGAGCCGTACAAGACCGTCATCCGCCAATAGCTCGAGGAGGACGCCCGGAACTGGCGCAAGCAGCCCTTAAATAAGTTGCGGTGAAATAGTGTCTGTTTTGCTACTAGATAGCATATTCAGTCCCTAATTCACCGCAACTTGTTGGTGGTGGCTTACTGGTAGCGTAGGCACTCCACCGGGTCGAGCTTTGCCGCGCGGCGAGCGGGGTAGAAGCCAAAGATTACGCCGATGCCGACGGAGACGGCGAAGGCCAGCAATACCGTGGCGATTGAAAAGCTCGGTGTGATTTGCCCGCTGGCACCTAGCTCGCCAAGAATCCCGGATCCGGAGGCAAACATCGCAAGAGCCCAGGCCAGCAGATAGCCAATCAGGACACCCAACAGTCCGCCGGTGACGCACAGCGCCGAAGACTCGGCCAAAAACTGCGCGGTGATATCGCGACGACTGGCGCCCAGAGCACGGCGGATGCCGATCTCGCGGATGCGCTCCGTTACGTTGGTGAGCATCATATTCATAATGCCGATACCGCCGACAAGCAGCGAGATGCTGGCGACAGAGCCCATGATGAGCGAGAACGCGCCCATAAAGGAGTTGAGTGTATCGATGGCGCTTTTCATGGATGTTGCTGATACACTGTCGTACTCATCCTCCTCCTCGATGCCCTTCATCGCGCGCACCTTGGACTCGATGGTCTTACAAAGCTCATCCATGTCCGTGCCCTCGGCGGCAAGTGCCGTCACGCTGGGGAATGAAGGATTCTCGTCGCTAAACAGCCCAGAGATGGTTTCGCGTGGCATATACAGCGTGAGCGAGCCCATGGAGTCGCTGCCGCCGTCGATAACGCCGACAATCTGTACCTCGCCGTTGGAGACCTCAATAGTCTTGCCTACCGCATCCTGTTCGTTGCCGTAAAGCTGATCGGCGCCGCCGCGGCTGATGAGCGCCACGCGTGAGCCTGATTGAGACTCGGCCTGGGAATAGGTGCGCCCCGCAACGAGCTTGCTGGCCCCCACGGCATCGAGCATGTCGCTATCGACACCCTGTGCCATGACGGTATAGCTTTTATCGCCGGTCTTGTACTCGGTATACGCGCTGTCGACAATGCCGATCTGCTCTATCTCCGGCACCAGTTTTTGAAGCTTCTCGATGTCCGACTCGGTAAGTTCTTGGGACGAATAGATCTGAACCATACGAGCTGCGTTGAGGCCCAGGCTGTTGACCAAGCTGTTTTGGATGCCGCCGATGAGCGAAGTCATGGCAATAACCGAGGCGATGCCGATGACAATGCCCAGGATGGTGAGCAGGCTGCGCCCCTTGTTGGCCTCGAGCGAGTGAAGGGCTTCCTGGATGAGATCGCGGGCGCTCATGCCACCACTCCTTTCGGCGGGTTGGCGGAGGCGGAAATCATGGGCAGGCTATCTACGGCGCTGCGCAGGGTCCGCGGTGCATGTGGAATATACGCGCCGTCGTGAATGCGACCGTCGCGGATGGTCACGGCACGGTCGGCCTCGGCGGCGATGCCGGGGTCGTGTGTGATAAGAACGATGGTTTTGCCGCGCTTCTGGAGCTTATGGAAGGTCTCCATCACAAGCGCTCCAGTGGCGGAGTCCAGGTTTCCCGTCGGCTCGTCGGCCAGAATGATGGGCGGGTCATTGACGAGGGCGCGTGCGATGGCGACACGCTGCATCTGGCCGCCCGAGAGCTCGGATATGCGGTGGTCCCAGTGGTCAACGGGCAGCGTGACAGCCTGCAGCGCGTGCACGGCGCGCAGTTCGCGCTGGCTACGGGGCACATTGGTGTAGGCCAGCGGCAGCATGACGTTTTCGATAACCGACAGGCGCGGCAGCAGGTTGAAGCTCTGAAAGACAAAGCCAATGCTCAGGGCGCGAACTTCGGTGAGCTCGTCATCATCGAGCTCGGCCACGTTGACCCCTTGCAGGTAATAGTCGCCTGCCGTCGGCTTATCCAGGCAGCCTAGGATGTTCATGAGCGTTGATTTGCCCGAACCCGAGGGGCCAGTGATAGCGACGAATTCGCCGGGATTTACCGCCAGGCTCACGTTGTGCAGGATGTGGGCGCAACCTGCCTCGCTCTCAAAGATGCGGTGCACGTTGCGGATGTCGATAACGGGACGCATTACATGTCCTCATCGGCAGACATACTGCCCGAATCCGCGCTGTAGCCGCCGTCAGCCGTTGCGTCCGCTCCGGTGTCCATGACGAGGGCGTCACCATCGCGCAGCTTAGTAACCGGCACGTTGGGGTTGATCTCGTTGCCCTGGTCGTCGCGCTTGACCTGTGTCTTGCCGACTACGGTTTCGTTGTCGTTTTGCGTCACGACGGTCACCTTGACGCGGCGGGTTTGCTTGCCCTCGTCATCGGTTGCCACGTTGACGTAATAGTGTTCGCCGTCTTCGGTCATGAGCGCCATCGTCGGCACCATCACCACGTCGTCGAGCTGCTCGGTCACCACCGAGACCTCGGCCGTCATGCCCGGCTTCAGGCGCGCGTCGGGCGCCTCGATGAGGATGTCGACGTTAAAGGTCACGCTGCCGCCGCCGTTGGCGGCGTCGGAGTTTGCCACCGACGCGATAGCCGTGACGGTTCCCTGGCTCACGATATCGGGAAACGCGGGATACGTGACGTTGGCGCTCTGCCCAACGGCGATCTTGGCGATGTCCTTTTCGCCCACCTGCACGGTCACCTTCATCTTGGATAGGTCGGCGATCTGCATGCACTGCTTGCCGCCGCTCGTATCGCTTTCGCCCATGATCATGCCGCCTGTTACCGTGGCGCCCACCTTGGCGTTAAGCTCCACGATGCTACCCGAGCTCGGGGCCGTGACCGTGCGACTGGCGGCCTTGGCGTTCGCCTGGTCTAGGTTTGCCTGGGCTGAAGCGAGGCTGCGCTGCGCGGCCGATACGGCGTTCGTGTCCGCTGATGCGTCAGAGACGCCAGCCGCTGCGGAAGCTCCATCGACGTCCGTCGTTGGGGTGGCCTGCGCGACAGCGGCGGCTTTCTGCGCGTTGGTGAGGTCTTCCTGGGCGGCTGCAACTGCACGCTGCGCCTCGGCAACGTTGCGATCGAGCTCGTCGTTTTTAATGGTCATAAGCACGTCGCCCTCGCTGACGGATTGGCCTGCCTGCACGTTGATCGAATCGACCGTGCCGTCGACAGAAGGGGAGACCACTGAGGACGAAATGGGTTTGAGCTGGCCTTTCGCCTCGACCGTTGTGGTAAACGTGCCCTCGGTCACCATGTCGGTCACAGGCCCGCTAGCTCCCTGTGGCTGCGCATTGAGAACCAGGGTAGCGACAATGGCAATGAGCGCGATGGCACCTACGACGCCGGCGGCAATACCGCGTCGAATCAGCTTTTTGCGTCGACGTTCGGCGCGTTTTGCCTTGAGCTTGGCATATGCCTCTTCATCGGAAATCTCGACCGTATCGTTCGTGCGTCCGCTCTGCTTGTCGGTGTGCGCGTTTGCAATCAGAGGAATCGTTTCGGTGGCATCTTCGGGCGTGCGCTCGGTATCATCCGCGCCCGGGGTGATGGTGGGGACATTCGGCATAGCGTCTCCTTTATAGAAAGAACCTCGATAATTATATGCGCCCACCGGTTGGGGCGGGCGCATAGGACGGTTTCTTTCGGAACTGTTAGATTGGTCGCAGCGGTTCCACGTTGTAGGAATGCGCGCGTTGCACTACGAGTGGACAACCACGCACAGGCCGACTTTGATGCAGTCGTGAAGTGCCTTGGCGTCTGCCAGGCGCAGGTTGATGCAACCGTGGCTGCCGCACCACTTGTACGACTCGGCATTATCGAAGCTCTTGTCGTTTTGCCAGGTGGCATCGTGGAAGCCGATCATATTGCCCTCGAACGGCATCCAGTAGCTCACCGGGCTTTCGTATTTGGGCTTACCGGTCTCGGGGTCCTTGGCTCCGATCAGGGTACTGCCGCCGTCGTTGCTGTTGATCTGCCACACGCCTTCGGGGGTGGCGTCTTCGCCCGGTTTGCCGGAAATAAAGTTGGCCTCCCAAACGATATTACCGTTCTCGTCATAGTAGCGCGCGTGCTGCTCGAACAGGTCGACGTCGATGTATGCCTTCCAGTCGGGCTCTCCCTTTGCGGTAAAGGTGTCGGCCTTCTGGGAGTACTTGATCTCGATTTCGCCGGTCTGCTTGTTGCTAATGGCGTCCTCGACCTGCTTGGCGAGCGAGCTGCTGTCGATGGACCAACCAAAGTCGCCGCCTTCGACGGCGCACTGCTTGCCATCGGCGCGCGTCCACCAGCGAGTGGAGCCCACGGTATTAAAGCCGTTGGCGAGCTCGGCTGCCCAGCTACTGATCTGCGAAGTATCGAGCGTGGGGTTGGCCGGATCGGCAAAGCTGATCCACTGCAATACGGAGCTGCCATCAACTTTGCCGGCATCCTCGCCGTTGAGCTTGAGGGTCACGTTGACGCCCAGGAAGTTGTTGGCGGCATCGCATGCGGCCTGAATCTGATCATCGGTCAGCGTTCCATTGAGTGGCTCATAGGCATCGTTGCCGAGCTTGGAAAGATCTACGGACTCGGCCAGCGAGGCAAGCTCGAGCTCGGCATACTTAATGACATGCTCGCGGTTGAGTTTTTCGTTGGAGCGCGCCTTCTCGACGGTAAACTTGCCGGCCTGCTCGTCATAGGAGCTATTGGCCTCGAACGTGCCCGAACGGCCCTCGTTAAACTCGTTGATGGCGGCGCCCAGATCCTTCTCAAACTTCTTTTGGTCAAAGGTGTCGGAGAGCATGGACAGGTCGACGTCTTGATCAAGATCGACTTCGTTGGAGGTAGCGGTTGTTTTGGTCTTGCCGCTTAAGGATTCCACAAGGCGGACCGGCCAAATAAAGGCTTCGTTGTGGTTGATGATCTCTTTTGCGGCAGCTTCGCCATCGACGATGGGTTCATCGGACTCGGGCTGATAGGTCCAGCTAAAGTCATCGCCTGTCACGGCGAGCTTATAGTGCTTCCATGCCGAGTTGACCTTGGTGGCGGCGGACGAAGCGTTGGAGAACGAGACGTCGACGCCGGCAATGGTGGTGTTGGGGTAGGCTAGCTGCGAAAACGCTACGATGCCTACGATATATACAATGACGATAAGACCCAGGACGACAAAGAGCGTCGTCTTTTTGCCCGACTTATTGTTGCCGGCGGACTTGCGCGCGGGGCCACGATCGCCTCGAGCGTGCGTGTGGGGCTGCTTGGGCGCATTGCCGTTTGCCTGGCGCTGCTGACGTTGTTGACGCTGCTGTCGCTGTTGGTTCGGGCGTTGAGAAGCGTTTGCCGCACCACGCTGCTGACCGTGGCTGTGGCTCGGCGCGATAGGGCGCGGCGACTGAACGCCGCCGGCGTGCCTGCTCGGCTGCTGCGGATCGGGAATCAGTTGAGTTCGATCGTTTTGCGACATCGTATGCATATCCTTCGATTTTCGCCTTGCGGTTCATCGTGTTTTTACTGGGCTTGCATTATAGCGATTGCCCTGCTGTTTGTGGTACGGAAACGGTGGCATTCAAAAGAGGTGGGACATTTGTCCCACCTTTGAGTCGTTCTTTGCCGCTATCCGCACACACCGCATTTTGCACAGGCCGAAAGTGCGGCCGGAGCCTGCGCGATGCCGCCCTTTGCCGTCTCGCGCAGCGTGGCCGGCAACGCGTGGCCCACCGAAAGCATGACATGTGCCATCTGGTCAAACGGCACCAAGCTCTTAATGCCTGCGAGGGCGAGTTGTGCCGAGCTAAAGGCCGCTGCCACGCCAATGGCGTTGCGGTTTTGGCAGGGCACCTCCACGAGGCCACCGACGGGGTCACAAACGAGGCCCAGCAGGTTACTCAGCGCGATGGAACTGGCGTCGAGCGCCTGCTCGGGCGTGCCGCCGAGCATCTGCACCAGCGCGGCGGCTGCCATGGCAGCGGCGCTTCCCACCTCGGCTTGGCAGCCGCCCTCGGCGCCGGCAACGCAGGCGCTTGTGGTGAGGTTGAGGCCGATGGCGGCTGCGCAGTAGAGCGCGTCCATGACTTGCTCGTCGTCGAGCTGCAGGCGATCGGCGAGCGCCAACACGCAGCCGGGCACGACACCCGCGGAGCCTGCCGTGGGGGCGGCGACGATCACTCCCATCGTGGCGGAGCGCTCAAGCACGGCCATCGCGCGGGCCACGGCGTCGGTCTGAACGGGGCCCATCAGGCTTGCACTCAAATCGTTGCGGCCGGTGGCTTCGACAAGCTTGGCCTCGCCGCCGATAAGCCCGCCGAGCGAGCGTTGCGGATTGGCGATGGGGGCCGTGGTCTCCTCGCGCATGACGTCGAGCACGCGGCGCATAGCAGCGACGGCGTGGGCCTCGCCGGTCAGACGCGCCTCGCGAACGGCCATGACGGCGCCAATGCTGAGCCCCAGTTCCTCGCACGCATCGAGCAGCTGCTCGCCGTCGTCGAAGATTTCCTTGGCCGAGACGCCGGGGGAGAGCGACGAGGCAGAACCGGGGAGCTCGATAAACGTTGCGTAATCGACATTGTCGAGCTTGCGCAGCATGGGGACGACGGTGTCGTCGGGCGCGCCGTCGGTCTCAAAGACGGAGTAGGCCTGACCGCCCACCTCGGTGCGGTAGGTGCGGCAGAAGGCGATGTTTACGTTGGCGTAGGCGAGCAGGTTGGTGAGCGCGGCGAGTACACCGGGGACGTCCTTGTGTGCCGCGAAGAGCGTGGAATACATGCCCGAGATGTCGACGCCGACGCCGTTAATGCGGCTGATGCGCATCTTGCCGCCGCCCAGGCTCTCGCCGCGGACCTGTGCCGTGGCGCCCGTGTCATCGACCATGTCGATGTCGACGGTGTTGGGATGGATGGACGCGTCGTCGCCCTTGATGTCAAAATGATATTCGAGGCCCTGCTCGCGTGCGAGGTCGAAGGCCTGCTTGATGTTCTCGTCATCGGTGTCGAGGCCCAGGATGCCCGCGACGAGCGCACGATCGGTGCCGTGGCCGCGGTAGGTGTGGGCGAAGGAGTTCCACAGGCCAAAGGTGACTTTGGTGATGCGGCCTTCCAGCAGGCTGGCGGCAACTTGGGCGCAGCGCAGGGCGCCGGCGGTGTGCGATGAGCTGGGGCCGACCATGACGGGGCCCAAGATCTCGAATGCCGAGGTCGTAGCTAGTGTTTGCGGCTTGCCTGCCATGGGTGCTCCTTATCTATCCCGTCGTCCCGAGGGGCGGGGCATACTCTGTCCCGCCGTTCCGAGGGCTTTAGTATTTGGTCGCCTGCTCGGACAGTCCTGCTCGCACGGAGGCCACATTAAGTGGCCTCCGGCTCGTGCGGAACTCGCGATCGACCAAATACTAAAGCCCTCGGAACTTAGGATACATGGTTGGAGTCGCTCTGCTGCAAAATTTATCGGCCTGTGATTTATTCCATGTCCCAGGTAGGCTCATCTTCACCACCTTTAAATAAAAAAGAAGTACCGTTTGGGACCGGTACTTCTTTTGAAAGTGCATATGTTGTTATGACCTTAGCGGTTCCCAATTACAGGCCGCAGGCTGCTTTGAGTTGTTCGACTCGGTCGGTTTTCTCCCAGGTGAAGTCGGGGTCTTCGCGGCCAAAGTGACCGTAGGCTGCCGTCTTCTCGTAGATGGGGCGGCGCAGGTCCAGGTCGCGGATGATGGCGCCCGGGCGCAGGTCGAAGGTCTTCTCCACGGCTTCGACAATCTTGTCCTCGGCAATATGTGCGGTACCGAAGGTGTCGACCATGATTGAGAGGGGCTTGGAAACGCCGATGGCGTAGGCAAGCTCGACTTCGCAGCGGTCGGCCAGACCGGCGGCGACCACGTTCTTGGCGACCCAACGCGCGGCATACGCGGCGGAGCGGTCAACCTTGGTGCAGTCCTTGCCGCTAAAGGCGCCGCCGCCGTGACGGCCGTAGCCGCCGTAGGTATCGACGATGATCTTGCGGCCGGTGAGGCCCGTGTCGCCCATGGGGCCGCCCACGACAAAGCGACCGGTGGGGTTCACGTAGATGTCCGCGTTGTCCCACGGCATGTTCTCAGCGGCCATGACCGGGGTGATGACGTGCTCGATGAGGTCGGCCTTGATCTTGCCCATGTCCTCGATCTCGGCGGCGTGCTGCGTGGAGATGACGATGGTCGTGACCTCGACGGGCTTACCATCTTCGTAGCGCACGGTGACCTGGGTCTTGCCGTCGGGACGCAGATAGGCGAGGGTACCGTCGTGACGCACGGCGGCCAGGCGCTCGGCCAGGCGGCTTGCCAGGTAGTGCGGCATGGGCATGAGGGTCTTGGTCTCGTTGGAGGCATAACCGAACATCATGCCCTGGTCGCCGGCACCGATCAGGTCGATCGGGTCGGTGGTCGCGCCGGTCTGGGTCTCGAAGGACTCGTCGACGCCCTGGGCGATATCGGGCGACTGCTCGTGGATGAGGCTCATAACGCCGCAGGTGTCGCAGTCAAAACCGAACTTGGCGCGGTTGTAGCCAATGCGGCGGATAACGCCGCGGGCGATTTCCTGTACGTCGACGTAGGCCTGGGTGCGAATCTCGCCGGCGACGATGACGGTGCCGGTGGTCACGAGGGTCTCGCAGGCGCAGCGGACGTTCTCCACGTTGGCGGGCACGCCGTTGGGGGCGATGTAGCCCTGCTCCTGCAGCTCTATTTCTTTGGCGAGGATTGCGTCGAGGACGGCGTCGCTGATCTGGTCGGCGATCTTATCGGGATGACCTTCGGTCACCGACTCCGACGTAAAAACAAAAGACCCGTGTTGGGGCGGGATGGAACGAAGTTCTTCTGACATGATTGTCCTTTCAAAAACGTGTCCCAGCGACCGTTACCATTCCGCCGGGCTCTCTATGCAAGGGCACATCATAGCGCGTAAATCAAACATTCACACCCTTTCCGCACCGAGCCATTGGTTAGCTAATTTGGGACGGGGCTTTTTTAGCTACCCAATCCGGAGTCTTCGGAGCCTAAGACCAATCTCGATATAGGGTAGCTAAAAAAGCCCCGTCCCAAAATTAGCTACCCAATGACTGGGTCGGTGCCCTTTGTGCGGAGGTTGCTTTGATGCTTTATACTGATGCGGTTAGACATCCATCCTGCAATCGAGGAGATTTCCATGGCATCAGACGTTCGCGTCCGCTTTGCACCCTCACCGACGGGCAAGCTGCACATCGGCGGCGCCCGCACCGCTATCTATAACTGGGCTTTCGCCCGCGCAAACGGCGGCACGTTCATCCTGCGCATCGACGACACCGACCCCACCCGCTCCACCGACGAGAACACGCAGATCATCCTGCGCGCCATGCGTTGGCTGGGCCTGGACTGGGACGAGGGTCCCGAGGTGGGCGGCGACTTTGGCCCCTACGCCCAGACCGAGCGCCTGGACCTGTACAAGCAGGCCGCCCAGAAGCTTTGGGACGAGGGCAAGGCCTATCCCTGCTTCTGCACCAAGGAGCAGCTCGACGCCGACCGCAAGGCCGCGCAGGAGCGCAAGGACCCCTTCCAGGGCTATCAGCGCCGTTGCCGCGATCTTGATCCCGAGGAGGCCCGCCGCCGCATCGAGGCCGGCGAGTCCTACGTCCTGCGTATCAAGGTGCCCGAGGACCGCGGCGACGTCGTCATCCACGACGCTGTCCACGGCGAGGTGACCTTCGACGCCAAGGAGCTCGACGACTTTGTCATCTTCCGCTCCGATGGCACGCCCACGTACAACTTCGCGACCGTCGTCGACGACGCCATGATGAAGATTACCCATGTCATCCGCGGCGACGACCACCTGTCCAACACCCCGCGTCAGGTCATGGTCTACGAGGCCCTCGGCGCGCCCGTGCCTACGTTCGCCCACATCTCCATGATCTTGGGTGCCGACGGCAAGAAGCTCTCCAAGCGCCACGGCGCCACCTCGGTGGAGGAGTACCGCGACGCCGGCTACCTGTCCGACGCCTTCGTCAACTACCTGGCGCTGCTCGGCTGGTCGCTCGACGGCGAGACCACGATCATCCCGCGCGATGTCCTGGCCAGCAAGTTCTCGCTTGACCGCATCTCCAAGAATCCTGCGACCTTTGACCCCAAGAAGCTCGACTGGGTCAACGCCGAGTACATCAACGGCATGTCCGATGCTCAGTTTGCCGACGAGATCATGGTCCCCGAGCTGCACGAGGCGGGTCTCATCGAAGGTAATGTCGAGTACGGCGAGGACTGGATCGACGCGCTTGCCGCCATCGTCAAGCCGCGCACCAAGATGCCGGCCGACGCCGTGACCGTCGCCGCTCCCATCTTCGCTACGGCCGAGACGCTCGAGTATGACGAGAAATCCGTCAACAAGGGCCTGGCCAAGGAGGGCATGGGTGCCATTCTGGACGCCGCCAAGGCCGCGCTCGAGGGCGTGGACGAGTGGACGGCTGCCAACATCGACGCCGCGCTTGAGCCGCTTCCCGAGCAGATGGACCTTAAGAAGCGCGTGGTGTTCCAGGCCGTGCGCGTCGCCGTCTGCGGCAACATGGTGAGCCCCCCGCTGGGCGAGACCATGGCGCTCGTCGGTCGCGACGACTGCCTGGCGCGCATCGACCGCGCCCGCACGATGGCACTGTAATCGCTGCGCAAACGTTTGTATCCGAGCCCCGTTCACCCGAGCGGGGCTCTTGTTTCTGTAGACGTATGGGATAGGAGGTGCTGGGGTCATGGCCGAGCAACTTTCGCTGTTTGGTTCGCCGGAACCGGAGGAAGCTCCGAAGTCCGCGGCTCCTGCCGCCGTCCCGGCGCAGCCCGAGCCCGTACTCGAACCCGTCGTCGCCTATGCGAGCGTAGTCCTCGACATCCCGACGCGTGCGCTGTCCGAGCCATTCGCCTACGGCATCCCCCGGTCCCTTGCTAACGAGGCGCAGATCGGTTCCACTGTCCTAGTTCATTTTGGCAACCGTGCGGCCGCGGGCTATATCGTCGACATTGCGCCTGAGCTGGGCGACCTACGGGGCAACAACGCCATCTGCCCTTCGCGCATTAAGCCCGTCGAAGCTATCCTCAGCAAGCCGCTCTTTACCGCCGAGGCTGCCCGTATCGCGTGCTGGATGAGCCGCGAGTATGTCGCGACACTTTCCGAGTGCCTGCGCCTGTTCTTGCCACCGGGTGGAAGCCCGCGTGTGGTCAAGGGCGACGATGGCGTGTGGACGGTTGAACGTCCCGCCGTCAAGCCTATCCAAAACCGCTGGGTCATGCTCACGCCCGAGGGATTTGACTATACGCCGCCCAAGACCGCCGTTCGCCAGCGTCAGCTCATCGAGGCGCTCCAGTGCGGACCGGTCACGACGCGCGACCTCAACCTTCTCTATAACAGCATGTCGGCGACCATCAAGGCGCTCGAAAAACGCGGCGTCGTGGTGGTGGAGGAGCGCCGCGCCTGGCGTGGCTGCAGTGAGCAGACCACGCTGTCCTCGGCAAGCGGCAAGGCGCCGGTCGCACTTACCAACGGCCAGCAGCGGGCGCTCGCGCAGATTGAGCGCGCTCGCCTGGATGCGCACGGCGACGTGGTGCTCGTGGACGGTGTTACGGGCTCCGGCAAAACTGAGGTCTACCTCTCAGCTATCGAGCGCGTGCTGGCCGCCGGCCGTTCGGCCTGCGTGCTCGTGCCCGAGATCTCGCTGACGGCCCAGACCGTCGGCCGTTTCCGCTCGCGCTTTGGCGAGACGGTCGCCGTGTTCCATTCGCGCCTTTCGGCCGGCGAGCGCCTGGACCAGTGGGATATGGTCGCCAGTGGTGCGGCCCGCGTGGTCGTCGGCGCCCGCTCGGCGCTCTTTTGCCCGCTCAGCGACTTGGGTCTCATCATTATCGACGAGGAGCACGAGACCAGCTACAAGCAGGGCTCCAGTCCGCGCTACCACGCGCGCGAGGTAGCGGCCGAGATGGCGCGCCGCTACCGCTGCCCGCTCGTGTTGGGCTCTGCCACGCCTTCTGCCGAGGCCCTCGATCGTTGCCGCCGTGGCACGTATAACGGTGCCACATGGACGCGCGTTGAGATGCCCGAGCGCCCGGGACACGCCGTGTTGCCTACGGTTCGCATTGCCGACCTGCGCCGCGAGTTCGCGCACGGTAGCCGCTCCATGTTCTCTAAACCTCTGATGGAAGGCCTGGAGCGTGTGGTCGAGCGCCGCGAAAAGGCCGTGTTGCTGCACAACCGGCGTGGCTTTGCGCCCTTCCTGATGTGCCGCGAGTGCGGATGTGTCCCCACGTGCAACCACTGCTCCACCGCGCTCACGTACCACGAGCGCACGCACACGCTGCAGTGTCACACCTGCGGTTCGTCCTGGCGCGTGCAGCCGTATCCCGCGCCCACGAGCCGTTGCCCCAAATGTGGCAGTCGCTACCTGGCAAAAATGGGTATGGGCACTCAGCAGATCGAGGACGCACTGCACCAGATGCTTCCCGAGGACGTCGCCATTATTCGCATGGATGCCGATTCCACGCGCGGCAAGGATGCGCACAAAAAGCTGCTCGAGCAGTTCGATGCCGCCGATTGTGCGGTGCTGCTGGGCACCCAGATGATCGCCAAGGGCCTCGACTTTCCCGAGGTCACGCTCGTGGGCGTGGTCAATGCCGACTTTGCCCTCAAGCTGCCGGACTTCCGCGCAGGGGAGCGCGCCTACGATCTGCTGGAGCAAGTCGCCGGCCGTGCCGGTCGTGGTGATCGCCCCGGCGAGGTCATCATCCAGACCTACCTGCCCGATGATCCGGTCATTCGCGCCGTCGCTGAGCACGACCGTTCGATCTTTACCGACTACGACCTAGACCAGCGCCGCGACGCGCTGTACCCGCCGTTTGTTCGCTTGGTCAACATCTTGGTGTGGTCGGCGAACCGAGACGACGCGCAGGACTACATCGGGCGCATTGCAAAGCTTCTTAAGCGCCGCTGGCATGCCGCCGCGCCCGACTTTTTGCGGGCGTGCAGCGCGGTGCCGCAGGTGCTGGGCCCGGCTTCGTGTGTAATCGAGAGAGCCAAGGACCGTTACCGCTTCCATCTGCTTGTGAAGTCGCCCGTGGGGTACCATGTCTCTTATGATATTGACGCCTGCCTCAAAGAGGTGGGCTCCGTGCGTGGCGTGAGCGTGAGCGTTGACGTCGACGCCTATGATTTGATGTAACAACTCGAAAGGATGGCCATGGAAGCCAACGGAATCGTACTGTCGCCCGACCCTCGTCTGCGCCAGGAGTGCGCCGTCATCGAGGAGATCACCCCGGCGATCGAGGCGCTTGCCGAGAAGATGAAGAAGATGATGTTCGAGAACGGCGGTTGCGGCCTGGCTGCCCCGCAGATCGGCGAGCTCATTCAGCTCGTCACCATCGACTGCGACTACAACGACAAGAACGACTATGACCCCTACGTGCTCATTAACCCCGTCATTGTTGAGCAGAGCGACCATCTGGTGCCGTTTAGCGAGGGCTGCCTGTCCATCCCCGGCATTAGCTGCGAGATCGAGCGTCCCGACCATGTCGTGGTCGAGGCGTACGACTTGGACGCCAACCTGATTCGCTATGAGGCCACGGGCGATTTGTTCTGCGTGTGCCTGCAGCACGAGATCGATCATCTGCACGGCAACACCATGTTCGAGCGCCTTAAGCCCATGCAGAGGCTCAAGGCCGTCAAGGAGTACCAGGACGCCCTGGCCCGCGGCGCTCGACCGGGCGAGACGGAGTAGGTTTGTCCGTCCCCGGGGCGCCCGCCTATATCATCCCGTGCTCAAACATTCTCGCTGCGCTGCGAAACTGCGCGCGGGACGATATAGGCGGGCACCCCGGGGACTACGTTGACGCTGCTTGTCTCGCCCGGGTGCCGTCGGGCCAGGGAAGGGCGTCTTCGCTGATAGGTGCTTTGTTGGGAGGGCTGCTTATATGCGGCTCTTTCTTTGGTTTTGGGTATATTTGTTCTTGTTGAATTGTTCTTGCGGATGGGCCGGGTACTTGGCTTTCCGCTGTTCTTTGTAGCCGTCTCGGCTTTGGTTGAGGGGAGACGTCCTTTATGCGTATTGTGTTTATGGGTACGCCTGATTTTGCTGTGCCTTCGCTGGTTTCGCTTGTTGAGGCTGGGAACGAGATTGCGCTTGTTGTTACTCGTCCCGATGCTGTTCGTGGGCGTGGTAAGAAGCTGGAGCCGTCTCCTATTAAGGCCAAGGCGCTTGAGCTTGGGTTGCCGGTTATTGAGGCTAATCGTATGACGCCTGAGGTTGTTGAGACGCTTCAAGCTGCCCAGGCTGACATTTTCTGTGTGGCTGCTTATGGCTGCATTTTGCCCGATGAGGTGCTGCATATGGCACCGCTCGGCATTGTAAATGTTCATGCGTCCTTGCTGCCCCGTTGGCGTGGGGCTGCTCCTATTCAGCGTGCCATTCTTGCTGGTGATGAGATTGCTGGCGTTTCCATTATGCGTATTGGACATGGCGTGGATACCGGCGCTTATTGCGCGCAGGCCTCGACCTCGGTTGTCGGTAAGCATGCTGAGGCGCTGACCATGGAGCTTGGTGAGCTTGGCGGCAAGCTGCTTGCCAGTACGCTTCCTTCTCTTGCCGATGGCTCGGCTGTTTGGACTGAACAGGATGAGGCGCTCGTTACCCATGCTGCCAAGATTTCTAAGCAGGAGATACGTCTGGATCCGCAAATGGCGGCGCTTGATTGCGTGCGTCATGTGCTGGCCTCGTCCGATACCGCGCCTGCTCGTTGCGTGATTGCCGGCAAGACCGTGCGCGTGCTCGATGCTGCGCCGGCCGATGTGTCGCTTGGCGAGGGTCAGGTTCTCGTTAAGGCCAAGCGTGTTTACCTGGGCCTTTCCGATGGCTCGGTTGAGTTGCTCGAGGTTAAGCCCGATGGCAAACGTGCTATGGCCGCTTCTGCTTGGGCTGCTGGCCTGCAGGGTGCCGATCTTATCTGGGGTGTTTTGTCATGAGCAAGCTGTCTCCCGCGCGCAAGCTTGCGCTCGATGTGCTAATGGAGGCCGATCGCCGCGGCATGTATGCGCGTGACGTGCTGTCCTCTCGCGCATCGGCCAAGGCTATTGACCAGCGCGATTCTGCTTTTGCCGCTCGTTTGGCGCTCGGTGTTGCCGCCACGCAGGGCATTTTGGATGAGCTGCTCGATCAGTTTCTCGATAAGCCTAAAAAGGTTGCGCCGCGTGTTCGCATGGCGCTTCGTATCTCGGCCTTCGAGATGCTCTATCTGCATACGCCTGGCCGCGTTGCCGTAAGTCAGGGTGTTGAGCTGGTTCGCTGCGGTGCTAAGTCCGCCGCTGGCTTGGCCAATGCTGTACTGCATAAGGTTGCGGACAATGTTGAGGACTTTGCTACTGCATCCGATGTGGATGAGTCTGAGCGACGCTTGGTCCGTCTGTCGCGCCTGATGGGGCTGCCGCGATGGCTGTGCGCTCGTATTATGGCGTCGTTTGACACGCCTGAGGGTGCGCTTAACTTTGCCGGCAATCTGGCCCCCGCGCCGCTGGCCCTGCATGAGAACGCCTTTGCAACCAAACCTGATCCGTATATCTCGCAGCTCGTCGCGCCTGTCTTCCCGGGCTGCCATGCCCCGGTTGATGCCCAGGTTACCGTTGCTTCTGGTGTGTTTGAGCATGCTGCCGCGGTGGCGTCTGATCTCAATGCGCAGCTTATCGCCACAGCTGCCACGCGCCCTGGAAGCTGCCTTGAGATTGGTGCCGGTCGCGGTACCAAGACCTATGTGATGATGTGCCAGGCAAAGCGTGCGGAATATGAGCGTCAGCATACGGCGCTCGATCTGCATGATCGCAAGTGCGATCTGAATCTCGCTCGCCTGCATAAGGCCGGTATTCAGGGCGTTCGTACGGTTTCGGGTGATGCCTGCGAGCTCGATGAGGTACTCACATCGTTTGATGCCATGCGCGGTGAGCGGGTCAAGTTCGATACCGTGTTTATCGATGCGCCGTGCTCGGGCACCGGAACCATGCGTCGTCATCCCGAGATCCCGTGGCGCCTGACCGAGAATGATGTGACGGCCGAGTTACCCAAGCTTCAGCTGACGATGCTTAAGGAGGCTTCTGCGCGACCGCTCTCCGAGGCGCAGATTCTGCAACTCCCCGAGTTCGATCAGGCCAAGAAGCTCGTTTCCGTACGCCAGAACGACCGAGGACTTTTCCAAAGCGTGCCGGTAAACGCCGACTCCTACGACGGCCACTTCTGCTCCAGGCTGGTCCGCAAGTAACGACTAAGTTGCGGTGAAATAGGGATTGAATAGCGGCTTCTGCCCGCCAAACAGTCCTTATTTCACCGAAACTCATAAGGAAACCTGGGTAGATTATTAGCTACTCATAGCTCAAAGAAATAGCCCCGCGATCGGTGCCGGTCGCGGGGCTATTTGGTTTCTAGTGGTTATGCGGGCAATTGGCGCAGCAGCCGCTGGTGGCGTTGGTGCTGGAGCCGCCGCTTCGCTGGTCGGTGTTGTAGAAACCGCTACCCTCAAATTTAATGCCGCTGGCCGAGAACGTCTTGGCTGCCGGGGCACCGCAGCTAGGGCACACGACCTCGGGAGTCTCGGACATGGGATGCTCAACCTCAAACACGTTGCCGCAGCTCGAGCACTTGTAATCGTAGCGCGCCATAATACTTCCTTTTCAGCACAAAGCGGGCAGATTACTCTGCCCGCAAAAATTCAAACGTTTGTAACTGTACCCTATATCGGGGGTTTTATCACGCTTCGCCCCAGAATCTATGGTTGTTGCGCAGGAGCTGTGCGGTTTTGTTCTCGGCGGCTGCAATGTCCGCCTCGTCAGCCTGCCAGGTCCAGTTGCCCGTGGCCACGCCCGGAACGTTCATGCGGGCGCCGTCGCCAAGCCCCAGGATATCCTGCAGCGGCATCATCACCAGGGGAGCGTCGCTTGCCAGCGCGTCGCTCATCAGCTTGGCCGCAAACTCAACACCGCTCGGCTCGTCGCCGCCGGCAAAGGAACGCGTACACCAGCCGGCGAGCGTCGAGGTGTCGTGCGTCGACGTGTACAGAATCTTGCCGGGCGTGGGATGCACACCGCAGCGAACGTCGTAGTTGCTAAACTCCAGCACGTCCATGCCGGGGAAGCCGCAGGTCGAAGCCATGGCGCGAACACCGGGCGTCAAATAGCCCAGGTCCTCGGCGATAAAGTTGAGCGGACCCAGCTCGTCATAAGCGGTCTGGAACAGGTCCTTACCCGGGCCCGCCAGCCAACGGCCGTCGGCGCAAGCCTTGCCCGCAGGGATACTAAAGTAGCTGTGGAAGCCCAGGAAGTGATCCAGGCGCACGCGGTCGTAGAGCGAAAAGGCACGACGTAGGCGATCCATCCACCAGCTATAGCCGTTCTGCTTCATGTGGTCCCAGCGGAACGTCGGGTTGCCCCACACCTGGCCCTCGGGTGCAAAGTTGTCGGGCGGTGCACCGGAAATCTCAATCGCCTTGCCGGTATCGGACAGCCAGAAGTTCTCGGGTTCGCTCCACGCGTCTGCCGAATCGTCCGAAACATACATCGGGATATCGCCGATGACCTCGATGCCCTTCTTGTGCGCATAGTTCATGAGCTCGCACCAAGCCAGGTCAAAGCGGTACTGCATGTACGCCTGCAGCTCGGCCTCGTTATGGAAGCGCTTGTCGTCGATCAGATGCTCGTTGTAGCGCGCGACATCTGCCGGCCAATCGTGGCGCGACTCGCCTTCAAAGTACTTTTTGACGGCCATATAGACGCAGTATTTCTCGAGCCAATCGGCATTGCGATGTTTAAACGCTGTGTACAACGGATCGGCATCTTCGCCGCCGCTGGCCTTCCAAGTCTCAAAGTCGGCGGCCAGCTCCTCGTGACTCTCGGGTAGCAGGTCGATATTGCCTGCAAAGGCCGAAGGGCCGGCGTAAGGGGAGCGGAAGAAGTCCGTGGGGTTGACGGGGAGAACCTGCCAGTAGCGCATGCCCATGGCGGCCAGATGGTCGATAAAGCGACGCGTGGGCGCGCCGATCGTACCGGGCTTGCCGTCGTCGGTCGGCACCGATGTGATATGGCACACAACACCCGCACCGTGATCGAGCGGCTCCTGCAGGCGCTGCTCGGCATGGTGATAGATGATCGACGAGCCCAGCGGATACAGATCGAGCGTGACCGTACCGCTGTGGATCTCGCACTCGTGACCGCTGATCACATCGCTCGCACATTCGCCGAGCGCTGGAATCGTCACGCGGTGTGAATTGCGCAGGCTACGGTTGATGATAACCGTCGCGGACTCGCCGTCTTTACCGGCGCGCGTATAGGCGAGTACTTCGTCATTGAGCGCGAAGGCCTTGATTTCACCGTCGATCATAAACGGCAGCGCGCGGCGCACAGCAGATGCGTTCTTGACGATCGCGAACGTATCGAAGTCGTGCAGGTCTTCCTTGGTCGGCATGGTGCGGCGATTACCCGGATCGGTGAGACCCTCCAAGCCGTACTCGTCACCGTAATAGATTGAGGGAACGCCCGGGAACGTCATCTGCATGAGCGTCGCGAGCCAAAAACGACTCTTGGCCAGGCCCATGGAGTTCTCGTCCAGGCGCCACTTGCTGCGCTCGCTCTCAGGTAGTTGCGACTCGTCGGGGCCGCCGCCGAGCACCGAGATGATACGTGGGCGGTCGTGGCTCGACAGCAGGTTGAGCGCGCAGGATAGGGCCTCGCGCGGATAATTCTCGCGTAGGGTCTCAATATCCTCGGCAGCTTGGTAGGCGTTTTTGTAGCCCATCAAAAAGCCGATGACCATGTCGCGGAAGGGGTAATCCATGGCCGAGTCGAGCTCGAAGCCTTGCAGATAGCGACGCAGATGGCCGTAGCTGATCTTGTTGGAGGCGTCTTCCCAGACTTCGCCGAGCAGCAGCGCGTCGGGCTTCTCGGCGAGTACGGCCTTTTTGATCTCGGCTAGGAAATCATCGGAAAGCTCGTCGGCCACATCCAGGCGCCAGCCGTGAGCGCCGGCGCGCAGCCATTTACGAATGACGCCGTCCTTGCCCAGGAGCCGCTCGCGTACCAGTTCGGAACTCTCATTGATGGCGGGCATATTGCCCACGCCCCACCAACAGTCGTACGAGCCGTCCTCGTGGAAATAAAACGCATCGCGCCACGGCGAATCCTCGCTCTGCCACGCGCCCACGCCGGGGTAGTTGCCGTAGCGGTTAAAATAGATCGAGTCGTCGCCCGTATGGTTGAAGACACCGTCCAGGATGATGGAAATGCCGAGCTTCTCGGCCGCCTCGCACAACTCGGTAAAGTCCTGCTCGGTGCCCAGAATCGGATCGATCTTGGTGTAATCGGCGGTGTCGTAGCGGTGGTTGCTCGCGGCTTCAAAAATGGGGTTGAGGTAGATGGCTGTAAAGCCCAGCTCGGCGATGCGAGGCAGGTCTTCCTGAATGCCCTTGAGCGATCCGCCGTAAAAGTCCCAAGTCTTTATGGAGCCGTCCTCGGCGCGCTCGTACACAGGCGGCTCGTTCCAGTCCTCGACCATGCGGCGCTGAATGCCCTTACGCGGTTTTTCGACCTCGGCCAGCGTGCGCTCGCGCCAGTGCTCGTCGCGGGCATAGCGATCGGGGAAGATCTGGTAGACCATACCGCGCTCGTACCACTCGGGACGAACCTCACGGTGTTTGTAGACAGTGACCTGGAATGACGGCACCTCGGCGTAGTCGTAGGTTACGCCTTCGCCGCCGGTGCGGCCCTGCGGTGCGCCCAGGCGAACCTCGGGCTGGCCCTCGATATTGCAGATAAAGCTGTACCAGATAAGACAGGGCTTGGTGCACTCAAGCTCTACGCTAAAGATGCCGTCGCCCTCGTGCGTCATGGGATATCGAGACTCACCGATATCATCGACCCAGGTGCGCAGCGTAAGCGTTGCCTGCGCGGGATCGGCATCCTCCAGAATCACGGAGAGCGAAAGGGTTGTTCCTGTGGTCACAGCGCCAAACGGAGTGCGAAACTGCGGCAGACGGCTGTTGTGTATCAATCTCATAGTACGGTCCAGTTCAATAGAATCATGGCCTGCTGGCCATGGGCTTTACGCACAAGATGTAAGTATATCTGTTGTACACAGGCTGTATAAACAACATCCGTTTACCATCGGCGAACGGTTGTCCTAGAAAATCGTTTTACCACACAAATTATCGCGATATTTAAAAACGTCTATACCGATACTATTTGTAGCCAACCAAAAGTACTTCGGTTTACTACGATGAATTGGATGATCTCAACCACGGTCATTTTGATGATATTAAAACCGCAGGTAGAGGCGTTGCCAATTTCGTAGATTACTTGTCGTGGTCAGCTGGAGCCATTTTGTCGTAGTAAACCGGGCTTCTTTTTACTAGAGAAGTTCAACCAAGAAGAGGGCGCCTGGTTGGGGCGCCCTCTTTTGCGTTGAGGATTAAGTTTGAATCGTCCGGATTAGTGGCGCTTGCGGGTGGCCGTTGCCTTACGGACGGAGGTCTTCTTGGTCGGAGCCTTTTCCTCAGTCTTAGCGGCGGGGGAGACCGGGGCCTCCTTGGCGGGCTCGGTCTTTGCCGTAGCCTTCGGAGCGGTCTTGACCTCAGCAGCCTTCGGTGCCGGCTCGGCCTTTACTGCGGGCTTGTCCTCGGCCTTAGCCTCTGCCTTGGGAGCAGCAGCCTTGGTCGTGGCCTTTTTGGCCGTCGTGGTAGTGCGCTTGCGCGTGGTAGTCTTGGCAGCCGGCTTTGCCTCGACAGCTGCCTCGGCCTTGGACTCGGAGGGCGTCTCCTCGACTTTGCCGGCCGGCTTTGCGACTGCCTTCGGGGTCGTCTTCGCGGCGGCCTTCGTCGTAGTAGCCTTCGTGGTCGTCGACTTCGTTGCCGTGGTCTTCTTGGCTGCCGTTGCCTTCTTGGTGGTCGCGGCCGTCTTCTTGGCAGCGGTCTTGGCCGGAGCCTTTGCCGCAGGCTTAGCCTCGGCGGTGGCGGTTTCGGCCTTTACCTCGGGAGCGACCTCGGCCTCGGCGACCTTCTTGGCAGCGGCGGTCGTGCGCTTGCGCGTGGTCGTTGCCTTGGCGGTAGTTGTCTTGGCAGCGGTGGTCTTGCTCGCAGCGGCCTTCGTGGCCGTAGCCTTCTTAGCCGTTGCCTTGCGGGCCGTCGTCTTCTTGGCGGCAGGCTTCGCTGCGGGCTTTACCTCGGCCTCGACAGCCGGCTTCTCCTCGGCCTTGGGCTCCTCTGCGGCCACCGGTTCAGCAACAGTCTCAGGCTCGTCGACAACAGCCGCCGGCCTCTCAATCTCCGGATGCATAAAGAAGTACAGGTCCAGATACTTGTCGGCCGAGCGCGTCCAGCTAAAGTCCTGGCTCATGGCCTGCGTGACCAGCTGGTTCCAGGCGTCACGGTTATCCCAGAACAGGCGCGCCGCGCGGAACACCGCGTCGCCCATCTCGTCGCCGTTAAAGTTGCTAAACGAGAAGCCCGTGCCCTCGCCGGTAAACTCGTTGTACGGCTGCACGGTGTCCTTCAGACCACCGGTTTCGCGAACAATCGGCAGGGTGCCGTAGCGCATGGCGATGATCTGCGACAGACCGCAGGGCTCAAACTTCGAAGGCATCAGGAACATGTCGGCGGCGGCATACATGCGCTGCGACAGTGCCGGATCGAACTCGATGCGCGCCGCCATGGTGCCGGGGTACTTGTCCTGGAAGTAGCGCAGGCCGTCCTCGTAGTCGCGGTCGCCGGTGCCCAGCACCGCCACCTGCACGCCGCCGGCCAGAATGCGGTCGAGCGCGTACATGACCAGGTCTAGGCCCTTCTGGCGCGTCAGACGCGTGACCATGACCATAAGCGGACGGTCGTCGCGAACCTCGAGCCCCAGCTCTTCCTGCAGCTTGGCCTTGCACACGGCCTTGCCAGAACGGTCCTCGACGGTGTAGTTGGCGGCAATGCGCTTGTCGGTCGCCGGGTCAAAGCCCGCGACGTCGATGCCATTCAAAATGCCCTGCAGCGCGTACGAACGCTCGCGCAGAACGCCGTCCAGGCCCTCGCCAAACTCGGGCGTCTGGATCTCGTTGGCATAGGTAGGGCTCACCGTGGTGATGGCGTCGGCATAGCGCAGGGCGCCCAGCATGTAGTTGATGCTGCAGGCGTCGCAACGCAGCTGCGAGGCGGCCGCCGGAATATGCGCCACACCCAGGATGTCCTCCATCACGGTGTCGCTAAACTGGCCCTGGAACGCCACATTGTGGATCGAGAACACGGTCTTGACGCGCTCGTAGAGCGGCAAGCCCTGGTAGAACTCGCGCAGGAACACGGGCGCCAGTGCCGTCTGCCAGTCGTTGCAGTGTAGGATGTCGCATTCAAAGCCGGCCGGCAGGTGCTGTAGGCTCTCGGTGATGGCCTTGGAGAAGAACGCGAAGCGCTCGCCGTCGTCAAAGAAGCCGTACGGATAGTCGCGCGCAAAGTAGCGCTCGTTGTCGATGAACATATAGGTGACGCCGTCGTGCTCGAGCTTCTCGAGTCCGCAGTACTCATTGCGCCAGCCCAGGCTCACGTAAAAGTCGGAGAAGTGCTCCATCTGCGCCTTGTACTCGTCCTTGATGGTGGCGTACTTGGGCACCATCACGATTACTTCGGCGCCGGCGCGCACAAGCGCCGCGGGCAGCGAGCCCGCCACGTCGCCCAGGCCACCGGTCTTCACAAACGGTGCGCACTCGGCCGAGGCAAACACGATCTGCATCTTTTTGCTGGAATCAGCCATATTGTCTCCCTGTTGCAATTCGAGAATAGCCGCCTGGCGCAAACCGGGCGGCTATTCTACGTGTTACGAGCGATGTTGCGGTGCCAAAGCTAGCTCGCGTTGGTGATATCAGAAGTTAACGGGGCCTTTCCCAGCACCAGGATGTTCTCGGGCGTGCCGCGAAGCTCGGTGTTGGTGGGAACCACGTTGTTCTTGTCCAGGATTGCATTCTCAACGCGGGCGCCGCTCTTGATGACGCAGCTCTGGTTGATGATCGAGTTCGTCACCGAGGCGCCTTCCTCGACCACAACGCCGCGCGACAGGATCGAGTTGCGCACGGTGCCCTTGATGATGCAGCCGGCCGAGATGATCGAGTTGCACGCGTGGCTGCCGGTCGCATAGCGCGAAGGCGGCACGTCGTGAGCCTTGGTCAGGATCGGGCGCTCGGGATCGAAGAGCTGGTCGGCCACGGTCTGGTCGAGCAGGTCCATGCTGCGGCGGTACAGCGACTTCTCGCTAAACACGCCCACGACCTCGCCCTTGTACTCGTAGCTGCACACATCGATGTTGCCAAAGTCGCCCTGGAGTGCCTCGAGCAGGTCCAGATAGTCGGCGGCCTGGTAGTGGTCGATGATCTCGAGCAGCGTCTCGCGGTTGACGATGCAGCAGTCCATAGAGGCGTTGTCGCCGTACACGACGCCGGCGCTCACGCCCGTCAGGCGGCCGTTCTCGTTAATCTCGAGCTTGGTCTCGTCATCGACGTTGCGCGTGGCCTTGCAGTACACCACAGTCATCTGGGCGCCGGAGTTCTCGTGCGCGTCGATGATGGTGTTGAGGTCCATGTTAAAGATGATGTTGGTGCCCATCATCACAACATAGGGCTTGTCCGAACGCTGGAACAGCGTCTTGTTGGAGATGATGTCGCGCAGCAGGAAGCGCATGCCGCCCTTGGTGGTGCCATACGCGTTGCCGGGCACCATGAACAGGCCGCCCTTCTTGCGGTCCAGGCCCCAGTCCTTGCCCGAGCCCACGTGGTCGATCAGCGAGCGGTAGTTGCCCGGCATGACGACGCCGACGGTCTTAATGCCGGCATTCATCATGTTGGACAGCGGAAAGTCGATCAGGCGGTAGCGGCCCAAAAACGGAACGGACGCGATGGGGCGGTCCTTGAGCAGCACGCTGCCGTAGGATGAAGAGTAGTTAGCGGTGATATAACCGATGGCCTTGCGATTGATCATCGGATCATTCCCCCTTCCCGATAACGACGTCATTTCCAACGACGGCCGTATCCTTGGTGGTATCGACAGAGCCGAGCTTCACGCCCTCTTCGACCGTGGAGTTCTCGCCCAAAATAGCGCGGCAGATGTGCGCGCCGCTCTTAACGTGCGCACCCGGCAGCAGCACGGAGTCCTCGACCACGGCGCGCTCCTCGATGATGACATCGGTCGAAAGGATCGAGTGGCGAGCGGTGCCGTAGATCTTGCAGCCGTTGGATACCAGGCAGTCGTCCAGGCGGCCGTCCGGGCCAATGTAGTGCGGCGGACGCGTGGTGATGTTGGACATGATGGGGAAGTTCTTATCAAACAGGTCGAACTCGGGGTTGTTGCCCAGCAGGTCCATCGAGGTCTCGTGGA
>JAGZBF010000014.1:0-49066 GCA_018370025.1 Collinsella sp. | reverse complement strand
CGAGATTTCCCCCTTTCGCTCCGGCTGCAAGCAGAGTCGCTCAGGAGGAAACACGGCCCCTCCCGCCCCGGCCTACGGTGACTCAATTGCACCGTGTGCCGCCGAAGGGGCTTTGCGCGATGACTAGGGCTGAATAAAAAGTGAGTGTGGGCTCCGCCGTTCGTTCGAACGGCGGATCCCACGTTTTTATTGCAGCCAACGTACGTCATGGCAATTCCCGGTAGGTCGCAGGGCGCTTCGCGGGTGGCCAGGCTTTATCTGAACGACTTTGCGAAGCAACCGGAGTGAAGATAAAGCCTGGCCCGCCCGCGAAGCGCCACAAAGACCGCAGGGACGGGAGCAGCTATACTACTCTCAGTAGTTAAGGGTCGCGGATCCGCCGCGTCACCGCTCTCAACAGGAGGTCTTTGTTTATGGCAGATCAAAAGCCGGTTGTCGGGATCATCATGGGCTCCAAGTCCGATCTGGGCGCTATGGAAGGCTGCACCGCCGAGCTCGAGGCACTGGGCGTGCCCTATGAGCTCGTGATTGCAAGCGCGCACCGCACGCCGGCGAAGGTCCATGAGTGGGCCTCGACCGCTGCCGACCGCGGCATCAAGGTGATTATCGCTGCCGCCGGCAAGGCTGCTCACCTGGGCGGCGTCGTGGCTGCGTTTACGCCGCTGCCGGTCATCGGCGTGCCTATGAAGACGAGCGATCTGGGTGGTATGGACTCGCTGCTGTCGATGGTACAGATGCCTTCGGGCGTGCCCGTTGCCTGTGTGGCCATCAACGGTGCCAAGAACGCTGCCATTTACGCCACGCAGATTCTGGGCGCATGCGACCCCGAGTACCGCAAGGTTATCGAGAAGATGAAGCAGGAGATGGCTGACGCCTAAGCGCTCTGCCAGTCCATTTGTAGCATAAGGAGAGCCATGTCCGACTATCAGGGAAAGCGTTTTTCGGCTTCTCGGATTCCCGATCCAGCCAAGTCGGGAGCAGCCCGCGCGCCGCAGCAGGGTCGGACATCCTCTCCTCAACAGCCGCGCGCGCCGCGCCCCGTGACGCCGGCGAAGCATCGCCGTCAGGATACGCTGGCTGCATATCATCCTTCGTCATACAGTACGGCCAAGAAGTCACCTCGCTCTTCGGCGCATACCGCGCCATCGAGCTATACCGAGCCGCCGCGCAAAAAGCGCCGCTCCGTCATTCCCATTCTGCTCATCATCATCGGCATTGGCCTGATCGTTGCTGCGGCCGCCATCTTTATCAACGCGCAGATTGGCTATAAGCAGGCGAGCGAGTCGTATCAAAAAATCGAAAAGCAATATGTGAGCGACAAGGACGCAAGCGGCGTGCCAATTATCGACTTCAATGCGCTTGCCCAGACAAATCCCGAGGTTGTGGGTTGGATTTACGCGCCCGGCACCAACATCAACTACCCCGTGGTGCAGACCAACAACAACTCCAAGTACCTCAACACGCTGTTCGACGGCACCGCCAATGCCTCGGGAGCCATCTTCTTGGATAGCGACGACACCGCGCCGGGTATGGTGGATCAGCAGACTACGATCTATGGTCACCACATGAACGACGGATCGATGTTCAACGTGATTTCGGACACCACTGATCAGGCGACGTTTGATAGCATCGAGTTTGTGTATTACATCACACGGGATGCTACGTATAAGCTGCGACCACTGGCGACCAAAGTTGTCGAGGACACGTATGCCAAGGCGCGCACGCCTAATTTTGATGGCGATGATGGGCTCAAGAACTACCTGTCCGAGATGCTCGACGGTGCTTCTGCCGTGGCGAACGATGCCACCGATCGTGCCGCTTCGGCAACCAAGGTCGTAACGCTTGTGACCTGTCGTTCGTTATCGCTGAGCAACACACGTGCCGTCATGGTGCTCACGCCGGTCGAGGAATAAAGTGTCCGGGAGCCCCGTCCCAAAAAGACTACCCTGGAAATCAAAAGGAGATATGATGCTTGAAAGCGGCAAATCGATGCCTTCGGTTGATGCTTGGCTGCGCGAAGCCAAGGCCGATGTTTCGGCGGCTGATTGTGGGATGTACCTGACACACAATGGCGTGGTGCGTGCGACGCCTAAGTCCGAGGTGCGTGGGGTCGAGACAGATGGTGTGGCGCCTGGACATAAGGTGGGCGGCATGGTGTTTGGCTTCGATGCCGAAAAGGTGCAGGCTGCTATCGAGGCCACGAGCGCGATGCCGGGTATCGGCTATGTGCGCGTGTGGCTGGCGAGTGGCGAGCTTACCGTGGGCGACGACATCATGCTCGTGCTCATTGGCGGAGACATTCGCCCGCATGTGGTCGATGCGCTGCAGGCGCTCGTCGGTACCATCAAAAATGAGTGTGTGAGCGAGGTCGAGCGCGAGGCGTAAGGCCGGCAGCAGCACTCGCCAACAAAAAGCCCACTGGCAGTTCATCAGTCTACCAGTGGGCTTTTCGGTGTGTTGGAAAATCTCGGCATTGCATGGCGCTACACGCGCGTCGCATCCTTGGGGCTCATGGTCATACTCTGGAAACGGTTTTCCATGTACTCGTTATCGAAATACTTGCCGTAGAACTGCGCGACGGGAATATCCGGCTCCGTGCCGTTGACGCGCTGGTACCAGTAGTCGAGCGACTGCAGCGTCATGACGCCGTCGACCAGCATAATGACGGTAAAGATGACGGTAGCCGAGTAGCGACTCTTCCACGGAATCATGTTGATGAGCTTGAGCAGCCTCGGCAGCAGCAGCTTGATCCAGATAAGGCCACCCAGGCCCCACAGGCAGGCAAAGCCCGTGCAGGTGCGTCCGCCCGTAAGGACGGCGAGTGGGTCGGGCATGCCGAACAGTTTCATGTGCGAGTAGCTCCACGACACCACGCCAAATGAGGTCTGCATAAACCAGCCTACAAACACCTCGAAAGCGCCGCCGATCAGGGCACTTACCAGGAAAATGATCAGAGGATTCTTTTTATAGAAGCGGTTGAGCGCCATGGTCATGAGCACCGCGCCAAATCCGTAGATGGGGCTAAAGGGGCCAAATAGCATACCGGCACGGTCCTGATAGACGCCGGGATCGACGACGACCATATGCCAGACTTCCTCGAGAATGAGACCTAACACGCTGCAGACGAAGAATACCCAGAACAGGTTGAAGTAGTTGAGCTTGATGTAGCCCTCGCCGGTTTCGTCGCGGCCGAGCATCCCCTCGGCGGCGGCATCGCGGTCGAGCATCTCTTGCAGACGGTGCTGCAGTTCGCGCTCCTGGCGTAGCGTGGGGTCGACGGTGGCCGACAGCGCAATGAGGATACCGAGCTGAATGGCGGGGCGCAGCAGGAAGGGTCCGATACCCTGGAGCATCACGTCAACTAAAAGCTCCACGACGGTAAATGCGATGAGGACGTAAGACAGGCGGGCGGCATTGCGCCGCTGGTCCTTGATGAGGTCCAGGCCAAAGACGATCAAGATGATCGCGCTTGCCGCCGAGAGCATAATGCCGGCGACGATAAGGCCAACCGCGACGAGCGTGTTATCACCGAGCTTAGCGGCGGCGTTGCCGTTAATGAGTGCGGTGATGACCTGCCACATAAAGACGGCGACCGACGGGAGTGTGCCCACGCCGGACAGGATGCACAGGACGGCGTACACTTTAATGATGAGGGGAATCTTCTTGACCTCCGTGGCGCTGGGGACGCTGGGGTCGAGTTCGTTTCGATCCATACAGAACCTTTCTCGCTTTGTCCTAGGTTACTAGGATACGCCGCCGACCTGCTAAAAGACAGGACGAACGTCCCAATTGCAACTTTGCAATCCCCAACGGTGGACGCGGCGGCCATATGGGGGCGCGGGCGCTTGCACTGGGCAGACCAATAAAATGTTTGGCCGCAAAACGGATTATTAGCTCGGTGGGCTTTTAAAAAGCGCTGCTCATGCGCTGGGGAGCGCGTCGCGCCGTGCGTATAATAAGGCGGGTAACGCCAAAATACGAGGCTCTGAGGGGATGCCATGTCTCAAGAAACCATCCGCGCGGCCGAGCGCGCCGCGGGACAGGTGAACGCCATGTCGACGTATGATCCGGACTCTGACCAGCTGCATGAGGAATGCGGCGTTTTTGGTGTCTGGGCGCCCGATCGCGACGTGGCTCGACTGACGTACTTTGGCCTGCGTGCACTGCAGCACCGTGGCCAAGAATCGGCGGGAATCGCTGTTGGTGACGGCGGTACGGTTATGGTCCGCAAGGATCTGGGCCTGCTCGACCGCGTGTTCTCCAATGCCGACTTGTCGACGCTCTCCGGTCAGCTGGCCGTGGGTCATGTGCGCTACGGCACCGCCGGCGCCAAGAGCTGGGAAGCCTCTCAGCCGCACCTCTCTACCATCAATAGCGTCATTATCGCGCTCGCGCACAACGGCACCCTCGTCAACACCGACGAGCTGCGCCGCCAGCTGATCGAGCTGGGCGTGCCGTTCCTCTCCAACTCGGATTCCGAGGTCGCGACCAAACTCATCGGCTACTTTACCCAGCGTACGGGCCACCTGCGCGAGGGCATTCGTAAGACCATGGAGCTCGTGCGCGGCGGCTACGCCATGACGCTCATCAACGAGCAGGCGCTCTACGCATTCCGCGATCCGCATGGCATTCGCCCGCTGGTGCTGGGCAAGCTCGTGGACGAGGGCCTGGACCAGGCCGATGCCGCTTCCGTTTCGCAACTGCCGTCGCAAGACGACGCCGCGACGGTCGACGCTGCCACCCATGTCACCCGCGCCGGCGGCTGGGTCGTCGCTTCTGAGACCTGTGCACTCGATATCGTGGGCGCCGAGTACGTCCGCGACGTCCGTCCCGGTGAGATTTTGCGCATCAGCGCCGAGGGCCTTGTGTCCGAGCAGGGCGTGCCTGCCGCCGAAGAGCCTGCTAACTGCATCTTTGAGCAGGTCTACTTCGCTCGCCCCGACTCCATCATGAACGGCAAGAGTGTCTACGCTTGCCGTTATGACATGGGTCGTCAGCTGGCACATGAGGAGCCCGTCGAGGCCGACCTGGTCATCGGCGTGCCCGACTCCGGCCTGCCGCCCGCGGAGGGCTATTCGCACGAGAGCGGCATTCCCTTTGGCGAGGGCCTCATCAAGAATCGTTATGTGGGCCGTACGTTTATCGAGCCCGCGCAGGAGCTGCGAGCCATGGGCGTGCGCATGAAGCTCAATCCGCTGCGCGACAACATCGAGGGCAAGCGCCTGGTCGTCATCGACGACTCCATCGTGCGCGGCACCACCATGGTGCAGCTCGTCAAGATGCTGCGCAACGCCGGCGCCAAGGAGATTCACATCCGCATCAACTCGCCCGAGGTCATCTGGCCGTGCTTCTACGGTATCGATACCGACGTGCAGTCGCAGCTCATCAGCGCCAACAAGACGGTCGAGGAGATCTGCGAGTACATCGGCGCCGATTCGCTGGCCTTCCTTTCGGTCGAGGGCCTGCTGAAGGTCATGCCCAAGGGCGGCTACTGCGATGCGTGCTTTACCGGACGCTACCCCGTGGCGATTCCCGAGAGCTTTGGCCGCGACAAGTTCATGGAGGGCTTTAAGCCCCGCAACCTGGATAAGCCGCTGCATTTTGACGACGACGCCGTGGTCGAGAAATACGATGACCGCAGCTGGGAAGAGGAGCACGGCGAGGCCTAAAACCTGCCATGTGGGGACAGGTTTATTTTGGTAGGTTTTACCTGCTGTTTTGTTGATATGACGGCGCGTGCTGTTATGGCGTGCGCCGAAATGAACGCAACTATGAGCACCGTTTGGCGCCCGCGCGGCGCCACGGTAGTGGGAGAGGAAGGCTCAGATGAGCGACAGCAAGCATGTGACGTACGAGGACGCCGGCGTCGATACCGCCGAGGGTGGCCGCGCCGTCGACGCTATTAAGCAGATGGTCAAGGACACCAACCGCCCCGAGGTTATCGGCGGCATCGGTGGCTTTGGTGGCCTGTTCTCGGCCGCCGCGCTCAAGGATATGGAAGACCCGATCCTGATCAGCGGCACCGACGGCGTGGGCACCAAGCTTGTGCTCGCCCAGATTATGGACCGTCACGAGACGGTGGGCCAGGACCTGGTCGCCATGTGCGTCAATGACATTTTGGCTTCGGGCGCCGAGCCGCTGTTCTTCCTGGATTACGTTGCCATCGGTCACATTGAGGCCGAGCACATGGCAAAGATCATCAAGGGCGTGGCCGACGGCTGCAAGCTCGCGGGCTGCGCGCTCGTGGGCGGCGAGATGGCCGAGCACCCGGGCGTCATGGCTCCCGCCGATTACGACCTCGCCGGCTTTACCGTGGGTGTTGTCGATCGTCCCAAGATGCTCGACCCCGCGAACGTTCGCCCCGGCGATGTGATCCTGGGCCTGCCCTCCACCGGCGTGCACTCCAACGGCTACTCGCTCGTGCGCAAGGTTATCGGTGTCGACGGCATCAAGCCGGGCACGCCCGAGGCCGCCGCTAAGGCCGAGGAGCTAAGCCGTCCGCTCGAGGAGCTCGGCGGTGCTTCGCTGGCCGACGCTCTGCTGGCTCCCACGCGCATCTACGTCAAGCCGATTCTGGAGCTGCTCCGCGGTGGCGCCAACGTTCATGCCATTGCCCATATCACCGGCGGCGGTATTACCGAGAACCTCAACCGCGCGCTCGCCGACGACGTCGATGCCGTGGTCATCCGCAATGGCGCCGAGATGGGCTGGGATGTTCCGCCCGTCATCACCTACGTGTCGCGTCAGGCCGAGCTCGCGCCCAATGAGGCGTGCAAGACCTTCAACATGGGCGTCGGCCTGTGCCTGATCGTCGCCCCCGAGGACGAGGCTGCCGTGACCGAGGCTCTGGTCGCGCTGGGCGAGAAGCCGTTCCGCGTGGGCGAGTGCGTCGAGGGTTCCGGTAAGGTCGTGTACTCCGATGAGCGCTAACGAGCAGATGGCTGCCGCCGAGGGCCTGGGCTTTGTGCCCTACACCCGTCCGACCGGTACCGATACGGCCGAGCCGCTCAAGATCGGCGTGCTCATCAGCGGTTCGGGTACCAACCTGCAGGCGCTGATCGACCTGATCGCCGCCGGCAAGCTCAACGCCTCGATTGAGCTTGTGGTGTCGAGCCGTCCTTCGGCCAAGGGCCTGCAGCGTGCCGAGCGTGCGGGCATCCAGACGCTCACGCTGTCCAAGGATGTCTATGCTGACCCCATCGCAGCTGACGAGATTATCGCGCATGAGCTGCTCGAACGCGGTTGCGAGTACGTGGTGATGGCCGGCTATATGCGCATGGTGCACACGCCGCTGCTAGCAGCGTTTCCCAATCGCGTGGTCAACCTACATCCGGCGCTGCTGCCGAGCTTTACCGGCGCCCATGCGATCGACGATGCGTTTGCTCGCGGCGTCAAGGTGACCGGCGTGACCGTGCACTTTGCCAACGAGATCTACGACAACGGCCCCATCATCGCCCAGCGTGCGCTGGCTGTTGAGGAGAGCTGGGACGTCGACACGCTCGAGGAGCACATCCATGCGATCGAGCATGTGCTGTATCCCGAGGTCGTGCAGATGCTCGCCGACGGTCGCGTTCACGTGCTGGAGAGCGGCAAGGTCGCAATTGATGCGCCTCGCGGCTAGTGGCACACAGTACAATTTAGCCGAGTAGTCAGGGTGGTCATTGGCGCCAAGGCGCAAGTGGCCATCCTTTGTTTTAGGTAGTCATTGGGGACGTTCTTAAACGACTAGTCGTTTAAGAACGTCCCAGGTGACTAGGTGAGAGAGGTGAGCGTGTGGCGGATAACGAAGCGCTGTTTACGCCCGAGCTGGTGTTTTTTGATTGGGAGTGCGCGACGCCGGGCGAGGTGTTTGCGCGGCTCGAGGGCGAGCTTGCCCCGCGCGGCTACATTGCCGAGGGTTGGCTCAACGCCGTCCGCACGCGCGAGGATGCCTATCCCACGGGTCTCGCTATGCCGGCGGCAAACATTGCCATTCCGCATACCGATCCGGGGTTTGTGGCCAAGCCCTATATCGCGGTGGTGAAGCCCGCCGCGCCCGTGACATTTAACGCTATGGCTGGCATGAGCGCTCCGGTGCCGGCGCAGATCGTCATCAATCTGGGCATCGCCGAGCCGGGCGGCCAGGTCGAGGCCCTGCAGGCACTCATGAACATCTTTATGGGCGCCGATGCCGCAGCCGACGTGCTCGGCCAGACCACGCCCCAGGGCATGGTCGACGCCATCCGCCGCCACTTCTAAGGTGGGGCTGAGTCGGCACTTGGGGACTGTCCCTAACTGCCGGCTGCCAGAGCTGTCCCCTTTGCACCAAAATGGTGCAGATTAATCTGTCCCCAATGCACCAAGCGTGCCGCGGGGGCTGCGTTGTGACACAATGGCGTTTGTTCGATTCGTTATGCGAAAGGCCAACTATGGCAAATAAGAAAAAGAACTCCGAGGCCGCGCCGACGCCCGAGCAGCAGGCCCGCGCTGCCTCCAGCTCTCGCAAGAAGCAGCGCAAGACGTACGTGTCTAAGACCGTCAAGATCGTTCTGGTGGTCATCGGCGTGCTGGCGATGCTGCTTTCCGTCTCGGCGATGGCGTGCTCCGGCCTTATGTCGCAGGCTGAGGACACCTCGAGCTACAAGCTGACCGGCGGTGTTGCTGCCACTATCAACGGCACCAACCTTACCGAGGACACCGTGACCAAGCAGATCATGAGCATGCGCACGTCCTACGGCTACACCAAGGATGAGGATTGGGCGCAGTATCTGGTTGACAACGACCTCACGCCCAAGAAGTACCGCAAGCAACTCATCGACTCCTACACGCAGCAGATTCTGCTTCAACAGGCACAGAAGGAGAACGGCGTGACGGTGTCGGACGAGGAGGTCGAGAAGGCTTGGAAGGACGCGTGCAAGAGCGCGGGCGGAGCCAAGGCCTTTAAGAAGACCCTCAAGACCTACGGCTATACCGAGGACACCTACAAGGACTCGCTCAAGGAGAGTCTGGCACAGCAAAAGCTCAAGGACGCCGTGGCGCCCACCAGCAAGCCCAAGGACAGCGAGATTGTCGATTACATCAACGAAAACCTGTCCAGCTACAACGACGCCCGCCGCTCGTCGAACATCCTGATCAAGGTTGATTCCGACGCTTCCGACGAGGACAAGGCTGCCGCCAAGGCCAAGGCGCAGGAGTGCCTGGACAAGATCAACTCCGGTGAGCTGAGCTTTGAGGACGCCGTTGAGCAGTACTCCGAGGACACCGGTTCCAAGGAGAAGAAGGGCGATGTGGGCTGGGATAAGCTTACCACCTTCGTCGACAGCTACCAGACGGCGCTCGAGGGGCTCAACAAGGGCGACGTGAGCGACGTGGTCGAGTCGACGTACGGTTACCATGTCATCAAGTGCACCGACTACTTCCATGTCGATAATCAGGTTGATGATATCAACCAGGTGCCCAAGGCCATCAAGAAGTATGTCTCCAACGTGGTGAAGACGCAGGCGGCCAGCACCGCGTACAGCGAGTGGCTAGAGCAGTACAAGAAGGATGCCGACATCACCGTTAATCCCATGCCCAAGGACGTACCCTATAACGTGAGTCTGAAGGGCGTCACCAAGAGCTCGACCGACGATTCGTCGACGACTGAGTAATCATGGGGCGGTGCTCGCACGAGTGCCGCCCACGCTATTAGAGAGGATTTGCAGATGACCAACGAAGAGCTGCAGAAAGACATGATCGCGGCCATGAAGGCCAAGGACAAGGTTCGCCTGTCCATCATTCGCCAGGTCAAGGCCGAGGTGAAGAATATCGAGGTTAACGAGCGCCGCGATGTGACCGAGGAAGACGTCAACAGCATGATCAAGCGCCTGATCAAGCAGACGAGCGAGACGCTGGAGATGTCCATCAAGGCCGGCACCGACCAGGAGCGTACCGACAATCTGACCGAGCAGGTCAAGATCCTGGAGAGCCTGCTGCCCGCGCAGGTTTCGGGCGAGGAGCTCGAGGCCCTGATCGAGCAGGTTATCGCCGAGCTGGGCGCCACGTCCAAGAAGCAGATGGGCCAGGTCATGGGTGCCCTGGGCAAGGCCACCGGCGGCAACTTCGATAAGCTGGCCGCAGCAAAGATCGTCGGAGCCCGCCTCGCGTAGGGGCCGAGTGGCACACAGTTGAGGCTGAGGGGGCGTGGCCGTCATGGTCGCGCCCCTTTTTGCTGGGCTGGGCACTCATTGGGGACAGACTTAAATGAGTGCCCAATGAGCAGGTACTCATTTAAGTCTGTCCCCAATGAGTGGGTGGAAGGTTGCGGGTTCTTTACGGGAATGTAGTGTGGGCTGCGGAAACGTGGTTCTTTCCGTACAATAGTTCAACTCATGTAAACGCAGGGAAGGGACATTCATGGCAGACATGATCGAGATCAAGCATCTCAACAAGTACTTTGGCGACCTGCATGTGCTCAAAGATATCAACCTCACCGTCAAACGTGGCGAGAAGCTCGTAATGATCGGGCCTTCCGGCTCGGGTAAATCGACGCTCATCCGTTGCGTCGATTATCTGGAGGAGCCCACGTCGGGCGAGGTTGTCATCGACGGTACGCCGCTCACCAAAAAGAATCACCTGGAGATGGCTCGCAAGTATAGTTCCATGGTGTTTCAGCAGTTCAACCTGTATCCCAACATGACGGTGCTGGGCAACCTGACGCTCGCGCCCATCAAACTGCAAAAGAAGAGCAAGGAGGAGGCGACCGAGATCGCCATCGCTGCGCTCAAGCGCGTCGGCATGGCACATAAGGCCGGCGAGTATCCGCAGAATCTCTCGGGTGGTCAGCAGCAGCGCATCGCCATCGCCCGTGCCCTGTGCACCAAGCAGCCCATCATCCTGTTTGACGAGCCGACCTCGGCGCTCGACCCCGAGATGGTCCAGGAGGTTCTGGACGTTATGATTGAGCTCGCGCAGGAGGACATCACCATGATCTGCGTGACGCACGAGATGGGTTTTGCGCGTCAGGTGGCCGACCGCGTCATCTTTATGGAGGACGGCCGCATTCTGGAGGAGGGCACGCCCGAGCACTTCTTCGATAACCCCGAGAACCCGCGCTGCCGCGAGTTCCTGTCCAAGATTCTGCACTAGGCGCGGTGATGGACATGACGGATATGACGAGGGCGGCCGTGTCGCGCCGTCACTTTTTGCGGCTGGCGGGCGCCGGCATGCTTGCGCTGACGGGGACCGCGCTTACCGGTTGCGGCAACTCCACCAGCGGCGAGGGCTCCGACAAGGGCTCTAAGCTTGCGGCCATCAAGTCGCGTGGACATCTGAATGCCGGCGTTAAGAAGGATGTTCCCGGCTACGGCTATTACGACACCGCCAAGGGTCGCTTTGAGGGCATGGAAGTCGATTTGTGCTACCAGATCGCCGCTGCCGTCTTTGGCGTGAGCTACAAGGAGGCCCGTGCCCAGGAGCTTGTCGAGTTTAACGACGTAACACCCAAGACGCGCGGCCCGCTGATCGATAACGGCCAGCTTGACGTGGTCGCGGCGACCTATACCATCACCGACGAGCGCAAGAAGAGCTGGGATTTCTCGACGCCGTACCGCACCGACTACGTGGGGCTCATGGTCAAGAAGCGTTCGGGCTTTACCTCGATTGAGGATCTGGACGGCAAGGTCATCGGCGTGAGCCAGGGTGCTACCACGCAGGGCCTGATCGAGCAGATGATCAAGGACAACGGCTTTAGCTGCAAGCCAGAGTTTAGGGCCTTTAGCGGCTATCCCATCATCAAGAGCTCGCTCGACGCCGGCAATATCGACGTCTTTGCCATGGACCGCTCCACGCTGGCCGGTTACATGAACGAGACCGTTGAGCTGCTGCAGCCCGAGGTCAAGTTTGGCGAGCAGGGCTACGGCGTGGCGACCAAGAAGGGCTGCGACCTTTCGGCCGTGGTCGATCAGGTGATTTGCGATCGCCTGGCCGACGGCTGGCTCGACCAAGAGGTCAAGACCTGGGGTCTTGTATAGGCGCATCGTCCAAGGAAGGAATCAAATGCTCGAAGGATTATTTGACGCCGACCGTTGGTCGACGACATTTCAAAATATGGGGCCCTTCTGGGAGGGCTTTGGCGTGACGCTGCAAGTGGTCGTTGCCGGCCTGCTGTTGTCGCTGGTGCTGGGCACGCTGCTGGGCGTGTTCTCTACCACTCGCTCGCGCGTGCTGCGCGCCATAAGCCGCGTGTACGTGGAGTTTTACCAGAACACCCCGTTGCCCGTGCAGGTGCTCTTTATGTACATGGCCGGTCCGCAGTTTTTGCAGGCCATAACCGGTGCCGACCAGCCGGTGCGCATCGCGCCGTTCGTGCTGGGCTTCTTGGGCGTGGGTCTGTATCACGCGGCCTACATTTCGGAGGTCATCCGCACTGGTATCGAGGCGGTTCCGCGCGGTCAGATGGAGGCGGCCCAGAGCCAGGGCTTCACCCGTGCGCAGGCGTACTGGTACATCGTACTGCCCCAGACATTCAAGATCATTCTGCCGCCGCTGTGCAACCAGGCGCTCAACCTGGTCAAGAATACGTCGGTGCTGGCGCTTGTGGCCGGCGGCGACCTTATGTACCGTTCCGACAACTTTGTGAGTCTGTACGGTTACCTGCAGGGATACATCGTCTGCTGCCTTATGTACTTCATCATCTGCTTTCCGCTCGCCATACTGGTGCAGTGGCTCGAGCGCCGCTCCAAGGAGCGTCCGCGCGGTGTGAGCCTGGCCGAGCTGGGGCTCGACAACGTAGAGGAGGCCTAGCGCATGGAAATCTTCAACGCGACCAACCTGCTCTACATTTGGGGCGGCTTTGTTAAGACGATCGAGATCTCGGCGCTGTCGATCTTTTTCTCGCTCATCTTTGGCACGGTGCTGGCGCTCGTTAAAAGTTATGCGCCCCGTCCATTCCGTATTTTGGTGAGCGCCTATATCGAGCTGTTCCGTTGCACGCCAAACCTGCTGTGGATCCTGTTTATCTACTTTACGGTGCAGGGTTTGGACATTGTGATTTCGACCATCGCCTTTACGCTGTTTACCAGCGCTGTTATGGCCGAGATTGTGCGCGGAGGCCTCAACTCGATTCCGCGCGGCCAGTTTGAGGCAGCGCAGAGCCAGGGTTTTGGCTTCTTTGCCACCATGCGCTACATCATTCTGCCCCAGACGTTTAAGACGATCATTCCGGCGCTGTTTAGCCAGTGCACGACCGTCATCAAGGACAGCTCGTATCTTTCGGGCATTAACGTGGCCGAGCTCATGTACACGGCCAACGTCGTGATGGCCCACGCGATCGATCTGTCGCAGGTGCTTATGCTCTACGGCCTGGTGTTTGCGATGTACTTTGTGCTCAACTTTGGTATCTCGCTGCTGGTCCGAGCGTATCAACGTCGTATTGTGGCAGCGTAGAATGTGACAAAGGGACTGTCCCTTTGTCACATAGAGAAAGGAATCGCGATGAGCGATCTGGAGAATAAGAAGAATCCTGTGGTCATTACCATCGCGCGCGACTTTGGCGCCGAGGGCCACGAGATTGGTCGTATCCTCGCCGATGAGCTGGGGATTCCGCTGTACGATAACGAGCTGCTGGTGCGTGCTTCGCTGCGCGCGGGCGAGTCGCTCGACAAGATGGCCGCCTACGACGAGCGCCTGGCCGTGGAGAACATGGCGTTTCTGCCCGACCGCTACGATGCGCGTTCGTACTCGGACAAGTTGTTCCAAAAGATGAGCCAGGTGATTTTGGATCTGGGTGAGACCGAGAGCTGCATTATCGAAGGCCGTCTGTCCGATTATCTGCTGCGCAACAACCCCAACCACATCGCCGTGCTGGTGACTGCGCCCTTTGAGGACCGCGTCGAGATCGTGCGCAAGAAGCGCGGTCTCAACAAAAAGAAGGGCGCCAAGCTGGTCAAGCAGCAGCAGAAGGCGCGCGAGGCGTTCTATAAGCGCTACAGTGCCGGAAAGTGGAAGATGACGAGCGGTAAAGACATCGTCGTCAACCGCGCCAAGCTGGGCCGCGAGGGTTGCAAAGACGTTATTGCCGCAGCCTACCGCTACAAAGTAGCGCAGCTCGAAGACTAACCGACCAAAACCATCACAAAGGTGCCTGTCCCCATCGTGGTGGTCTGGCGGCCGGTATAGAAAAAGTCCCCGCCGGGCGCGTGCTCGACGGGGACTTTGCCGTTTGGTGGCTAGCGCTGCAGGTGATTACTCGCCCAGCAGGCTCTTGGTGATCGAAGCGGCGGCCTTCTTGCCGGCGCCCATCGCCAGAATGACCGTAGCGGCACCGGTGACGATGTCGCCGCCGGCCCAGATGCGGGGATCGGTGGTCTGGCCGGTCTCCTCGTCGGCGACGATGTAGCCCCACTTGTTGAGCTCCATCTTGCCGCCGATCTTGGCAGCGAAGGGGTTGGCGTTGGTGCCGATAGCCGAGATCGCGACGTCGCAGGGGATCTCCTCGATGGCGCCCTCGATGGGCACCGGGCGACGGCGGCCGGACTCGTCGGGCTCGCCGAGCTCCATCTTCTGGACCTTGACGGCGCACACGGAGCCGTCCTCGCCAGCGACAAACTCGAGCGGGGAGACGAGCGGTAGAACCTCGACGCCCTCGGCCTTGGCATGGTGCAGCTCGGCGCGACGGCAGGGCATCTCGTCCTCGGTACGACGGTAGGCGATGATGGCGTGCTCGGCGCCCAGGCGCTTGGCGGTACGGACGGCGTCCATAGCCACGTTGCCGCCACCAAAGACGACGACGTTCTTGCCGTGCTTGGTGGGGGTGTCGTACTCGGGGAACTTGTTGGCCTTCATCAGGTTCACGCGGGTGAGGTACTCGTTCGCGAAGAAGACGTTGGGCAGGTTCTCGCCGGGGACGTTGAGGAACTTGGGCAGGCCGGCGCCAGTCGCCACGTAGATGGCGTCGAAGCCCTGCTCGAACAGCTCCTCGGCCGTGGCCATGTTGCCCACGACGGAGTTGTACTCAAACTTGACGCCCATGTCCTCCAGGCCGTCAATCTCGCGCTTGACGACTGCCTTGGGCAGACGGAACTCGGGGATGCCGTAGACCAGCACGCCGCCGCCGGTGAAGAATGCCTCGAAGACGGTGACGTCAAAGCCGTTACGGGCGAGCTCGCCGGCGCAGGTGATGCCGGACGGGCCGGAGCCGACGACGGCGACCTTCTTGCCGTTCTTGGGGGCCATCTTGGGCGTGGAGGCGAGCTCGGGGCGATCACCCAGGAAGCGCTCGAGCTGGCCGATGGCCACGGGCTCGGACTTCTTACCACGGATGCACTTGCCCTCGCACTGGTTCTCCTGCGGGCAGACGCGGCCGCAGATAGCGGGAAGCATGGAGTCCTCGCGGATGGTATCGAGGGCGCCGCCGAAGTCCTTCGCGCGGATCTGCTCGATAAAGCGGGGAATGTTGATGTTGACGGGGCAGCCCTCAACACAGAACGGCTTCTTGCAGTTGAGGCAGCGCTCGGCCTCGGCCAGCGCCATCTCCTCGGTGAAGCCCTTGTCGACGGGGCGGAAGTCGCAGGCGCGCTCGGCAGCCGGCTCCTCGTTATCGGGGGTGCGGGGCGACTTCATATCGGCAACGAAACGACCGTTAACTAGTGGCATGCGCAGCTCTTTTCCTCATAGGCCTTGAGGGACTCGCCCTCTTCGGAACGATAAGCGGCCTGGCGGGCACGAAGGTCATCCCAGTCGACCAGGGTGGCATCGAAGTCGGGGCCGTCGACGCAAGCGAACTTGGTCACGCCGCCCACCTCGACGCGGCAGCAGCCGCACATACCGGTGCCGTCAACCATGATGGGGTTGAGGGACGCGGTGATGGGGGTGTCGTACTTCTGGGCGGTGAGGGTCGAGAACTTCATCATCGGAACGGGGCCGACGCAGAAGACCTGGCTCACGGCCTTGTCCTGCAGCAGACGCTCCAGCGGAGCGGTGACAACGCCCTGCTCGCCGTAGGAACCGTCGTCAGTGGTGATGTGAATGTGGTCCTCGTCGAGGAGCTCGCGGAACTGATCCTCCATGAGCAGGAGGTCCTTGGTGCGGGCGCCCATGATGGCGTGCACCTCATGACCGGTCTCGACCAGGTGCTTGGCGACCGGGAAGGCAATTGCCAGGCCGACGCCGCCGCCAATGACGGCGCAGGGGCCCTCAGCCATCTCGGTGGGAACGCCCAGCGGGCCCACGACGTCGCGCAGCGACTCGCCGGCCTCGTAGGTGGAAAGCATCTCGGTGGTCTTGCCGATCACCATGAAGATGAACTCGACCCAGCCCTCGTCACCGTTCCAGCCGGCCAGGGTAAACGGGACGCGCTCGCCCGTCTCGTTGGCGCGAACCATGAGGAACTGTCCAGCGTGCGCATGCTTGGCGATTGCGGGCGCCTCGATGCGGAACTTGAACACCTTCTCCGAGAACTGCGTCTTCTCCAGGATCTTATACATAGAACCCCTCTCTTGTTAGGGCGACCGAACCGTGCCTCCACGGAAATGGACGGTAGCCCGAATAAAACCGTACGCGCACAGGCGTTGTGCAGACATACGGTGCAAATTATACCCTCATGGACATGTCGCTTACGTGTATCTTTGGCAGGCGGGAAAAGTGACCTACCAAAAAGGGACAGGTTTATTTTGGTAGGTTTTATCAGGCAAAACGGCAAAGGGGGCCGGCCTCGCGCTTCGTTGAGGTCGGCCCCCTTTGGGGCGTTACGCATGCATGGTGGCACTGGGTTTATTGCGACGCGGCCACTGTGGCGTTTCCGCAGACAAAACCTGCCAAAATAAACCTGTCCCTAAATGGTAGGTTTTAGTGCTTGCCGTTGGCGGAGGCGGCGCCGTTGACATGGTCGCGGGCATAGACTACGCCGTGCACGATCGCCAGGCCGGCGGCGTCGGCCGCGCGGGCACAGGTGTCCTGGAAGTCCTCGGCCTCGCGGGCGCGCAGCTGCTTGAGCACGTAGTCGGCGACAGCCATCTTGCCGGGAGGGTTGCCGATGCCGGTGCGGATGCGGCTGAAGTCGCGGCTGCCCATCTTGTCGATGATGGAGCGCAGGCCGTTGTGGCCGGCGTGGCCGCCACCTACCTTGACGCGCACGTCGCCGGCGGGAATGTCGAGCTCGTCGTGGATGACGAGCAGCTCCTCGGCCTTGATCTTGTACTCGCGGCAGAGCTTGGAGATGGGACCGCCAGAGGTATTCATGTACGACTGCGGCTTGACCAGCACGATCTGGCGTTTGCCGCCCTCTTCCTCGGGATCGTTGATGTTGATGAGCGCGACCTCGGCGCCGGCCTGGTTTTTCCAGTACGTGACGCCGGCCTGACGGGCCAGCTCGTCGATTGCTTTGAAGCCAGCGTTGTGGCGGGTCTCGGCATACTCATCACCAGGGTTGCCAAGTCCGGCAACCATGCGAATCTTAAGCGGCTGTGCAGCTGCCATATGCTTCCTTTCGTTACACAAAAGTTTAATCAACGACAAAGGCTACCACGCCCGCCGAAGGCGAGGAAAGGTTGCAGCAAAGTCATTTCAGAAAACAGCTGCCCCGAGACGGCAGGAAGCCCCGGACACGCCGGGAGGGGTTATCAAAGCGAACATCCCGCAGCCGCAAAGCGGCGAGGACGTTCGCGTGATAACCCCGCAGGCGTGTCCGGGGCTTCCGGAGGGATGCGAGGGTCGAGCGACTACAGCGCGAAGTCGCCGCCGACGAGCGTGGAGACGGGCTCCTCGTGGTAAACGGCGGAGATGGCCTGAGCGAACTCCTCGGCGACCGAGATGGTCTTGATCTTGCCGCCGACCTCGACGGGAATGGCGTCGGTGACGAGGCACTCGACGATCGGGGCGTCGTTCAGACGCTCGATGGCCGGACCGGAGAAGATGCCGTGGGTGGCGCAGACGTAGATGTCGCCAGCGCCCATAGCCTTGAGCTCCTTGACGTTGGCGCACAGGGTGCCAGCGGTGTCAATCATGTCGTCGTTGATGATGCAGGTCTTGCCCTTGATGTCACCGATGATGCCCATGACCTCGGCGGCGTTGTGGCGCGGACGACCCTTGTGGGCGATGGCCAGGTCGCAGCCGAGCATGTCGGACAGCTTCTTGGCGGCCTTGGCACGACCCACGTCGGGGGAGACGACAACCAGGTTGTCGGTGTCGAAGTGCATGTCGTTGTAGTACTGGCCAAACAGCGGCAGTGCGGACAGGTGATTAACCGGGATATCGAAGAAGCCCTGGATCTGGCCCTGGTGCAGGTCGAGGGTGATGATGCGGTTGACGCCGGCGCGCTCGAGCAGGTTGGCGACGAGGCGGGCGGTGATGGGCTCGCGCGGGCCGGCCTTGCGGTCCTGGCGGGCATAGCCGTAGTGGGTGATGACGGCGGTGATGGAGCGGGCGGATGCGCGCTTGGCAGCGTCGGTGGCGATGAGCAGCTCCATGAGCATGTCGTTGACGTTGCCGCCGGCCACGGACTGAATCAGGAAGACGTCGGCGCCGCGGACGGTCTCGTCGTAGCGGGCGTAAATCTCACCATTGGCGAACTGCTTTAGCGTAAGGCCCGAAAGCTCGACCCCAAGGTACTCAGCGATCTTCTGAGCGAGGGGACGGTTGGAGGAACCGGAATACACGCGGATGGACTTGCGCATATTCTCCGACTTCTCGGGATCATTAATCGGCATTACCCTTCTCCTTTATACATCGAATGCCATATAGATGCCTTTTTGCATTGTAACCGCGCGGCGGGGTTAATCGGGTCTTGATAACGTCTTTACCGTCAACGGACACGAACCGACCACTCATCCGGTCGCGCAGGTCAGCATAGAAAAAGGAGCCGTCCCCATGGGAACAGCTCCTTTTGTGCTTGGTAAAACGTTATACCTCGTCGTCCTCGTGCAGACGGCGGCGATAATCGGCGGCCCAGCCCTCAATATTTACCTGACGGGCGCGGCCCAGACCGAGCGCGTCGGCCGGGACCGGCTCGGTGATGACGGAGCCGGCGGCCACGAGCGCGCCGTCGCCGATCTGGGCGGGCGCGACCATCATGGTGTCGGAACCGATGAAGGCATCCTTGCCGATGACGGTCTTGTGCTTGTGCACGCCGTCGTAGTTGCAGGTGATGGAGCCCGCGCCCACGTTGACGCCGGCGCCCATGGTGGTGTCGCCGATGTAGGACAGGTGCGGAACCTTGGAGCCCTCGCCGATCGTGGACTTCTTGATCTCCACGTGCGTGCCGGCCTTGGAGCCGTCGAGCATGTGGGTGCCCGGGCGCAGGTAGGCGCGCGGGCCGCAGTCGACGCCGTTCTCGATGACGGCTTCGATGGCGATGGTCTCGTCGATGGTGCAGCCGCTGCCGACGGTGGTGTCGGTGAGGCGGCTGTTGGGGCCGAGCTGGCACTCCTCGCCCACGGTGACGTGGCCGATCAGATGCGTCTGCGGCCACACGACGGTGTCGCGGCCGATGGTAGCGTCGGGGCCGATCCAGGCCTGCGTGGGGTCGATGAAGGTAACGCCCTCGGCCATCCAATGCTCGTTGATGCGGTCGCGCGCGATGGCGGTAAGCTGTGCGAGCTGGATGCGGCTGTTGACGCCCAGGCCGTCGCGGTAGTCGTCACAGTGGAAGATGGAGACTGCCTGGCCGTGGCCTTTGAGGATCTCGAGCATGTCGGGCAGATAGTACTCGGATTGTGCGTTGTCGTTGCCAATCTCGTCGATGTGGGCGGCGAGCTGCGCGCCGTCGAAGGCGTAGCAGCCGGCGTTGCACTCGAGCAGCGTGGCGGCCTGCTCGGGCGTGCAGTCCTTCTGCTCGATGATGCGCTCAATCTGGCCGTCGGCACCCAGCTTGATGCGGCCGTAGCCGAAGGGGTCGGGCGGGGTCATGGTCATGACGGTGCAGGCGAGCTCGCCGGTAGCGACGGTCTGCGCGAACTTGGCGACGGTGTCGGCGGTGATGAGCGGCAGGTCGCCGTTGAGCACGACGACCGGACCTTCGGCGATGCCGCAGGCCTCGAGAGCGACCTTTACGGCGTGGCCGGTGCCCAGGCGCTCGGTCTGCTCGACGCACTCGACCTTGGTGGCGCTGTTGGCGTAGGCGCCGTCGATAAGGGCGCGCATCTCGTCGGCGTGGCTGCCGATGACGACCACGACGCGGCTGCAGCCGGCCTTGATGGTGGCGTCGACGATCCACTGGACCATGGGCTTACCCAGGATCTTGTGCGAAACCTTGCAGTGGTTCGACTTCATGCGGGTGCCCTCGCCGGCGGCGAGGATAATTGCGGTTGCGTCCATGTGATCTCCTGTTACGTTATAGAGACGTGTGTTTGGAAACGATACACGGCGCAATATGATACCGCAGGCATATGATGAGCGCGTAACGATTGATGCGTGACGGCCGATGTCGCTGCCGCCGATGTGGTATTTGCGCTGGTTGTGCATGGCGGCGGCGCTGCGGCGTTGGCGTTTGAGCGAGGGGGTGGGGTGCCCGTGGATATCATGCGAGAGAAATCGGGCAACGAGTCCGTCGCGGCATTTTCGATGTCGCATCCGGCGGTGCCGGCCCTCTACATGGTGCTGACGTTGGGGCTCACCATGTTCTCGATGCAGCCGGTGCTGATCGCGCTGTCGCTTGCGGGCGGGCTGGCGTACGGGTTTGCGACGCGCGGCGCCGCACGTACGTTGGGGGCGCTTCGCTGGCAACTGCCGGTGATTTTGATCATCGCGGTGCTCAATCCGCTGTTTAGCGCCTCGGGCTCGACGGAGCTGTTCCGTATTGGCATGCGCGCGGTGTATCTGGAGAGCATGGTATACGGCCTGTGCATGGGCGGGCTGTTTGTGGCGAGCGTACTGTGGTTTGAGGCTGCGGCATCGATGCTTAGCTACGACAAGGTGCTTGCGCTTCTGGGTAACACCGCGCCGGTGATCGCGCTCATGATCTCGATGTGCATGCGGCTTATCCCGCAGTTTTTGCGCCGCGGTCGTACGGTACTGGCGGTGCAGGATGCGATTGATGTGCCGGGGCATGCGTCGGCCGACCCCGTGCGTTCGCGCCTACGGGCATCGAGCGTGTTGATGGGCTGGGGCATGGAGGATTCGCTGGAGCGCGCGGACGCCATGCGCTCCCGTGGGTGGGGTGCCGCGACGCGCCGCACGACGTACGCGCGGTATCGGCTGGGGCGCGGCGATGTTGCCGCGCTGGTTGGGCTTGCGCTGTTTGGTGTGGCCACGGCGGCAGTGGCGTGGGCCGCGACGGCGCAGTATTCGTTTTACCCGCAACTATCGGTGCCGGCGCCGTGGCCAGGCTATGTTGTATACGCGGCCTGGATGGCGCTGCCCTGCGTGCTGCGCGCGATTGACGAGAAGAGGTTTGGCTGATGACTCGGTTGGACGGAAGCATGATGGCGGGCGCGGCGTGCGGCTCGGATGCGCCGGCGATTGAAGTGCGGGACCTGCGCTTTGCCTACCCCGGGGCCGAGGCGCCGGTGCTCGACGGGCTCGACTGGTCTGTTCCCCAAGGTGCGTTTGCGCTGCTGGTAGGTGGTACTGGGTCGGGTAAGTCAACGCTGCTCTCGCTGCTCAAACCCGAGATTTCGCCGACGGGCGAATGCGCTGGTGAGCTGCGCGTGCTGGGCGAGAACGTTGCCGACATGGATGTTCGGGCGTCTGCGGAGCGCGTGGGCTATGTGTTTCAGGACCCCGAGAACCAGATCGTGTGCGAAACCGTGTGGCACGAGATGGCGTTTGGCCTGGAAAACTTAGGTATGTCGCGCGACGAGATGCGCCGTCGCGTGGCCGAGACCAGCTATTTCTTTGGGTTGGAGGATTGGCTCCACCGCGATACCGATACGCTTTCGGGCGGACGCAAGCAGCTGCTGTCGCTTACCGCCGTCCTGGCGCTGCGTCCGCGTGTGCTGCTACTCGACGAGCCCACGTCTCAGCTCGATCCCGTTGCCGAGAAGAATTTTCTGCACGCGCTGTTTCGCGTGAACCGTGAGCTGGGCTGCACGGTTGTTGTGGCTACGCATCAACCGCGGCCGATGCTCGAGTATGCGACGCGTGCGTACCGGATTGAGGGCGGTCGCGTGCGCGAGGTGGCGGATATGGCTTCTTTGGGACGCCGAGAATCGCTGTTTTCCGATGAGATGTTGGGGTGGGGTGCCATCCGATGTGCAAAAAACGGAGTATTCAGCAGGCGTGAGGACAATTTGGGCTCTCTGGAGCCGCCCGGGGACGTATCGAGCGCGAAAAAAAGTTCAGAATTGGACAAATCGTCCGAATTTGTGGCGCAAACGTCGCTCGAGAACGGCTCGGAAGCCTTCCCGCGCACGGATGGAAGCAGAATACTCCAAAAAATGCACGGCGGGTCGGCTACCACCCTGTCGGAAGGCTGGTTTCGCTACGATCGCGCGGGCGGTTGGGTGCTGCGCGGGCTCGACGTTGCGTTTTCGGCCAGTGCGGTGCATGCGATCGTGGGCGGCAACGGATGCGGTAAGTCGACGATGCTCTCGGTGCTGGCGAAGACCGCCAAGCTGCAGCGCGGCCGCATGGTGCGCGGAGCGGCCTCGGCGGCGCTGCTGCCTCAGAATCCCAAAGCATTGCTGGTTGCCGAGACGGTGCGCGACGAGCTGATGGAATGGGCCTCGACCTGCGGATATGACGAGAACTTGGCGCGGGAGCGTGCGGCGCAACTAGGATTGGACGGCCTGGAGACGCGCCACCCTTACGACCTCTCGGGCGGACAGCGCCAGCTGCTTGCGCTGGCAAAGCTGCTGCTGATCGGCCCCGAGCTGCTGCTGCTTGACGAGCCCACGAAGGGCCTTGACCTGGAGAGCCGCCGCATCATCGCCCGCGCCCTGCGTGACCATGCGAAGGCTGGCGGCACCGTCATCATGGCTACGCACGATTTGGACTTTGCCGAGCAGGTAGCCGACGACGTCGCCATGATGTTTGACGGCGAGATTGCCTGCATGGAGCCCCCGGCCGACTTCTTTGCCGACAACGTGTTCTATAGGGCGTGATGGGATGACGGACTGTCGTTTCTCGCGTTTACTCACAAAACTGGAGATCCCGCTGTTGTTGGCGGTGCCGGCGGTGATGGCAGCGGCGTTGCTGGCGGGCGTTGAGCAGGCGGCGCTTGCCATGCTTGTCGTGGTGGCGCTGGTGCTTGCACTGTTCTTTGCGGGTTACGAGGCATCTCGTCCGGGTTTGCGCCAGATTATGCCCACGCTGGTGCTGGCGGCGCTGGCGGCGGCGGGGCGCATCCTGTTTGGGCCCATTCCCGACTTTAAACCGGTGAGCGCCATCGCCATTATCGCGGGGGCGACGCTTGGTCGCCGCAATGGTTTTATGGTTGGCGCGCTGGCGGCGCTGACCAGCAATTTCTTTTTTGGGCAGGGCATGTGGACGCCATGGCAGATGTATGCCTGGGGCCTGGTTGGCTATGTTGGCGGTGCGCTGGCGCATGCCGGTGCGTTCGACCGTGCGGATGGAACCGTGCGCATGCCGGCGCTGATGGCGTACGGCTTTGCTTCGGGTCTGCTGTACGGCGTGGTGATCAACGCGTACGACATTATCGGTTTTGTACAACCGCTCACGTGGGCGGGCGTCGTGGCGCGTCTTGCCACGGCAGTGCCGTTCGATATCACACACGGCCTCGCGACCTGCGTGTTCTTGGCCGCCCTCTACAAGCCTTGGTGTCGACGGATCAACCGCGTTGTCGTGAAATACGGGCTGTAGGGCTGGTTGCGCCGGGGCGTGAATCAATACTTCCGAAGTACCATTTCAAAACTATGCCGGTTTACGGGGCTAGATTAGCGTAGGCCGACCATACCGGCTTTTTTCAAAATAGAGCAAGCCGTTTACCTGAGGTTTTATTATTTCGGAATTGCGTATGGTTGGGGGTTCGCGATTCAGCCCCGTAAACCGGCATAGTTTTGGAATGGCCGGCTGATATGACGGGCATCGTGGCCCTCAGAGAGCCAAATCGATCCGTTTTCCTCCGTCCCCAGACGTCCCCGGGGAATCAGTTGGCGGCGCTTGCCACGAAACTGGCCCATCTACTACGTTTAGCTTGATACCCCCGACCATGACCGCGTTTTACGAAAAACCGCAGGCTTTCTACCTGCGGTTTTCTTTTTGCGTTGTTCGCTGTGGTTGAGGGTAGTGGCCTAAACGTAGTAGATGGGTCAGTTCCGTGGCGGGAGGGCCGCGTGGGTTCCCTCGCGAGGTGAAAATGATCCCTTTTCCTCCGTCCCCAGGGGATCAATTGGGGCTAGAGTTCTAGCGTGAGGGTGACGGGGCAGTGGTCGCTGCCGAAGATGTCGCCGCGGATGCCGGTGTCGCGAACGTTGGCGGCGATTGCGTCGCTTACCAGGAAGTAGTCGATGCGCCAGCCGGCGTTGTTCTTGCGGGCATTAAAGCGATAGCTCCACCAGCTGTAGACGCCCTCAACGTCCGGATTAGCCGTGCGCCAGGTATCGGTAAAGCCGGCGTTGAGCAGCTCGGTAAACTTACCGCGCTCTTCGTCCGAAAAGCCTGCGTTGCCGCGGTTGGACTTGGGGTTCTTAAGGTCGATCTCTTCGTGCGCCACGTTAAAGTCGCCGCAGGTTACGACGGGCTTGCCGGTTTCGTGCTCAAGCGCGCCCAAAAAGCCGCGATAGGCATCGTCCCAGGCCATACGCACGTCGATGCGCGCGAGCTCATTTTGCGCGTTGGGCGTATAGACGTCGACAAACCAAAACTTGTCGAACTCGAGCGCACAGACGCGGCCCTCGGTTGCGGCTTGGGCAACGAGCTCGGCGGCCTCGCCCTCGCCGGCGTAGGGCAGCAGCGCGTCGGCGCGCAGCACGCGTAGCGGCTCCTGGCGGCTAAAGACCGCGGTGCCCGAATAGCCTTTGCGCTCGGCGTAGCTCCAGGTTTGGTGATAGCCGGGCAGGTCGATATCGACCTGGCCCTCCTGCAGCTTGGTCTCCTGCAGCGCCAGGATATCGACGTCGAGTTCTTGCGCGATCTGGATAAAGCTCGGGTCCTTTTTGAGCACGGCGCGCAGGCCGTTGACGTTCCACGAGGCGAAAGTGTAAGTCTGAGGCATGGTGTCCTTTCGACGGGGTTGGCAGGCTTAAGATTAGCGCAACAGGGGCGGGGTGGGCTCCGTGCATGCTGACTTAAAGGCCGCATGCTGGGACGTCGCTCAACGCTGCCCGACTAACAAGGACGGAGGACTCATATGACGCAGGCAATATCGGACCCCAGGCAGGCCTCCGCCGCGCTGGCGGATCTGTTTGACACCCACAAGCGCGTGGTCTTCTTTGGCGGCGCTGGTGTTTCCACGGCAAGTGGCATCCCCGATTTCCGCAGCGTGGACGGCCTGTATCACCAGCAGTTTGCCTATCCGCCCGAGACCATGCTGTCGCATAGCTTTTACGAGGCACATCCTGCGGAGTTCTTCGACTTTTACCGCACCAAGATGATCGCGCTTAACGCTAAGCCTAACCGCTGCCACACCAAGCTGGCCGAGCTGGAGCGCGCCGGCAAGCTCGACGCCGTGGTGACGCAAAATATCGACGGTCTGCACCAGGCGGCCGGCTCGCAGCGCGTGTTCGAGCTGCACGGATCGGTCCATCGCAACATTTGCCAGTCGTGCGGCGCGGTCTATAGCGCCGAGTGGATTTGCTCGCGCGAGCACGAGGACGCCGCGGGCGTGCCTGTGTGTCCTGCGTGCGGCGGGCGCATCAAGCCCGATGTGGTGCTCTACGAGGAGCCGCTCGATGAGCATGTGCTGACCGGTGCCGTTGCCGCCATCGCCGCGGCCGATGCCCTCATTGTGGGTGGGACCTCGCTCGTGGTGTATCCGGCGGCGGGCCTTACGCGTTACTTTACCGGCGATACGCTGGCCATATGCAACCTTGCTCCCACCGATCAGGATGCAAATGCCGACCTGCTGATTTCTTGCGACATCGCGGCCGCGTTTGCGTTCTAGCCCGCGCGCGCGGATACAATAGAAAGACTGAGTGCAAAGCGACCCCGCCGCCAGCTCCCCAAGCTCGGCGGCGTGGGCATTTTAGGAGGATGTTCATGGCGAACGACAGCAAGACATGGCGGTGCGGAAAGTATGAGCTCAGCTTTGACCGTCCGCGCATCATGGGCGTCCTCAACGTGACGCCCGATTCGTTTAGCGATGGCGGGGAGCACTTCGACCCCGATGCCGCCATCGAGTACGGCCTGGCGATGCTCGACGCCGGCGCCGACATCATCGACGTGGGCGGCGAGTCCACGCGCCCCGGCTTTACCCCGGTCAACCCCGACGAGGAGGCTCGCCGCGTGCTGCCCGTGGTGCGTGCGCTGGCCAAGGAGGGCGCCATCGTCTCGATCGACACGCGTCATGTGGCGGTTGCCAAGGCGGCCGTGCGCTGCGGCGCCTCGATCGTCAACGACGTGACCGGCTTCACCGATCCCAAGATGGTCGAGTTCGTTAAGACGAGCACTTGCGGCGTCATCGTGATGCATGCCGGCGAGGTCGCCGCGCCCGTCCGCACGCACGCAACGGTGCAGCTCGATACCTCGGCAGCGGCGTTTGTTGCCGAGAAGGCGCGCGAGGCGGCTGCCGAGGCCGCGCGTGAGGCCGAGAAGCCGGCTCGCCGCCGTCGCGGCAAGTTGCTGGGCGAGCCTAAGCCGGAGGCCAAGCTTCCGGGCGGCGTGGTGCAGCCCTCGTTGCCGTTTGGCGAACCGGAGCCCACGTCCGAGCCTGCAAGCGAGCAGGAGACGCCGGCCGCCGAGCAGGCTGCTGCCGCCGAGACCGTCGCGCCCGCGCCCGAGGCCGCGCCCGCAGCCACCGAGGCCGCATCGGAGTCCAATGACCGCCTGGCCGCCATGATGCGCCGCAGTGCCCGCCGTGAGGAGGCCTATGTGCCCACCTCGCAGCTCCGCCGCTTTACCCTGCCCGATTCGGCGCCCATCATGCGCCGCGTCATGGGCTTTCTGTCCGACCAGGCCCGCACGCTCATCCATGCCGGCGTGTCGCGCGACCGCATCTGCATCGATCCTGGCCCGGGCTTTGGTAAGTCGGCTAACGAGGACATCGTCATCCAGCGCGAGACTGCCAAGATGGCGTCGCTGGGCTACCCGCTCATGTGCGCCGTGTCGCGCAAGCGCTTTGTGGGCGCCGTCTCGGGCGTGACCGAGGCCGCCGAGCGCGATGCCGCCACGTTTGGCGTGTGCCTGGGCGCCATCCAGGCCGGTGCCAACATCGTGCGCGTGCACGACGCCGCGGGTTTTGCGCAGTTCCTGAACGGTTACTGGGCGGTTGCCAAGCCGCAGCCGCGCCGCGCGTTTGTGGCCGTGGGCTCCAACCTGGGGCATCGCTGCGACAACATCCGCGCCGCACGCGAGATGATCGCCGAGATTCCACTCACCTGCGTGTCCAACTCCTCCAAGATTTACGAGAGCGAGCCGGCCTACGAGACGCGCCAGGACGCGTTTGCCAACGCCGTCATCGAGATCAAGACCGAGCTGGCGCCGTTGGTGCTGCTCGACGAGCTTATGAAGATCGAGGCCGAGCTGGGGCGCGACCGCTCCAAAAAGGCCAAGGCCAACGGTCCGCGCACCATCGACCTGGACCTGCTGTGGATGGACGGCGAGACCCACGGCGGCAAAAAGCTGCGCCTGCCGCATCCGCTGATCGGCGAACGCGATTTTGTGCTGGTGCCGCTCGAGGACCTGATGCACGACCCGGCGCGGTTCTTCCGCTACAACGGCGTCGAGGTCAAGGAGCCCGAGGACCGCGTGGGCCATATCGTGGGCGAATTGGGGCGTATGTAGATGATCGAGATGAATGCTGTTGCCGCTGGCACCGAGCTCGACGCGGCGCGCGACGCGGGCCGCGAGGGCATGTCCGCGGGCTGGTGCGCGTGGAGCGCGGGCGATGCATCGCTGATGTTTTCGCTGATCGTGCGCCCGGACGTGAACATGCATGCCTTCCACGGCCTGCCGTTTGTGGCTGCGATGGGCATGATGGACGCGCTCGTGGGCACGGCTTCGACGCCGGGGTTGGGCCTTGCCGGTAAGGTGGGTATCCAGTGGCCGAGCGATATCGTGTGCGGTGCGCCTGCGTTTGAGACGTCGCTCGCGCGTGTTGCCGTGAACGGCGGTGCCGCTGCTGCGGGCATGTTCGGTGCCGTGACGGTGGATATTGAGCGTTCGGCGCTGGGCGAGCTTGGTGTGGACGTGGCTGACGAAGCGCTGGTCGAGACGCTGGCCGCCGCCGTGCTGGCCCGCGTGGACGCTTGGGCGGTTGTTGCCAACACGCCGCAAGGCGCCGCAGGGCCGCTGGCTCCCGTGCTGGGCGAGTACTTCGACATGGTGCCGCTGCTGGGCCGCCAAGTTGCGGCGGTGTCGCCCAACGGCCTGCCGCTTGCGGTCGGTGTGTTTGCAGGCCTGGACATCTGGGGCCGCGCGACCATTAAGACCGATGCCGGCGAGCAGGAGTTTCCGCCCGAGGCCGTACGAATTCGCGGGCTGTAGCGCGGGGCGTTCGCGCCCAAAGATAGACATGACAACAAGACCCTCCTCGGCCTGTGCCGGGGAGGGTTTCGCCTATCTGGGGAATGGGTTGCCAGCGCCCTATTCCTCAAAACTGAAAAATTTTCGTTTTTGAGGAATAGGATTAAGGCAGCTCGGTCTTTCGCGAGGTATATTCGCTATAGAGCCTATTCCTCAAAACTGAAAATTTTTCAATTTTGAGGAATAGCGATAAAAGACCGCGAGGAGGCCCCAATGAAACTCATCAATAGAACGTCATATATGGACACGTTGACGAGCCTTATTGGCGTGCCGGACATCAAGGTCATCACGGGCATCCGTCGTAGCGGTAAATCAAAATTGCTCGAGGCCCTCCGCGATTACGTGGAGGCAAATCTGTCCAATTCGAATGTCATCCATATCAACTACAACCTCGATGAGTTCGAGAATCTGCTCGAGTATCACGCGCTGCTCGCCTATGTAAAAGAGCATCGAGTGTCCGGCAAACAAAACTTTCTGCTTATCGATGAAGTTCAGATGTGCGACGGTTTTGAGCGTGCGATCAACAGCCTCCACGCATCCGAGCAGTACGACATATTCATTACCGGATCGAATGCCTTTTTGCTGTCGAGCGATCTGTCGACGCTCTTTACGGGGCGTACGTTTGAGATCGAGGTTTTCCCATTCTCGTTTGAGGAGTATCGACTCTATGGCGACGAGGGCGAGGTCGACCGCGACTTCGATGAGTACGCGAGAACCGGCGGTATGTCCGGCTCCTACCCTTATCCACTGCAGGAGCAGCGTTATCAATATCTCTCCAATGTCTTCAAAACGCTCATCGTGAGAGATATCGTGCAGCGGCATAACGTGAGAAACGAATCGGCGCTGCTGCGCATTGCCGATTACATGATGGACAACGTATCCAACATAACGTCGGCACGTAACATTACGGATATTTTGAACGCGGATGGGCTAAAGATAACGAACAAGACGGTCGGCACGTACATGGGGTGCCTGTGCGATGCGTTTGCCTTCTATAAAGTTCGTCGGTACGACATCCGCGGCAAAAAATACCTTAAGAGCGGCGAGAAGTATTACCTGGCAGACCACGCGTTCAAATACGCGCTGCTCGGTACACGTGATATGGATTGGGGACGCGTATACGAGAACATGGTGGCAATCGAGCTGCTGCGCCGCGGATACGAGGTATACGTCGGCGTGCTCTATAAAAAGGAAATAGACTTTGTAGCAATCAAGCGAAGCGAGAAGCTCTACATTCAGGTGAGCGACGGCATCAGCTCGGATAAGACATTTGAACGCGAGATTTCACCACTGCTGAGCATTGGCGACGCGTACCCCAAGATGATTCTCGCCCGCACGCATCACGAGGCCACGGACCGCAATGGGGTGCAGATCGTGGACCTGGCGAGGTGGCTGTGCGACGAGGCCTAGCAGAAAGCCCTATTCCTCAAAACTGAAAATCTTTCGATTTTGAGGAATAGGGCCGATGCGTTGCCTAGTTCGCCGCTCGCGCTCGTGCTCGACTTAAGCCCCTGTCCTATCCCAGCTCCTGCATGCGGCGGTAGATTTCGCAGATACCCTTGATGGTGAGCTGTCCGTCGACCACGTCGAAGGCATCGGTCGAATCGGCGACGATGCTGGCGAGACCGCCCGTGGCGATAACGGTGGCATCCTCGCGGCCCAGCTCGCGCTTCATGCGCGCGACCAGGCCCTCAGCCATGGCGGCGGCGCCCATCACGGCGCCGACCTTGATGCACTCCTCGGTATCGCGGCCGATGGCGTGCTCGGGCGCCTCGAGCGGCACGCTGGCGAGCTTGGCGGCACGGGCGGCAAGCGCGTCCATGGAGATGCGAATGCCCGGCGCGATCGCTCCGCCAATGTAATAACCGTCCTCATCGATGACGTCGATATTGGTCGCGGTGCCAAAGTCCACCACGATTGCCGGCGCGCCGTAGAAAGTTTCGGCCGCAACGGCGTTAGCGACGCGATCGGCGCCTACGGCTTGGGGACGCGCCGCGCGCAGCTTGGTCACCGCGGCCGTCTGCGGCCCGATGACGATGGCGTCCGCGGCAATGCGGTCGGCCACGGCGTGCCATTCGCGCGAGAGCTGCGGCACCACGCCGGCAAAGGCGATCGCGTCGACCGCGTCGAGCGAAAGGCCGTACATCTTAAAGAAACCCATCAGGCGCACATGGATCTCGTCGGCGGTATAGGAGCGGTCGGTGGGCATGCGCCACGACTGCACCAGCTCGTCTCCGTCAAACAGGCCCATGGCCGTCTGCGTGTTTCCCATATCGATAGCGAGCAGCATGTCTACTCCCAGTGTTGGCATAAAAGGACGCGCACCATTGTATACGCGTCGCCGACGGCACTCGGCTGCGATTCGTTTACGGTGATAGGGGCTGAGGGGTTTAAATATGAAGGAATTATGCTCCACGAGTTTTTCCTTGCCGTTTACCGAACTCCCGCGTAATATTCTTTCTTGCGCACATGAGGCGCCCAGACATTGCGGGGTGGAGCAGTCTGGTAGCTCGCCGGGCTCATAACCCGGAGGTCGTAGGTTCAAATCCTGCCCCCGCGACCAAAATTTCAGCCCTGAACTGGTAAAACGGTTCAGGGCTTTTTCGTTGCCTTGGGGCAAAAATGCCCAAAGTAATCTGTATGGTAATATGTATGAGCGAAAAACGCCTTAGACCCTGCGTTTCGCCAGGCTATCTCTGAGCGCTCGGAGCACCTCAACCGCAACGGGCAACTCGTCAATCTCGAATGAATCAAGAATCTCTTGCACCTCGGCGGAAAGCTTCGCCTTGTCGGGTTTTGGGGCGTCACTGAGCAAAGCGTCGGTGCCTACCGACAGCTCCTCTGCAATCTTTGCGAGCACGGGCAGGCTCAGCTTGGTGTTGCCCGTTTCGATGTGGCTCATGTGCGTTACCGATATTCCAACTTTTTGCGCGAGCGCCTCCTGCGACAGCCCGCAGGCTTTGCGGTAACGCCTGATGCGCTGTCCTATGTCGAAGTATTTCATTTTAACCGCCCGTCAAAATCAAGTTGCCTTGAATCGTATGGGCGATTAGCCTCAAATATAATAAACTGGAAAGGCTGTATTTCATGCATGCAGTTAATGTTTGAGACCTCATTCTTACGAACGAGGCGAGAGCGTTAGTGAGTCAAAAAAACAGGAGGTAATGCGATGACGCCAATGAACGAGCAGGAAAACCTGCTATCGGGTATCACAATCGCTCATAACCTGATGCACCGCGTGGTCAGTCTTCAGCAACGCATCAACCAGCTCACCACTCAGTTTGCCGCCAAGACGGAAAAGAAGACTAAAAGGCACCCTGTTCTCTATGCAATCGGGGGCTTCCTTATCGCGTTCACGCTTATCACGAGCACGCCACTTAAGGTGATAACGTATCTCCCTACCCTTCCGTTCTTCTCGATGGGAGGCACGGAGCTTCAATTGGCGGTCTGGAATATCGTGAACCTCATCGTCTCAGCTATCATCGGTGCGATTCTATACAAGGTCATAGCGAAGACGGCGGACAAAAGCCGCTCCCAGAGAAATGCCGCGATTGACCAAAGCAACCAACGAGTTGAAGCCAACAACCAGGCCCTAGCCCAGAGCATCGAGCAAACCAAGCAGGAGATTTTCGCCGTACAGCAGCAATGGGCTTCGCAGGTCGCCCCGTGGTACCCCATGGATTACGACAGCATCGAAGCCGTGGATTTCTTCCTTGCTGCCGTGCGCAACCATCGCGCCACCACCGTACAGGAGATGGTCAACCTCTACGAGACCGAGATGCACCAGCGCCGCATGGAAGCGGGCCAGCAGCAGATTCTCAACCAGCAGCGCATCGGCAACATGCTGCAAATAGGCAACCTGTTCATGCAGGGGCAGATTCTCAATCAGGCTCAGCAGATAAACGCGAACACCGCCAGTGCGAGCGGCAACCTCGACTGGATGGCTCGCGCGATGGGAAAGCGCTAAGTAATGACGCGGTTGACATAACGAGGCAACTCGAAACCACCATGAAAGAAAAGGGGATGGATAATGAACGGATTATCCCAGTGGGCGCGCTCGCATAAGCCCCAAGCCGCAGCGATAGCCGCTGCGATCGTTGTTGCGATCGTTGTTGCGATAGCCGTGGCAAGTGGAGCGTTCGCAACGTCCGAGCAACAACCAGAACAGCAGGAGTCAAGAACTGTCGATGTGACCCTCAGCGTCACGGCCGACCACGGCTGGGACGAGAACTCCACGCCCGCCATCGCCCATATCGAGGGCGACGACGTGGACTTCTACCACGCGGTGACCCCCGATGCCGATGGCAACAAGGGCACTTCCACGGTCGAACTCGCCGAGGGCGACTACACCGTGAGCTTCGTCAGCCCCGTCAACTCCGACGGTTCCGCATTCGACATCTACGACACGGGCGCTCCCGTCGACATCACCGTCGACGCCGACGCGAAGAACGCACCTGCCGTCAACTGCCCTATGGCGCAGATTCCCGCCGACAAGGTCACCGATGACATGCTCGCCGACATCGTCAACAAGACCAAGGACGCCATCAAGAAGGGTGACGAGACCTTGAAGGGCGATGCTGGCACTGGCATCCTCGACAAGCTCGACGGCAACGTCGCCAAGAACCCGAACGCGAGCGACAAGACCAAGCAGGAGGCGACTGACGCCGACAAGGACGTCGATGTCAACGACAAGCCCGCACAGACGACCCCGTCTGCCAAGAATGACGGCAATAAGGCCGACAGCAATGCTGGTTCCCAGCCTTCCAACAACGGTTCTTCGAACTCTGGCTCTGCTTCCAGCAAGCCTTCTCAGTCCAGCCAGCCTTCCAAGCCCGCCCATACGCACACTTGGGTGAACCACACGGCTACCCGCAACGTCTGGGTGAGCAACTGGGTCGACGTGCCCGACTACGGCACCAAGCAGGTCGTCGTAGGCAACACCTTCATCTTCTCCGACGGCTATTCCACTACCGATATCAACGCCGCCGAGGACCACGCCGCAGAACTGGCCATAGCCGGCAAGGACTGCGGTTATCAGACAAGGCCCATCTACGAGAACCAGACAGTTCAGATTGGTTCCCACAAGGAGGACCACGGCACCAACAAGACCGAAACCTACGTGGACTACGTGTATTGCAGTTCGTGTGGTGCTCGTCAGTAACGGGTGGCGTGACCATCAGTAACGACGACATCATCACGGCACGTGCTGTGTTCGGGCATAGCCCTCACAGACCCGCGCGCTCCCTTCAGGTCGCGTGCAGGTGTCCGTTTCCCGAACAAGGGGAGCATCCGCATAACGGGTGTTCCCCTTGTTTTTTGCCCAGATGCTCCGGAATACCGCGAAACAGGATCAGCAACAGCGCACCGGCCTTTGAAGGGCTTTTCGAGGTCTTTCGGTGGGCTGTTCTGAGACCTTTTCGCGCCCCTGTCCGAACAAAGCCCCTGCGAAGGTCTTTCGCTGGGCTGTGCTGAGCCCATTTCGCGCCCCTGCCCGAACAGAGCCCCTGCGGAGGTCTTTCGAAGGTCTTTCGCTGGGCTTTGGATGGGCATGCGTGAAAGACGCCTGCGGCGTCGGGTGCCTCTGAAACGGAGATAAGGAGGTACACGATGGACAGGGAGCGTCTTGAACCCAGCAGCCCCCAGGAGGAGGCCATGTGGAGGGCGCAGGTGCTCAGGCGCACCGCCCGCATCTGCTCGGCGAAGGCCAAGGAGCTTGAGCGCATGGCGAAGGTGGACGGCAACGCCCCTATGCGCGACAGCGGCACCCTGAAGGACGTGCTCAAGCGCATCGACAACGTGATGGAGTGGCGGTTCGTGAACGCTCTGGGCGAGGTCGTCCTCGACGGGGACATGCTCGCGGAGAGCATCGACTGCGAGGCCCTGCGCACCATGCGCTACTGCGTGGCTGAATGTCTCAAGCGAATCGAGGAGCGGGAAGCGGAGGGGAAAAGCGATGAGTGACTACGGCATCAAGACCTACGCCGACCTCGCCGAGACGTGCGGGAACATGGTGCTCGCAAACGAGATGGCAAAACGCCCGCTTGAGCTTGTAAGTGGGGACTGGGCGCCATGGGAGGAGATTTTCCAGTGGTACATCATACAGGACCCGTCGTTTGTCATGGGGCACACGGGCGAGCCGGTGTTCTACGACGAGGAGCTTGACCTGTACGTCCTTGGGGTAAATCATCTAGGCACGGCTTGGCAGCTCGTGCCCGCTCCGACAATCTACGACTGAAAAGACGCCGAAGGGCGCAGCGAAACAATCGCTGCGCCCTTTATTTTTTTTGCTTCGCGGACACTCAAGACGCACTTTCTACACGTCGTCACTTTACGCCTGGACTTGTAGAAAAACTCCGAGAAGATTGCCCCGTTTATGGGGCTTGCCGAAGCGCTTTCTACAACTGTCGCAATTTTCGACAAATTCAACCCCTGAAACACGCCTTGTTTTCTACGGCGTTTCACGCCATATATCAGGAGAAATCGCCTTGGCTCCCTCCGCTATACGCTTCGGGGGCAAAAAAGGCAAAAGGGCATAAGGGGGACTGACGCAGCGTGCGCTGCGGTCGGCATAGCCGACAGTCCCCCTCGATGCGACCTTAGGGTCGCAAACGCTGCGAGCGCAAGGCGCTCGCAGATGCCGTCTCAGGACGTACGCCAGCGGGCTTGGGTGCCGGCGGAGCGCCACATGAAAAGGGACGGAGGCGAAAAGCCGTCCGTCCCTATCGAGACAGTGGATGCCGCCGTGATCGAAGCGACTACCCCTGCGGTGCGGGGCAGATCGCTTCGCTTTCGCGGCGGCCTGCATCATGGGATTCAGCGGGCTGCGGGTTGGCTTACGGCTCGCCTTGCGGGACGTCTCGCACCAGCCCCTCGTATCGCTCCTTGATGCTGGCGGGCATGCACCGGCGGTCGGTGTCGGACCCGCAATAGGCTCTGTTCATCCACTCGGTCACTTCGTACTCCAAGATGAGCGGTTCGGGCCAGCCCATCTTTGAGGGGGCGCGGACGGGGTTTTGGGTGGAGCTCCATCCGATGCCGTGCTGGGGCAGGAGCGCCTTGACCTCCTTGACGAAGACCTGCTTGGACTGAACCCTTCCCGAGGGGTTGTTGCGCCGCGACCAGTGACGGTACAGGTCGTGGAGGAACTGCCAGGGGAGCAAATCCCAAGTGACTTGCGGCAGGATGTCATCGAGGAACTGGCGCACGGGGTCGTTCACCTCGCGATACTCGGCAAGGAGCCTGCACGTCGCCTCGGGGGCGTCAAGCTCGTAGTAATCGGTCTTTGCGAGGATGCGGTGGAGCACGTATTCGAGGACTTCGGGTCGGTTCAGGTAGTCGCCCTTGATGTACTTGCGCTCGCAGCCCTCGAAGCGCTTCTCGAAGGGAATCACCAGAAGGCGGCGGTACAGAGACTCCGACTTGTCGCGAAGCTTCGGCAACGAGTTGATGCACTGAATCATGAAGCCTCGGAACTTCACCGAGCGCGGGTCTTTGAACTTGCGGTTCATCAAGAACGGGTCTCCCGTGATGATGGACTTGAGCGCCGCCGCATCGTCCAGGTAGGTGCCCGTGTCGTTCTCGTCGGTGATGATGGCGGAGACGCGCGTGAGGGATTCGAGCTTGAAGTCGTCCCCGAACGCCTTGATGGGGATGGACGCCCACGCCCCCTTGCCGCAGAGGTTGCGGGCGAGGGTGCAAAACGTCCCCTTGCCGTTGTTGCCGAGGGTCGAGTACAGCCACGCGCTCTTGTTCCAGTCGACGTTGGGGCGCACGACCGCACCGAGAACCTGCCAAAGAAGCTCCACGACCTTGGGGTCGTCGGAAAGCTCGTCCATCCACGTCACCACGTCCCAGTCGGTGCCGTCCTCGTTGTTGCGGATGACGGGATTGGGGGCGTCTTCCACGAAGTCCGTCCCGATTTTGGAGGTGAACACCAGCTCGGGGTCGAAGTCCATGAGAATCTTGTTGCCATAGTCGTACAGGCCGTTGTTCACGGCGACGAGGTCGGGTTTGGTGCAGGGGGACACCACCTCGCACACCGCGCGCAAGATCGCAACGACCTCATCGACGTTGCGTTTGCTGATCGTTGCGTCATAGCGGCGGATAAGCCGCGTGAGGTTGTCGCTTCTGGTGTCGTAGACGCCCTTGGCGTCCCCCTCCGACTGGTACACGCCCACGTCGTAGTTTCCGTCCCCCTCGTCTGCCGCCCAGCAGATGAGCTTGGCGTGGTGGAGCCACTTGATGGCAAGCGCAATCTGGAGGGGCAGAAGCTCCCTGAGCTTCTTGAGGCGCTCTCCCGGCGGCTTCTGGTCGGGGTAGGCGTCCTTCAGTTTTGCGCCGATTGGGGCATTTTCGTCACGAGGACCGAGGTTGTACCTCTCAATGGCGTTGTTGGTGGCTTGGAGCAGCTCATTCTCAATGGTTTCTGGGGACGGGATGCTGTCCGTGTCGATGCCCCCAAGATAGTCTTCGGTCACGGTTCTTATAAGCTCGTTATACGTCTGTCCCATGGCTTCTCCTCCGAATCTTTCGCGGTGTTTTTAGAATGTTTTACCGTGACATTCGGTGACTGAGAAGACCTCGTTATCTGCAAAAGCGCAGGTAGAAGGGCTTTCTGTTCATAAATGAGCGGAAAGTCGGTGTGCTGTTTTCGTGAAGTGAGGACGCCGCGGCGGAGAAGGTGGCGCACGGCAGGTTTGGCAGGTGCGCGGCAGGGGTCGGTGCGGCGACTTCCTGCCGCCCTTCCTTCTGAGGCGATGGGGGCTGAGAGGGCGCTGGCAGTCCTGGCAGCCTAAATAGTACATGGACACAGGTAAGACCGTCCCCTGCCTTTTCGTGTACGTCTTCTTCCACCGCTACCCGTTTTGCGGTGGCGGGAGGGGCTGCCAGGGTTGCCAGTCCCGCGTTGCGAGCCTGCGGGCGGGGGTTTGGGATGGCAGTTCGGGCCTGAAAAGCCCTGCCGCAAGACTGCCGCGAGGCCGCAACGGCGTCGCCCCGATCATGCAACGACGGGATGAGGAGCGTGCGAGCGTGCGTTGCAAGTGCGGGGCTTGCCCTGCCGCTTATGGTGACTTTATGGAACTGTTTTCCGAAAAACGCGGCGTGAAAACGGGCGCGTCTCTCTCGTTGCCCTCAGCATCGGTCTTCCCGGGCGATGTGCCTAAAATCAAGCGACATTTTCCCCGTTTGGCAAGAATGGCACAGCGGGGTAAGATGTCATCAGGCCGTTTGAGGCCTCGTGCTCTGGCGCTTCCGTCTTCTCGGAGCGCTAACCACTGGATGCAGGTGGCGTCTCCCATGACGCCTTAAGAGGCTGCCTCGGGGAAACAGAGCCTCCCCACGCCATGTCCGATGCACCAAACCCCTGCTCGGGCTGGGCAAGGCCAAAAGACCGCTGCAGGTCGGCTCGCGGGACGCGCGAATTGGGTTTCGCCGATTCCCGCATGTCAGGAAGCGCGGATGTGCGTATCGCATCCGATGGGAGCGCCTTCTGGCCAGGATGCACGCCGCTATTGCGGCTGTGCCTGTTGCCAGGAGGCAGTCATGGCTACAAACGAAACCGATTCCATTTTTCTCATCGACTCAAAAGAGGCCGCATTCGTGCTGGGCATCAGCTCTCGCACGCTCGCGAACTGGCGCTGCAAGGGCCGAGGGCCTGCGTACATTCGCCTGGGCAAGAAGCGCTCCCCTGTGATGTATCGCGTGAGCGACGTGCAGGACTGGATTGTCGAACATCAGGTAAAGGCGAGCGGAGATGCTCGCCGATAGGCGACGCAAAGGAAGGGAGGTGAAACATGTCCCGCGTCGCCCTTGAGCTTGGAGAGACAAGCATTGACCGCGCAAAGATTACGCCGACGCCCGACGGTGGCTATCGCATGCAGTGGAGCATGCGCTTGCTGAACGGGCGTCTCATCAAGAAGACGACCAAGGGGAAGTGCACCAAAGGCGAGCTGCGCCGCCGCGCTCATGCCCAAGCTGAGGAAACTCTCGCAACAGGCGGGGGCAGCACTCCTTGGAAGGGCTCGTCGAGCATGCGCGACTATATCCGCAAAGAGGTAATCCCCGGAATCGAGCGCACCGATGATTCCATCTTGCGACCCCGAACACGGGATAAATACTGCCACGTGCTCAATCTCGCGGCGGAGGCGTTTGGGGGCTTTCGCATCGCGGACGCGGTTCGCCCGCGCAACCTCGAAGGCATCTTGGAGGGGATGGCAAGGCGCCACGGCACCTCTACCGCCAAGCATTGCCAAAAGACGGTGAGCAAATATGTTCTTGAGCCTTTGGTACGCGACGAGGTAATCGCCCACAACCCCCTCAAGAGCTTCAGGCCGCGCCTGCCTGAGTGCCGCATGACAAACAAGGCTCCGGGCGGACAGGCGCTCACGCCGGAGGAGCGCGGGCGCGTGCTCGAATACCTGCTTGCGATTGACCCCAATGATGTAAATCCGCCGAAAAGAGGGCGCTATACCGTTGAGGATGTGCGCAATCTGCGCCGCGCTGTCGTTGAGATCACGCTGCTGCAGGCAGTGACGGGGCTTCGCATCAACGAGGCGAGACTGCTCAGCCGCGCGAACGTTGAGGACAAGGACGGCTTGCTTAGTGTCACCGTGACGACCGAGGTGTCAAAGACCCATCGTGGGCGTACCATCCCCATCCTTGACGAGCGCGTTGCCGAGCGCATGAGGGCGCGGCTGGAAAGAGCGGGGGCCGAACCAGGCGCGCTGCTGTTCCCCGCCCCCGCGGCTCCTGGCAGCGCGTGGGACATCAACAACGCGCAGCATGCCATTAAGAAGCTCTATCACGAGTTGGCAGACACCTTGGACATACCCCTTCTCGATAAGGTCTCGACCCATGTCTGGCGCGCGACCCTCAACACCGAGTGGATGCAGAGAGGCGTTCCCGATTTGATTCGCTCGGCGTATTTCGGGCACAGCCCCGAGGTGAATCGCAGCTACTATACGGATACGACCAACGTCTCCGTTTTGGTGGACATGCTCCGTACGACCTAGGGGTTCGAGGTAATCTGTATGGTAATATGTATGAGCGTGATTTTCCGTGATTTTACATGATACCGAGTGACACTGTTTTGGTCGAAAAATAGGGTTTGAGCTGGGATGATACAGCGTGTGACCTCGGGAAACTAGAATTTGAAAAGGGTGCCCGGAGGTCGTAGGTTCAAATCCTGCCCCCGCGACCAAGAACTTGCAGCTCGTCGGCCTAGCCGACGAGCTTTTTTGTTATTCCGGGACCGTGTTCTCGGTCCAATTCTTGGCCTCTCAAACAAAATCTCGATCTGTAACATCTAGACCCGATTTAGGCGGCTAGGTGTTACAGATCGAGAAAAACCCGCTGTTGGGCTCATCCCATCCACCTGCCGCTACCTGCTGTCCGCCGATTTCCGTTGCGCTGCTGTATTCCCATGCCATATCCTCTAGATAACTACGCGGCATTATCGCCGCCGCGCCTACAAGAGAGGAATGTCCATGACCACACCTGCATCCAAGCTGCTCCAGCCCATTACGGTTGGCCCCCTTGAGCTCAAGAACCGCATTATGTTTCCGCCGCTGACCACCGGCTACGAGGAGCGTGACGGTTCCATCGGCGAGCGCAGCCTGGCTTTTTACGAGCGCTTGGCCCGTGGCGGCGTGAGCTACATCGTCATCGGCGACGTCGCTCCCGTCATGACCGCAAGCCCCACGCCCAAGCTGGCAACCGACGCCCAGATCCCCACGTTTAAGGCGCTGGCCGACGCCGTCCACAAGCACGGCGCCAAGGTCGCGCTGCAGCTGTTCCACCCCGAGTACGATGTGCCCGGTGTCGGCCGCATGGTCATGGGATCCATGGCCGCCGCCAAGGCCGCGCAGGAGGCCAAGGCCGCCGGCGACGAGGAGACCTTTGCCGCCAAGATGGCCGAGTCCAACGAGATCCGCAACCAGGCCTACGCCAAGCTGCATCACGACATGCAGCACTTTGTGAACGAGGCGAGCGTAGAGCAGCTCACCCAGATCAAGGAGGCCATCGCTGCCTCGGCCGCTCGCGCACAGCAGGCCGGGATCGACGCTATCGAGGTCCACGGCGACCGCCTGGTGGGTTCGCTGTGCTCGGCCATCCTCAACCAGCGCACCGACGAGTACGGTGGTTCGTTCGAGAACCGCGTTCGCTACGCGCTGGAGGTCGTCGCCGCCATTAAGGAGGCCGCGCCGCAGCTGATGGTGGAGTACAAGCTCCCCGTGATCATGGAGAACCCCGACGGCACGCCGCGCGGCAAGGGCGGCCTGCAGCCCGACGAGGCCTGCGAGTTCGCCAAGCTGCTCGAGGGCGCGGGCATCGATATGATCCAGGTCGCACAGGCCAACCACACCGGCAACATGGGCGACACCATTCCGCCCATGGGCGCCATGCCCTACAACTGGACGCTGCCCGTGGCCGAGCGCGTCAAGGCCCTGGTCTCCGTGCCGGTGGCAACCGTGGGCCGCGTGGTTTCGGTCGAGGCCGGCGAGAAGATTCTGGAAGACGGCGCCGCCGACATCATCGCCTATGGCCGCTCGCTCATGTGCGACCCCGACATTGCGCTGAAGGCCGCCACGGGTGAGCCCATCCGCGAGTGCCTCAACTGCAACAAGGGCTGCGTCGACGCGATTCAAAATCGCAAGTACATCTCGTGCGTGCTCAATGCCGAGAACGGCGACGAGGCGACCATCGCCATTAAGCCGGGCGAGGGCGACAAGAAGATCGCCGTGGTGGGCGGCGGCATCGCCGGCCTGGAGGCCGCACGCGTGGCGGCCAAGCGCGGCTACGACGTGACCATCTACGAGGCGAGCGATCACTTGGGCGGCCAGATTGTGCTGGCGGCTGCGCCTCCGCGCAAGGACGAGATCATGCGCTCGGTCGAGTACTACGAGAAGATTCTGCCTGGCCTGGGCGTGAAGGTTGAGCTCAGCCATGCCGCTACCGCTGAGGACCTCAATGCCGCCGACGCCGCGATTGTGGCCGTGGGCGCGCACGACGTGGTCATCCCCGTTTCGGGCGCCGACTCGGAGAAGGTCGTCTCGAGCTGGGACGTGCTGGCCGGCAAGGCGGAGATCAACGGCCGCGTCGCTGTCATTGGCGGTGGCCTGGTGGGCACCGAGACTGCCGAGTATCTGCTGCAGCACGGCTGCGAGGTGGCGATCGTGGAGATGCTCGACAAGATTGCCGCGGGCGAGTCCGAGACCATTCTGCCGCTGATTATGAGCGACTTTGCAGAGCACAACGTGGAGCAGCACGTTAAGACCCGCCTGACCGCCATTACCGACGAGGGCGTGGAGGCCATTCGCACCACCGAGGACGGCGCCGAGGAGCCGGTGAAGATCGCCTGCGATTACGTGGTGATGGCCGTGGGCTCCAAGGCCAACGCGTTTGACCTGGATGGCGTGACGGTGCCCGTGACCTGCGTGGGCGACTGCTCGGGTGAGCGCACCGCCGACATTGCGAGCGCCATTCGCACGGCGTATCACGCGGCCAACGAGCTGTAGTTGAACATCGCGGCCAGGCGGGGCGGTAGCACGGATCCGTCTCGCCCGGCTGTGTCCCGTCGGGTGTCAACCGGTGCGGGGCCTGCAAGCGCAGCAGGTCCCGCCCTTTTTGTTTTGCTCCGATGAATGGCAATGCGCGGTAATCATGAGGAGTGAGGACGTCTACTGCCTTGCAGATCACTCAAAATTATTGGGGGAGGGGTTAATAACTATATCCTCTATACCAAAGGACATAAAGAGATGCCAACTTTGTTGACAAGCGAATGACGATTGGCTGCGAGTCAGCTACCAGCGTAAATAATCGATAAAGAAATGTCGTAATTTGGTGCCAAATGTCCAGATAACACCGCGTCTACTTTAATTAACTGCTTTGAGCAAACAGTAAAATGCTACTATCTAACTTGCACGTAAGAAAGCAGATTAACGGCTAAGGCTAAGAAGTGGCAGGTATGTCGGAAGCAACTAGGACTCGCACGCATGCGCCCGAGGTTAGGCAGCGCGCCGTCGAGATCCTCCAAGAGGGGGTCGGTCATCGCGCTCTCGCCGCGGAGCTTGGCATTCCCCAGGCCACGGCTCGTCAGTGGGCCCGCGCGTATGCCGTGGGCGGTGCCGACGCCGTTCTCAATGCCGGTTCGCATCATCACACCTATTCGTACGACGTAAAGCTCGCTGTGGTTAAGGACCGTCTGGAAAACGGCTTGACGGTTCGCGAGGCCATGATCAAGCACAAGATTCCCAGCGAGTCTTCGGTCAAGGCTTGGTGCCGTCAGTACCGCGAGAGCGGTGAGGCCGCACTGGTCGATAAGCCGCGCGGTCGCAAGCCGCGCGTTAAAAAGGCGGAATAGCAAACGGGATGGTGCGCCCACAGGGGCGCATTTTTCTTGCCGCGCCAACTTTTTGGACCGCCGCGAGCCTATCGGGACATCCTCCAAAATGGCCAATAAACCGCGCGCAGTGGCCCGTGCGCCCACCGCTGCGATAGGGGGAGCGTCGCCCCTTTGCTCCAATGCGGACAGACTCCTTGCCCCGTACGCCTAAAACTCCCCAGTTGACCGAAAACCCGCTGCCGCTACTCATCAATTGAGCTATAACGTTAAACAATTGCAGCGTTTTTGCATGGGGGAGTGATGGTATGACGCTACTGTATTTCCTTACCCTGTTTCCGCTGGTACCGGCGCTGGGCATGCTGTTCGCGCGCGGCGACCGCGCCCGCGATGCGGTGGGGCTCATAGGTTCCGGCGTTATTATGGCGGTGACAGTTGTAGTCGCCGTCATGTTTTTTGGCATGGGTCCGCAGAGCTTTGAGGTTGCCTCCGGCACCTCGCATGTGCTCTCGATCATCAGCTCCGTCATCGACGTCATCCTGTGCGCCGTAATCCTGTACAACGCGTACAAATATAGGAACGCGCTCGCCACGGTGCTCGGCATAGTCCAGCTGGTGGGCTCGTTCGCCTTTGCAGCCATGACGCTGCCCGCGGTCGAAGCCGTCACGGCGACGCCGCTCTACCTGGACTACATGAGTGTGATCATGGTCCTCGCCGTCGGCATCGTCGGTAGCCTAATCTGCGTGTATGCCCTGGGCTACATGAAGGACTTCCAGGCCCATGACGAGCACGAGGCCGCGCTGCGCGGGCAGACCGCGCCCGACCGTCGCCCGCAGTTCCTGGCGCTTATGTTTCTATTCCTCTCGGCCATGTTCGTCATCGTGACGAGTGACAACCTTGAGTGGCTGTTCTGCGGCTGGGAAATCACCACCGTGTGCTCGTTCCTTATGATTGGCTACACGCGCACGCCCGAGGCCATCAAAAACGCCTTCACCCAGATCATCCTCAACATGCTGGGCGGCATCGCGTTTTTGGCGGGCCTTATGTTTCTGCACGTCAATGGCATGCCGCTGACCATCTCGGGCATGATCGAGCTTTCCGGCGCCGGAACCGCGCAGTCCGCGCTGCTGGTGATGCCGGTCGTTCTGCTGTCGCTCGCCGCGCTCACCAAGGCCGCACAGATGCCGTTCCACACTTGGCTGCTGGGTGCCATGGTTGCCCCCACGCCCACGAGCGCCCTGCTGCACTCGTCAACCATGGTCAAAGCCGGCGTATTCCTGATGGTCAAGCTGAGCCCGCTCTATGCCATCTATCCTGTGACCGGCTTTATGGTCACGAGTGTGGGTGCCATCACGTTTTTGCTCGCTGCCCTCATGGCCATCTCGCAGAGCAACGCCAAACGCGTGCTCGCGTACTCCACCATTTCCAACTTGGGCCTCATTAGTGCCTGCTTGGGTGTCGGCGCGCCCGAGGCCGTATGGGCGGCCATCTTCCTGATCCTGTTCCACACGGTGGCCAAGTCGCTGCTGTTCCTGTGCGTGGGCACGGCCGAGCATCATATCGGCAGCCGCGATATCGAGGACATGGACGGCATGTTCAGCCGCATGCCGCACCTGACGCGCCTGATGATGCTGGGCATCATGGGCATGTTTGTGGCGCCGTTTGGCATGCTCGTGTCCAAGTGGGGCGCCCTGGTGGCGTTCGCGCAGACCGGCAACGTGCTCATGATCATGGTGCTTGCCTTTGGCTCGGCCGCGACGTTCTTCTTCTGGGGCAAGTGGCTTGCCAAGCTTTCGGGCGTCGACCCCACGGCTCAAAACGTTGAGGTCAATGTCCATAAGACCGAATGGATGGCCCTCAACACCATCGCCGCGCTGCTTATTCTGTGCTGCGTGGCGTTCCCGGTTATCTCGAGCGGTCTGGTGTCGCCTTACTTGGCCATGGTGTTTGGCCGCGTGCCGTACGTTATTGGCAAGGACGCCATGTATCTGATGGTGGTTATCGTGGCTTTTATTGCCGTGGTGTTGCTGACTTCATTCCGCGTGAGCAACAAACCGCATGTAAACGTATATCTTTCGGGTGTGGGAACCGACAAATATCGCCATTTCCGCGGCTCGATGGGACACGAGGTAAAGGCCGAAAAGCGCAATTGGTACTCGGAGGACGCCCTTGGCGAGAAGCGTATTGGCCCCGCGGGTAGCGTCGTGTGCTGCAGCATTATCTTGTTTGCGCTGCTGTGTTGCGCATGGATTGGGCCCGAGAGACTTGCCATGAGTGCGCCCTCGGTGCTGCGCGGCAAGTATTTTGAAGGTTCGGGTGTCGTGGGCATTTTTATTGGCACCGTGGCGTTTGCCCTGCTGGCGCCGCTTGTGGGTGGCATGATCGACGGCATTGACCGCAAGCTGTCCGCCCGAATGCAGGGCCGCGTGGGCCCGCGCCTGCTGCAGCCCTTCTACGACGTTGCCAAGCTGCTGCGCAAGGCCCCCGCCAGCGTAAACACCATGGACGATACCTATATGGCGTGCGCGCTCATCTTTACCGTGGTGGGCGGCGGCATCTTTGTGTCGGGCTCTAACACGCTACTGTGCGCTTTTATGGTGACGCTCGCCGCGATCTTTGTGGTGCTGGCGTCCGCCTCGACGCAAAGCCCGTTTGCCCAGGTTGGCGCCGATCGTGAGTTACTGCAGGTTATGAGTTACGAGCCCGCCGTTTTGCTGATGAGCGTGGGCCTGTACCTTGCCACCGACAGCTTTGATTCCATCGCCGTGACGGGGCAGTCGGTCCCCATCATCGTGCACAGCGCGCCCATTTTCCTCGCGTTGCTCGCGGTGCTTACCATCAAGCTGCGCAAGTCGCCGTTTGACCTTTCGTACTCGCATCATGCGCATCAGGAGATCGTCCAGGGCGTCGCCACCGAGATGAGCGGCGGCACGCTGGCCAAGATGACCCTTATGCACTGGTGCGAGACCGTGCTGTTTTTGATGTGGGTGGGCATGTTCTTTGTCTGGGGCAACCCCGTGAGCTGGGTTGTAGCCCTGGTCGTGATGGCCGCGACGTATTTTGTCGAGGTCCTGATCGACAACACCTTCGCACGCAGCACCTGGCGCAGCTGCTTTAGGCTCGGATGGGGCGTGGCGCTGGTGTTTGGCCTGCTCAACCTTATGCCCATCCTCGTCGACGTGTTTATTTAGGAGGCGGCATCCATGGATCATAAAATGTCGCGCTCGCCGTGGGTCATTCATTACGACGGCTCGAGCTGCAACGGATGCGATATCGAGGTGCTGGCCTCGCTCACGCCGCTGTTCGATGCGGAGCGCTTTGGCGTGGTCAACACCGGCAACCCCAAGCATGCGGATATCTTTTTGGTGACGGGGTCGGTCAATGCCCAGAACCTGCCCGTCGTGCGCCAGATCTACAGCCAGATGCTCGAGCCCAAGTGCGTGGTGGCGTGCGGCATTTGCGCGTGTTCGGGCGGCGTATTCCGCGATGCCTATAACGTGATCGGCGGCGTGGACCGCGCGATTCCCGTGGACGTGTATGCGCCCGGGTGCGCCATTCGTCCCGAGACCGTGATCGATGCCATCGTGGAGGCGTGCGGCATCCTTGATCAGAAGGAGGCCGTGATGCGCGCCGGCGGTGACCCGCTTACCGTGGGCGGCGCTGCTACCTGGGATGGCGGCGTCGAGTTGGGCGAGGACGGGTTCGTGGCTGCAGCTGGGGCCGGGGCTGACGGTGCCGGTGACGCGCCTGCCGAGAAACCCGCAGCGCCCGTCGCTGCAAAGGAGGCCGAGTAATGCAAAAGGCTATCTATGCCACCGTTGGGATCGACGAGCTTCTGTCGCATGTCCAGGCGCTCAAGGGCGTCGGCGCGCGCTTTGTGCAGATGCATGCCGAGCGCTGTGTGGACGACGGATCGTATCGCCTGGTCTATACGTTTATCAACGTCCGCGCTGCGCAGGAGCAGATCGCGCGGGACGGAAACTATGCGATTGAGAATCTGGTGGTCGAGGGTATCGACCAGTACCAGGAGATTCCGTCCATCAGCTCGTACTATCCGGCGGTATTCCCGTTTGAAAACGAGGCGCACGACCTGTTTGGTCTTGCCATCACCGACATGCAGATCGACTTTAAGGGCTTTTTCTACCAGGTCTCGACTGCCGAACCCATGAGCGTTATCACGCCCGAGGTGAAGGCCGCGCGCGAGAAGGCCATGAAGGTGCGTGCCGCTGCCGAGGACAAGGCGCGCAAGGCCGCGGCCGAGAAGGTTGCTACTGCCATGGCCGCTGCGGGGGAGGGCACTGCGGGCGTTGGCGATGCTGCGGACGCTGCCGTCGCTCAGCCCGCTGCGGCTGCCGGCTCCGATGCTCAGCACGATGAGGTCGCTGCAAAGGCCGCGCTCAAGGCTGCCGAGATGGAGGCAAAGCTCGCCGCCATGGATCCCGAGAAAGCGGCCAAGGTCCGCGCGGCGCTTGCCGCCAAGGTCGCCCGCGACAAGCAGAAAAAGGAGGCGTAAGGTCCATGGCACATCGCTCCGTTATTCCGTTTGGCCCGCAGCACCCGGTGCTGCCCGAGCCGCTTCATCTGGACCTGGTGATCGAGGACGACCGCGTCATCGAGGCAATTCCGCAGATCGGCTTTGTGCACCGCGGGCTCGAGAAGCTCACCGAAAAGCGCGACATGCATCAGTTTGGCTACATCGCCGAGCGCATCTGCGGCATCTGCGCCGTGGGCCACAGCTGCGGCTATGCCAGCGCCTGCGAGCGCATGCTCGGCATCGAGGTGCCTGGTCGCGTGCAGTATATCCGCACCATTCTGCACGAGCTTTCGCGCATTCACTCGCATCTGCTGTGGCTGGGCCTGCTCGCCGACGCCTTTGGCTTCGAGGCGCTGTTCTATCGGTCATGGACCCTGCGCGAGCAGATACTCAAGATTTTTGAGAGCACTTGCGGCGGGCGCGTGATTCTGTCGATTAACGAGATCGGCGGCCTTAAGCACGATATCGAGGACTCCGAGCTGGCGGGCATTGTCCAGACGCTCGATGCCATGCGTCCTGACTACGAGGCCCTGGTGCATACGTTTTTGGACGACGACAGCTGCGGCGAGCGCCTGCATGGCGTGGGCGTGATTAGCAAGAAAGACGCGCTGGAGCTTTCGATGGTCGGTCCGTTCGGCCGCGCCTCGGGCGTGGACTACGACGTGCGCACGTTCGGTGACGGCGCCTATGCGGACTTGGCCGCGTTTGAGCCCATCGTTGCTACCGATGGCGATTGCTATGCCCGCTGCCAGGTGCGTTGCGCCGAGGTCACGCAGGCCATGGACATCATCAAGGAGCTTGTGGGCAAGATTCCGCACGACGGGATTGGCGGGCGCACCAAGCTTACGCCGGCCGACGGCGCGCGCGGCGAGGTTGTGATTGAGCAGCCGCGCGGCGAGGCGTATTACTATGTGCGCGGCAACGGCACCAAGAACCTGGACCGTTTCCGCGTGCGCACGCCGACGTCGCAGAACTTGGCGGGTCTGACGCATGCGCTGCAGGGCGTACTCCTTGCCAACGTGCCCATGATTATCCTGACCATCGACCCCTGCATTAGCTGCACGGAAAGGTAGGCGCGGCATGAGTTTGCTGACATTTGCCAAGACGGCCTTGGGCTCTATGGTCAAGCAGCCGGTAACGGTGTGCTATCCGCAGGAGAAGCTCGCGGCACCCGAGCGCTTGCGCGGGCATATCGTCAACGACATGGACGTGTGTATCTGCTGCGGCATGTGTGCGCGTCGCTGTCCGGCGGGCGCGCTCGCGGTCGATCGCAAGGGTGGAACGTGGTCGATCGACCCGTATGCCTGTGTGGTGTGCGGTGAGTGCATCGAGAGCTGCCCCAAGCACTGCCTGACTATGGACACCGCCCGCACCCCAGTTGCGGTGGATAAGACTCCCACGGTAGAAACCAAGCCGGAGTAGCGCGAAGACGGGGCCGGTGGGGCAAAAATGCCCCACCGGCCCCGCGCTTAAACGCGCGGTTGTGCCGCTGCGAACAAAACTATGCCGGATTACGGGGCTGGATAGCGAACCTCCGACCATACAGAAAATTGCAAAAACAAAACCGACGCTCCTATAAGTTGTCAAGAGGCAGTTTGCGGGAGCGCTCTCTCCAATTCGCACAGGAGCTCGTAATACCTCCTCTCCAGTTTCGTCGA
>JAGZBF010000035.1:0-14145 GCA_018370025.1 Collinsella sp. | reverse complement strand
GCCATGACCTGCGCGTTGCCGCGCTTGGTGATGGTAACGCCGAGACTGGCAGGCTTATCATAGGCAGAGAGCTTGATAATCTGACCGGGATATTCCAGCGTCACATCATGTACGGTGGGATCGAGCTGCCAATAGGCGGGCGCTGTGACTTCGCGGAGCTGATAGCGGGTCAGCGGCAGCGGCTTGCTGGCCGCAACGCCCCGGGCATCCGTCGTGATGTAATCCACCACTTTGCCGTTGCGGGCATTGACGATCTCGTAGACGGCACCCTTGAGGGGTGTTCCGGGCACGGTGCCGGTGACCTCGTTATACTCCGCCGCATACTTATAAATCTGGATCTGGCCCGTGACAGCGGTATTTTCCCACTCAATCTCCACGGTTTTGCCCGGAGAGACATAGACGGTCTTATACTGCTTATCCAGCGTGTAGCCGGGGGCGGCTTCCAGCTCTCTCAGATAAAAGCGGCCGCTCAGCCCGCCAGGGATCTCGTCAATGTAGATGTAGCCTTCATCGTCCGAGGTGTACTCTCCAATGGGCTTCTTGTTCACATCATAGAGGACAAATTTTACACCATAGATCCCCTCGCCCGTGGCGCTGTCGATTTTGTGGATAACGATGCCGCTGAGCTTTTTGTTGGTCACCTGCAGCGTCACATGCTTGCCGTCTTTGATCTCAAAATAGTGGGGCGTATCATCCAGCCGGAACGATTTGTTAGACGTGACCTCTTTTGCATAGTAACTACCATCCTTCAGAGGCACGAACACACGGCCATTTTTGTCCGTCGTAACGGTATCCACCAAGGCATCGTCCACCTTGCGGATCTCAAAGGTCGTATTGGGGATGCGCTCACTATGGTTATCCTCGTTGACCTTGATAATCTCCACGCCGCCCACAGGATCATTGTAAAAGTGGAGCGTTTGGGTGTCATTAGGATTGATCACCACGGTCTGGGTGCGGGTGTTTTCGTCGATGGTGTAGCCGGGGATTGTCTCAACCTCCGTCACCACCACGGTACCGGAAATGCCGGAGAGAGTGATCTTGCCCTCCTTATCCGTCCAGTACAGGCCGGTGGAGGACAGCGTGCCGCCTTCAGCGTCCACATAGGAGCCGTCTGCGTAGACGATCTTGAACTGAACGCCCTCCAACGGCTCTTTTGTAACGGAGTCCTGCTTCACGATGATGAGATTGCCCTTTGGCTGATTGCGGAACTCCACTGTGACAACCTCGTTGGATTTGACCTTGACTGTCTGCGGCGTATCGTCGAGAATGTAGCCCACCTTCGCACGGGTTTCCTTGATGACAAGCGTGGTGCCGGGGGCGATGTCCGTAATCGTGAACGTACCTGCGCTGTCCGTCACGAACTTGCCGTTGGCGTTGCCGATGAGATTGCCGTCCGAATCCGTGACAAGGAACTCGACGTCAGAGATGGGAGCGTTCGTCACAGCGTCCACCTTTTTCACAAGCACACCGCCCTTGGGCTGATTACGGAATTCCAGCGTCATGACGGAATTGCGCTTGATCTTGATGCTCTGCGGGGTATCGTCGAGGATGTAGCCATCCTTGGCACGCACCTCTTTTGCGATGACCGTCATGCCGGGCGTCAGGCCGTCAATGCGGATGGTGCCTGCGCTGTCGGTCACATATTTACCGTTGGCCGTGCCGATCACGCTGCCATCCGAATCCGTGACGAAGAATTCCACATCGGAAATGGGGGTGCCGGTGACAGCGTCTTTTTTGACAATGAGCAGAGAGCCCATCTTATCGTTGCCGAAGGTCACGGTAATGACGTCCTGATCCTTACCGGAAAGATAGACCGTTTCCGTGGCGTCGGTGATCACATACCCGTCCGGCGCGGAGATCTCCTCGCAGACATAGGTGCCTGCCTTGAGGCCGGTCACGACGATGGTTCCATTGCTCGAAGTGCGGTACTCGCCGATAACTGTCCCACCCGTACCGGAGGTGCCGCCGAGGTAGCGGATGCGGAACCACGCGCCTTCCAGCGGCTGACCACTTTCACTGTCCACCTTGCGGATGATGATGGCGGAAAGGGGCGTATTTTCAAAGGTCAGCACCTTGCTCTCACCACCGGAGATGAAGCATTCCTGCGTGGCAGGCTCCTTGATGGCGTACCCGGACGTCGGTTCCAATTCAGTTACCTTGTACCAGCCATCCTTGATCTCAGGAAGAATGATTTTTCCGCTTGCGTCAGAAAAGTAAGTGCCGAGGTCGTTGAGTTCTCCGGTGTCGGTGTGGTTGCTGCCATACCAGATCTGGAACTTGGCACCCTTGACGGGATCACCGGTGACGCTGTCCACCTTGCGGATCTCCAGACTGGGCTTGAGCGCGTTGAAGAAGGTGACGGTAGAGGTTTCGCCGGGCTTCAATGCCACTTCCTGCGGGATGGGGCAGAGAATGACATGATTGGGAACATTGATCTCCGTCACCTTGTAGCTACCCACAGGGATGCTCTCAAGGAAGATGCGGCCGTGATTATCGGTGGTGGCGCTGGTGGAAAAGCTGCCGTCGATCTGCTCGATGCGGTAGGTCACGCCCTCGATAGGCTCTCCGTTGGCGATGTTCTTCTTGACAATTTCAAGACCGGGCTTTTCATAGTCAACGAAAGTGACCTCGGAGGTCTTGCCGGGGCGCAGCGCCACGGTCTGCTCAGTATTGGTCACAATGTACGGCTCGGGAACGGATTCCTCACGCACAACATAGACACCGGCAGGAATGGCCGAGAGCGTTGCGGAACCGTCCGTGCCAGTCGTGACGGAGGTGGAATAACTTCCGGTAACGGACTTCACCGAGAACACTGTGCCGGCGATGGGCTTACCGCTCATGGCGTCCCGCTTGGTGATCTTCATATCGGGCAGTGCGTAATTTTCGGCAGTGACCGTGTACTGCTTGTCGCCATCGGTGGTATCGACATAGACGCTGATGGGCGTAGAGTCGGCGCAGTAGCCCTCCGGGGCCTCGGTTTCCACGAAGGACCACAGGCCCTTGGTGACATCCTTGACCTCAATGATTCCGCCATTTTGGGTCACATCGCTGCCGACGATCTGACCGTCGCGGTAAATATTAAATTTTGCGCCATCCAAACCACGGGTCGTTCCTGCGGCAACCTTCCGCAGCGTAATATCAGCGTCCCCAGCCGGCGGCTTTTCCGGCTCGGATGTATTGGTGACGAGTTTTCTCGGCGCATAATAGTTAAAGAAAGCCTGACGCCCCTTAACGCTGGATTTCGCGTAGACCGCCCATTTTGCAGCTTCATCTTCTACCACAGTGGCGATGATGCCCTGTTCTGCGTATTCTTCAATTTGGCGCTGAAATTCTGCGTCTTCCTTGGCCTTTTCTTTCAACATCCAATCGATATAGCCCAGGTACATTTCATAGGTATCGGCGTTGGCGTAACCACCGCCATCGATGTCACCATCGCCCTCACCCTTGAAGGTCTGGTGATCCCACACATACGTCTGCGCAGCCATAAAAAGGCTGCCGGGGATGTCACCCTTATAGTCCACGATGAATGACATCATCCATTTGAAGTTTTCAAGCTGCTGGGCATCCAGTTCACCCATGCCGCTCTGCGCCAACGCCGTTTTCAGGACAGCGTCCGCGTCCGCGCCGGTGGCGGAGGTATAGGTGTAAGAGTTGAGGAACGACGGAGTACCCCAGCGGTAGCCATAGCCGCGATCCAAGCAGTAGAGCATTTTGCCTGCCGCCATCGGGGGCTTATAGCTGTAAGGCGTACCGTCATGGAGAAGCCGCGTTGTCCAGTAGTTTGTGTTGCTGGTAGGCTTGATCCCTGTTCCGGTGCTGGAAGCGGCCAGCGCGGAAGTCGGGAGCAGCGTCAACAGCGTCATGATAACGAGAAACGCCGAGACGAGCCTGGTTCTTAATTTTTTCAATGAGCTACCTCCTTGCAAAATTGCACAAGAAAAAGCAGACCGAGGCTTCCCGGTCTGCTTTGTGATATAGGATAACAGGATTTACTTTGTTGCCGGCTTGTCCACCGCCGAAATGCTGTACCCGCTGCGAAGAAATAGTTGGACACAGTACCAGCACTCCAAGCTGTTGGCGTCAGTCCCTCGTGCAAGGCCGACGCCGATAGCCGCATAGCTTTCATCGGTCATGTTTTCCATGTGTCCTGCGGATTTTGACCATGAATATACAAGCGTTTCCGCAAGCGTGTTTTTTTGCTGCGCAAGATAGAGCAGCGGGATCTGGTGGATATTTTCCCCAACCTGCCTGCAATCCGTAACGGTGTAATACTTCCTGCCGTCCGGTCTGGTATGAGAATAGGTACCTGTGGCAGCCATTTCATCGGCCCGCACCTGCGCGGCGCGCATCAGTTGATCGTCGGCCGCCAAAGCTGCGATGCCTCGCTCCGCACGGAGGGCGTTGGCGCGAGCTACAATATCCTGCTTTGCAGCATCCACATCAGAAGGCGCAGCAGCAGGCGGAACAGCTTCAGCGGAGGGAGCCTCGCCGGTGTAAGGCGCGTCGGTTTCAATTTGCACACATCCGCTGTCCGCATCCCAGAACACATTGAAGCCGACCGCTTTGCCAATGTCGCGGAGTTTCACATAGTTGTGTCCAGCAATACCATACGCTTCCATTTGCACCTCCTGCCCATCGACAAAAATACGATGGTTGCTGCGTTCAGCGAGGATTCCCGCAGCATAGGCGGAAGCTCCGCCTGTGATAATAGCGCCGATAAAAAGGCCCGTAAACATCGTGAGGATCTGCTTCTTCATGGAAAAGCCTCCTTATTTTTGATCTACTATTCCTTTACGATCATAAAGCGGCTTTTTCAACAAAAGATTTTTAAGAGGCCTGAACAGCCTGCACACACCAGCGCTGACTGGAATCTCCAGCAACGCAGGTAAGGAGAGTCATTCGGTTATCCGTGGTAGAGGACAAATAGCTCCAATCGCTGCTGCTGATTTTGGTCACAGTCTCCACCAGATAGGTGCGGGTACCCATGGATGTGGTATAGGTGATTTTATCACCCACATCCAGATTCTTGATGCTGCCGATCACATATTTGGCGCCGCGATTATGACCGCAGACAGCCACATTGCCGTTCCAGACGCTGGTACTGGTGAAATGCCCCAGCCCCTTTTTCATGCTGGCAGTCGTTTCACCTTCCCAGAGATAGTAATTCTTAACTCCGATGGCAGGAATGGAGATCTTTCCGACGGCACCGTTGGAGAGCAGAAAATCCTGTGTCAGCTCCGTGAAAGCGGGCGTCGCAGGAGTAGCTGTGGAGCCGCCCTGCAGAAAACCGGGGATCTCCACAGTTCCGCCGCCGGGAGAAATTCCGTAAATGCCGCTACCGGATGCAGAGATGCCCTGAAGACCAGGCAGCATGATTTTCTCCATCACCCCGGTTTGGGTGGTGCTGAGCTGCCCGTACTCCAGCTCGGGGATCTGGTGGGATAGTATTCCGGGGTGCCATCGGTTTCAAAGGAATAATCGGCAGCCTGTGCGCTGACCGCCATCGCAGAAAGCATGGCAGCCAGAGTCAAAGTCAATGAGAAAAACTTCTTCATACGGGAGCCTCCTGTTCTTCTTCAGCGGGAACGGTAAATTCATGCCAGTCATTGTGCTTGCTGGCTTGGATCGTGTAAGTATGGTCACTCTGCGGGAAAGAAACGATGAACTCGCGCCCAGCCAGATGCCTGGCAAGGGATTTTTTCACCTCAACCGCGACGGTATCTCCCGGATTCAGTGTGAGAGCGCCTGCATCGATAGCGGGAACCTCGCTGTCAGGCTCCACACGGAACTTTGCAATCAGCCGGTACTCTCGGGGCTTGCTGTCCGGAACATACACATAGACATTTTTGCGGCGGCGCAGCAGGATGAGTGCAACGGCGGCGATGCCCGCGCAGAGCAGCACGGCAGCGATGATCAGCAGCGGAGCGGCAAGGCTGTCGTTATCCCAGATATGTGTTTTTACGGGGACGATCTCACTTCCGGTGTAAACCACGGTATAAGTGATGCTGTCCACGCCTTCCGAAGTAACGGTTCCGTGATATTCCGCCGTGGTGACATAGCCTGTGGCAGCCTGATAGCTGCTGGAGGCGGAATAGGTGGCGACCGCCTGATACTGGGCGGGAACCAGCGCCTCGCCGACGAGCGCCGTGCCGATGACCTGCCATTCCACATTGGCAAGGGTGAGCGTTTTTCCATTTTTGACGGTCGTGGCCGGCACATAAGACATGTCGTTGCGATCCAGATTGCCGATTACCTTTGTCTCGGTGGTTTTGCTGTATTTGGTGGTGTAGCCAGACGCCTCCGTGGAAAGCGTGGTATGATCCAGCGCCAACTCGCCGGAGAAACCGTCCTTTTCATAGGGCATACTGGGCGAAAGCTCTGCGAGGATCTGCGCAAGGTCATTTTTGGCGGTGTTGACCGTGACGGTTTCCGTTACAGTTTTGCTTTCCAGATACGGGTGTTCCACCTTTGTGGTATAGGCCCAGGTATAAAGATAACCGTCGTAGGAAAAGTCCTCTTCCTTCAGCTCATCTGGGTCAACCTCCGGGGAAAGCGTGTAGGTTTTTACAAGCCGCTGCTGGCCGTTCAGGTTTTCCGCTACCAATGAATCGGGAACCTGAGCGGCAAAGGCGCTGACCGTCAGCGACATGGCAAGCAGCAGGCAAAGGGCCAGCTTTGATAAGCTCTTCATGGTGGCCTCTCCTTTTTTTACAAATTCTGTTTGATGATTCTGGTGATGATGCCGACGGCGATGCCGCGTTCCTCATCCAGACGGGTAACGGCAAAGCTGACGTCGTCTTTCTTTCCAGGCATTCGCCGGTCATAGCAGGTGTGGGCAACCGCGTTGACACCGTTGTTGAGCCGGATGAACACAACGCCGTGCCGCACATCGGTCACTCTGCCGGCATATTTGCCCTGCAGGACGCATTTATCCAGATTGCTCTGGTTGGCGGCGGACGAAACGCTGCGGATATCTGCTGTGATGGAAATGCGGTTGATGTCGCTGCGGTCAATGGTGAGCACACGGACAAGAACACGGTCGCCGACGCTGTAATACTCGCGGGCGTCACCGAACCATGCGGCAGACAGATCACGGGCGAAAATCGTACACTCCACGCCAAACACTTCCACACGCAGGACTTTTTCCGCAACGCCAATGACGCGCGCCTGTACGACGCGCCCTTCATAGATCATGGGGACGCCATCTTCGTTGGTGTCCAGATAGAAGGTCTGACGCTTACGGAGCATGGCGGCCTTGCGGCTTGCCACAACGCTGCGGGCGGTGTTATCCAGACCCCGGACGATGAAATCGATCTCCGCGGTGAGCATGGTTGCAAGGATACTGTTCATCCGCTCCATAAACGGCTTGTATTTCGCCCCATACGGAACGGGCCCGGAATAGAGCATCATTTCTTTCAGCGGGATCGCAACGCGATAGCCCTTGTAGTCAATGACAACGATAGTACGGCCGGAAGGGGTCTGCTCCACGCCGTCCAACGTTCCGGTCAAAATACGACCGGCAATATGCGAGGTCTTGATCTCATGCCAGATGACCTCACGGCGTTCTTCTTCCGTTTCGATACGGTCTTTTGCATCAACGGTCAGAATGTAGGAGTCACGGCGTCCGGCAGGTGCGGGAGGTGCAGTAGGCTGCGGAGCAGCTTCACCATCTGCGGATTCCGTTTCATCTTCAGCGGGCGGAGCATTTTCCACATTTTCTTCCAGCAAAAGTGCATCCAGCGCATTTTCGCCGCTGCTGTCAAGGGGTGCCGGAGTGCTGCTGTTCAGCTCCTGCAAAATGCTGTCGTACTCCGGGTCCTCAGCCTTTTCATCGGAAACAGGGACCGTCTCTGTGGCATCAGCGGTGTTTTCGGCATCCAGCTCGTTTTCCTCAACATCTGCTGTGCCACTCACATCGCCGGAGCCGAGATCAACTTCCGGGAATCCTGCCAGCGGAGTTTCCGTGTTGTCGCTGCCGGCGGTCTCCACCTGCTGCTCAGAAAGTTCTTTGGCGGATTCGGTTTCCATGAACTCTGAGGAGAAATCATCAGGGGGCGGGATCGTTTTTTTCTTGGGCATTAAGTATCCTCCTTTTTCTTCATAATGGATTCTTTGGTTACGGCAACGACTTTTTCAGCCGGTGCAGGCTTTTTCTTTTGCGCCGGCTTCTTTTCCGCTGCCTGAGATGGCGGCGCCGATGGAGTTTGCTTTTCCTGCGGCTGATTTGCCCGCCATGCAGGGACATGGGAGGCGGCCTTGCTCGGCCGCAGCTTCTTCGCCTCGGGATGTTTGGAATAGTCGTACTTATCCACCTCCAGTACATTCTTGCCCCGAATGAGGATCAGGGCTTTATCAATATCCATACGCAGCACCTCGTCCATGGTCATCAGCTTGCGCCGGCCGACACCGCTGGTTTCCCGGTATTCAGGCGTGTAGTTGGATACGCGCCATGTTCCAAGCTGTTTGGCTTTACTGGTGACAGAGATACTGGCCTCGCCGGTCCGGTCGGAAATAAATTCCGCCGTCAGGGCATCTGTGCAGCCAAGAAAGAGCTGCACATCGCAGTTGCCCAGAATTTCCTGCCACTGGTTGTAGGGATAGCGGTTCTGAAGACCAGCTAAGTTCTGGAACACGCATGACATGGACAGATTCCTGGAACGAATGACCGAAATTTTTCTCGATAGATCTGGGATCACTCCACAGGCACACAGCTCTTCACCAAGTACATGAACAGGAACCGGAAGCTCCCCGCCGGGACAATGTTCGTCCGCATAGCGAACCAGGCGGATAAACACAAAGGAAAGAAACAGCGAGGAGAGGAAATCAAAGGTGCTGTCCTGATCGCTGGTAATGCAGTAATACGCACATGGCTGCTTTCCCGGAAGTTCCAGATCAATCTCGTTGTAGGATGTGATGTTGCGAATATCTCGGTTTTGGAAAACCTGCAGTCTGGAGCCGAGCCCGATGATAACGCCGCCGCGCACACCCTCTGACGCCTGCTTGAAAATGCTGTATGGCGCTTTGGCAGGATGCGTAACCGGAAGAACACCAAAAAGCGCGTTCAACTCCTGTTCGGAGCTGGCGGCAATCAACTGATACACCTCGCCGATATTTTGCTTTTTCTTGGGATAGCTGGTGGAAACATAGAGGACCAGCGCCTTGAGCAGATTCATTTCGGCGCTGTCCCAGAAGTGGTCGCGTTCCTCGCCGCCGGTATTTTTGATGATGACGTCACAAAAAAGCTGGGCCATCAATTCCTGACCGCCGACCTCCGCAAGACAATTCCATGAATCGGAGGCTGATGGTGTGACCAGATTGAACACACGGACGGTGTAGCCCTGATCCCGCAGATATTCGCTGGTCTTTTCGTACAATTCGGACTTGGGGTCACAGATCACAAGGCTTGACTTCCGCGCTGCGCATTGGAGAATCATGTTGACGCAAAAGGCTCTTGTCTTCTTGGAGCCGCTGGCGCCGTAAACCGCAAGATTCCCATTAAATCGAGTCTTCGGAGGAATGCAAATGACCTGATGATCCAGCTCGCCGAGAATCGTGCCGGAATGCTTGCGAATATCCGGAACAAGATCAAGCACCTCCGTCAGTTCCTTGCGGGACATAAACCCTGCGGTGCCGTAGGTTCCCTTGTTGGAATAGACAAGGTTGCGCCGCCGGTCGTATTCGCCGCCTTCGCTGTAGCCCATCCGCATGACCATGAGGATCAGCAGCGCCAGCGCACCGATGCAGAGGCCGAGGCCATACAGCCCATACGGAAAGTGGAAGGCTGCCGCAAGGCAGGGAACGAATCCGGCGTCCGGGAATGCGGGAGACGTCCCAAACACGGCGCCGGCCTCCTGCCATGCACGGTAATTGGAAAAAAGCTGCGAGAGGTAGCCGCTCCCATAGAGCAGCGCCAGCGCAGCGATTGGAATGATAATGAAAAGCTGAATCAGCTTCTTTTTAGGAATAGAGCACGCTCCTTTCAAACTGTTGAAAATCAATGCTTTGCAGCATCACACACTGCCCGCAGATCTCCCGCAAGGCTTCTTCCTGGTAATCGAAGCAGATCAATGTCCCCGTCATTCCGTGCAGCTCCAGCGCGGTATCGAAACGCCGGATGCGAGGAAAATCACAGGTGTAGGCGAATAGAACAGGATTCCCCTCGCTGTCAATGGCGTCGTTCTCGACGCGCCAATTTGGTATCCCCTCATGGAGCCCGTCTGCAAGGATTGCATCGAGCGTCCTGCGCTGCTGCGTGTCGCATAAGAGGCGAAGGATCGCTTCGCCATAACGGTCATTGGTCAGGTAGTAGAAATGCGGAAAGCTGCCATCCAGCAGGAAATAACTGTGTGCGTCCGGCTGCATCAGGGCAGAAAGCTGTTCCATGCTGGAGCCGAACACGATCCCGGAAATCTCCGCATCGGGCATGACCCCTTCGGTTTGCAGCAGAGCTTTGAACCGCAGTTCAGCCTTGTACTCCCATTTCATCTGCGCTTTGGCGGTGTTATAGGTCAAAAAAATACCGCCATCCGTCAGCAGGATGCCGGTTGCGCGTGAACTTTTGATTTTCGCCCCTTGCGGGCCGATCTCTTTAACCTCTCTGGAGGTGTAATAGGCGGGGATTGCCGCACTTTGACTGGCAGCGGAAAAAGGAGCCTTTTCCCATGGAAAGGCCGGAATGTCAGCGTTGTGCATGATGGTCAGGATCTCAGCCATCCGGTGAAGCCGGAGCCGTCTGGGAATTTCGCTTTTGAGCTTGTTTGGCTCAGAACTGCCGGTCAGGTAGGCTGAAAACCATTCGGGAGCATCAGCCAACAGCAGCCGTTTGGCTGACGAGGTGAGCCGAAGTCCACGCAGGCCGTCTTTGGAGAAGGTACGCAGCAGCCCATCTCGCCGGAGAGCGGTAACGACACTTTCGAGGTATGCGGAACCACCCGGCAGGTGGCTGATTTGACGGATGGGGTATTCACCGCAGAGGGCGGTTAATGTCAAAAGAAGATAGGGCAGCGTATTTTGAGCTGGCAGCTGCCGGGGCTTTCGAGGCATAAACCGTGCTGCCTCCTTGTACGATATTTTACCGTAGGGCTTTATAGCTTGGGTAATTTTGCGGCTGGAGCGCCTTGAAAAAACGCAGTATTTTCAGCGCTTTCAGGGCGCTTTTTGTACCTTGGAAAATAAGCGCCCATAAAAGGTCAAAAATCCGATATGCTTTTTACACCATTCTGGCGCTCTGCAAGCCAGGCCGGAAACTGCGTGCTGTCCATGAGAAAAAGCCGTGTACAATCCTCTTCACCCAGCTCTGTGGTGTTGTAGGCGTCGCACAGCAGCCCATTGTCATCCGTCAAGATGAAGGAGGCCGCAACATCCAAAAACTGCTTCAGTTCCAGATTGTCATAATCGCGGATACGGCGCTCTGGCAGCTCCTGCGCATAGATATGGGAAAAGCAGACCACGCAATGCTGAAATTGCGGCATAGTGTGGTGGGCGGCGTAATCGGAGAGCGCGGAGGTAAACGGATCCAACAGGAACTCCGTGCTTTGGCGCTGCCTGCGCTTTGGCAGAAGGCACGGGAGCTTGATCTCCAGAATGCCGTCATTTTCGCTGATCTCAATACCCTGCATGGTTTCAGCAGACCGCAGATATTCCTCTTTTTTGATGCTGGTAGTGGCATAGATCAGGTGGCGCAGCCGGCAGGTGATCCGCTCGGCCCGCAGCGCCGCATCCGTGGACAGCACCTCGTAGTTGTCGGGATAACGCTGAATATCCGTCGTGTTCATGGCATAGAGCGCATTGTTCAGCCGTTCGATCTCAGCCAGAATAGATGTAATTCTTTGTGATATAATGGCCCTGTTCAAGAAAAAACTCCTTATTCGATTTGATAATACTGCACATCGCCGCCCGAAGAGACGGTACAGTAGCCGCTGGTGTTTGGTGTGTGGATCTCGGCGATCTGCTCCGGCTGCTCAATCAGAACGATGTATTTGGGCGGAACCTCTTTTACCGTGGAGAGCATTTGGTTGATAAGCTGCTCTTTACCCGGCTCCGCGTAAATGATCTCGTAAACTTCGCCATCCGCAAAAAAGATGATTTTGGCGGGATAGTCACTGACAGAATGATATTCCACCTGCTCCATAAAGTCGGTAAGAACCCAAACGGCCTTTGAAAGCCCGTGATCGATGCTCTCCTCCGCATCAGCGGGAATGCGGTAATACTCGCCTCGCTGCACAATGCGGCCCTGCTTTTGCAGGTAGGACAGCAGATTCCGGATTTTACTTTCCTTGTGCGGATAGAGCTTCAAAAGCTGCATCTCCGTCAGAGCGCGGTACATGGAAACATCCCGCAGGATGCCGGCGGCTTCCTGCCCATAGATCTGTTCCCTCGTTTTCATTGAAACATCTCCTCGTTATGCGTATTGAAGCCGTATAATCGCCGTATTGCTGTTGGTTGTGGAGCGTTATACGTCTTAAATGCGTATTGTGTACGGATTAGCATGGATGCTGCTTTGGCGCAGCACGCTGAGCAAGCTCGGCCAGCTCCCGGCGATCCGTGGTGATCAATTCCTTTTCCATTTGACTGCACTTGATCTCCACGGCAATATTATTGTTATTTGTGCTGATGAGAGCGCTGCCGCGCTCAAAGTGCGTAATTTCCATCAGTTCGGCTTCAGAAAGATGCAGAACGCTGCCGCCATAGCCGCGGATCGTCTTAGCAAGCTCCAGAACGGATTCGGCGGCCTGCCGGTTGCTGCTGGCACCAATGAGCTGCCAGCACTCGTCCACGAAGATGGCTTTTTCCGCCGTGCGGTTCTCTTTGGCCTTGTCCCATACAAAGTCGAGAGCAACAAACATCCCCACCGTCAGCAGATCACCGGTCAGCTCAGAAATATCAAGGACGATGTACTTGTTGTCCAGCGCCACATTGGTTTGCTGATTGAAAGAGCGGGCAGAGCCGTTGACCAGCCGATTCAGGATGTTGGCAAGGCGCTTTGTTTCCGGAGAGGCGGCAAGAATTTCATACAGGTCGCCCAGGATCGGCATTTCTTTATAGCGCCCGGGATGTTCCGGCTGTTCCAGAGAAGCATTGTCATGTGTGATGCCCTTGACCCCGTAGGTGCAGATCATGGCATCATCCAGAAGCTGCCGCTCCTCGTGGGACATGTCCGGAATTAAGAGACTGAAAAATGTGTGCAGCCGCTGAATTTTGGCTGCCAGCAGAGATTTTTCCGTGCCGGGTCCATCCAGCAGATCGTCCACAGACTTATCTGCTTTGCGGATCTCCATGATGTTGATGCAGTTCTGGGATGCCGGGGATATGGAAATGAACTGACCGCCGATGTTGGAACAGGCCCGGTGAAACTCATGCCCTTTGAGCGGCGCGATGATAAAGACCTGAATTCCCTTGCGGCGCATACGCAGAGCCATCAGCTGAAGCGTAAAGGTTTTTCCGGCTCCGCTGGTTCCGAGAATGGCAATATTGGCATTCTTGTAGACGCGGGAATCGAAGATGTCCACGATGATGAGAGAATTGTTGTGTTTATTGACGCCGAGAAGAATACCGTTGTCATCGCACATCTCATAGCTGGTGAAGGGATAGCAGCTGGCAGCTCCCGTTGTCAGAACATTACGCTTAGACCGCTCATAGAGCTGGCGCTCCAGAGAAGCCAGAGGGAGAGAGGACAAAAAAGCCTGCTCCTGACAAAAGGAACAGGTCTGCACATCCATATCCTGCGAGAGCAGGAGCTTTTTCATTTCCGCGACCTTCCATTCGAGATCATCCACGCTGCCGGCTGTGACGGTGATAAGCAGGTTCAGATAATAAAAATCCTCATTGTTGGAAAGACCGTCTTTTAGAAAATAGCCGCTGCGGATCGCACCGTCGAGATCGTCAAAATCCGTATTGGTATCGCTGGTTTCCTTGATTTTGCTGCGGTTGATACGGAGCTGCTGCCCCAGCTTTCTGACCATGCGGTCCTTTGGCTGCCGCGTCAGAAAGACGTCCAGATCGATCCCGTCGCCGGCGTTGACCAAAAGGCTGAGCCAGCCAGCAGGCACTCGTGCTTTATAGCCGTCCGAGGGGACCAGAAGATAAGCATAGTATAGTCCGTCTATACAGAGATAACTCCCATGGCTGAGGTCGATCCGGTCAGGC
>JAGZBF010000034.1:0-7548 GCA_018370025.1 Collinsella sp. | reverse complement strand
TATTCAGGCTTCTTCACTCCACTCTATTATCTTGGTAATAATAAGCTAGCTAATGTCGCTGAAATTATCAAACTCATTATCCGTGACGAATCTGTTCACGGTACCTATATTGGCTATAAGTTCCAACTAGGATTCAACGAATTACCTGAAAAAGAGCAGGAGAGTTTCCGTGAATGGATGTATGATCTCCTCTATCAATTATATGAAAATGAAGAACTCTACACTAAATCTCTTTATGACGGTGTTGGATGGACCGAAGAAGTAATGACCTTTCTTCGCTATAATGCCAATAAAGCATTGATGAATTTAGGACAAGATCCTCTTTTCCCAGATTCTGCTAACGATGTTAACCCAATCGTTATGAATGGTATTTCTACAGGAACATCAAACCACGATTTCTTTTCTCAAGTCGGTAATGGTTACCTTCTAGGTACTGTTGAAGCTATGCAAGATGATGATTATAACTACGGACTAAAATAAAAGCTAGCCTAGGCTAGCTTTAATGGCTCTATAATTTCTGTAGTGGGTAAAACTACTGTAGAGATTATAGAGCTTTTTGAATGCAGACAAAAAGTCCCATAAAAACTATAATGAGAAGTAACCAAACCATCATTAGGAAGAACTCATGAAATCTATTAAGAATACCACAGGATTAATCGGAATGATAGATCCTAACATCATTACTCTTGTTTTTAAAATGGATACTCATATCGAGGTTCAAGCAAAACTAGAACTCCAACACTACTACGTCTGAAGAAACGTCGCTTCCAGTGTAAAGATTGTAGAAAAGTCACGGGGGCTGAGACATTAATCGTTGAGAAAAACCACCAAATTTCAAATCTAGTCCGCCAAAAGGTCTCACAACTCCTAACTGAGAAGATGTCACTAACGGATATTGCCAGAAGACTTCGTGTGTCGACATCTACTGTCTATCGTAAGCTTGATCAGTTTTCTTTCAAGGAACATTTTGATAAACTCCAAAGGGTTATGTTCTGTGATTAGTTTGGGTTCAAGAAAGGGGAATTACTTTTGTCGCTCAGAACTATGAGACTAACAAATCTTTAATATATTCTCAGACTCAGAGCTCAATCTGATATTAGCTAACGCTCAACATATTAAGAATGTACCTGGTCGAAAAACAGACATGAAAGATGCCGAATGGATTGCACAGCTCGGACGTTGTGGACTTATTGAGCAATCTTATATTCCTAACCCTGAAGTAATGCAGTTACGTTTACTCACTCGTAGGTTACGTTCTTACAAACAACGTCAAACTCAAATAAAGAATAAGATTCATAACCTCTTACAACCTACTAATATCAAACTAACCAGCTATCTTTCTGTTATCTTCTCTAAGACAGGACAATCTCTTTTAATGCTCTTTATCAATGGGGAACTCATTGATTATGACAATGTGACAGCTTGTATTCACAAGCATGTCAAAGCAAGTCCCGAAGAATTTAATGTAGGCCATGAATGGGAAGTTGTCTCTGAAGGATCGATTTCTCTTGGACCAAAGCCTAGAAGAATATCAATTGTATCAAAAACTCATGAATAAATTAACGAGTGAAATAATAGCTTATATCGAAAAGGAGTTCCCCTGAAGAAAATAGATTACTTCAAACGATTCCTGGTGTGAGTGAAACTTGTGCAGCCACTATTTTAGCTGAGATTGGACCAGATGTGAAGGCTTTTCAATCGGATGCAGACTTAGCTTCTTGGGATGGGCTCTGCCCAGAATCCTATGAAAGTGCTGACATTAAAAAATCCTCACACATCACACAAGGAAATCGATATATCAAGCAGTCTTTGACCATGTCGGTATTGATTGAGGCTCACTCTAAAGATAATGCGTTTTTATCTTTTTATATCAAAATTTCCCAAAGAGGAAGTAAAATGAAAGCCGGCATTGCTTGTGCACATAAGCTGCTTCGTATCTTTTACAAAATTCTCGCAACACATCAAGAATACGACAAAGAAAAAGTGCTAGAACTGAGGAAACAGTTCTAACTCCAAACTAAAAAAATTTCAATTACCGTATAGCACAGGAAGTGATTTTTGCACTTTTTACTGTCTTTTTTCAAATCATGACGCCCCCGTTAGACAGGAGGTCATGTTTTGTCTCGCACCTAACGGAAAGAGACGGACTGAAAGTCACATAATAAAAAGAAAGGACGAAATTTGTCCTTTCTCGATCTTAGCTTTTCTTCAACACACTACAGTTGACAAAGAGCCAAAAAATAGGAAAAGCCATCCAAATGGACAGCTCTTTCACTACCTAGAAAGTCCAGTAAAGAAATCTACGATAGCTTGCCAGATTTGTGCGAAAATATTTTTGCTATTCTCAAGTGTTTGGTTAGCATCAAAGTTTAAGTTGATGCCAGAGAAAGTATTACCCGCTTTTGAAACGATAGAAGCTTTAAGTGAACTCAGACTTGACTTGAAGCTAGCACTATCAATGATTGATGACTTAGATAAATTTAAAGCAAAGTTCACCAAAAGATTGATTTGAGTATCAGAAAGATTCAGGTTGTAGTTATTGATGGTTCGCTGAACAATCGTTTTAGCTTGATCATCAGTCAACTTATTTCCTTTATCAGCAACTGCCGTCTTGATATCAGTCATGGCTACATTAAGCTTATCCGCATCATAGTTACTCTTACCTGAATTCTCATCATTGATTTGGGAAAGGGTTTTAAGCTCTTCCTGAGCAAGCTCTTTGCTTTCATCTGAGACTTTTGCTCCATTTTGCTCTAGAGAATAATAAATACCAGCCAAGGCACTTTCCCCAGTTACTGGAATAGGTGCTGCTACTGTAATCTTAGCATGTTCAATACCAAGTGTCGTTGCAGCATTACGATACATATCTGGAGTGATTTTTGTGATATTTTGTGGTGTCACAATTTCTACACTCAAGGTTTCCTTAGCACCTAGTTTAGCAATCTTAACTGAAGAATATAACTGAAGACTAGAATCATCTGCAACATTCATGATATTTGCATAGGCCGTAGTCGTTAATGTCTTGACATTGGTATCCTTGCTACTATCATAACTTAGCAAGTTTAGGGTCTGATTACGCTCTTCCTCTGACAAAGAATAACCCATAACGTAGTCAGGTTGAACGTAAGATTCATCAATAACCTTTTGGACATCTGACGATGTGTCTGCTTGAGCAGCTGAGGCAAAGGTTGTCACCAAAGTTAGGAAAGCCATCCCAGCAACGAAAAGCTTTTTCAATTTCATGTATGTTTCCTTTCGAAAATAGAATAGTATCCATAATCTCCTAAAAGATGACCGAGTATGAGCTCAGCCGTGAATTCATTATACCATGACTTAAAAAATAGGGTCAAAAAAACTACTCATGTAATTCCAAAGGGAGCCCGTCTGGATCAGCAAAGAAAGTCATCTTTTCCCCAGTAAAACTGTCCTTGCGAATAGGTTAGCATGAAATACCTTTTTGTTCCAAAGACTCGACAACCTCTTCAATATTAGCCACTTTAAAAGCTAAATGACGTAGTCCACACGCCTCAGGATAAGACAGACGCTTTGGTGGCTCCACATAGGCTAGATCACTAGTCTTATTTCCAAAGATTTCCAGTTCTATATCACCACAACGTAGATCTAATTTATAATCGTGACGTTCCGGACAGTGATTTTCACGTATGTTTTCAAAACCTAGTTTATTAACATAAAAATCTCGAGATAGATTATAATCAGAAACAATGATAGCGACATGACGTATTGTTTTCAAAAATATTTTTTCCCTCCATAGAAAAGACCTTACGGCCTTTTCTTAACTTTGAAATTGATTGTATGACTTATTGAAGGCTTCAAGAATATCTGAACTTGCCTTGTCAAAGTCTACCTGCGATTCTAAGTTCCCTTTGACAATTGTACGCTGAGTTGCTTCAGCATCTGTACAAGTTACCAAAGTCACTTCAGATTTACCAGGAGTGTCATCAACCACTGCTACTTCAGTTGGTTGGACAATTTTTACCTCACTGATAACATAGGTGTAGATCTTATTTTTATCCGTAAGATAAATCTTCATGCCATTTTTTGCTCTGTCTAATGGTGAGAAGAGCATATCAGAAGCCCCAGCGATACCGAAAATATGGTGACTAGCCAATGAATAATTATTTTCTCCACCCATGACTTGATTTTCCTTCATAGTTCCAGCACCATAGGTAAGCTCTGTATTACCAAGTCCTTTGAAAATAGGGAGATTAATACCAACCTCAGGGATAGCAATTCCACCAACAACTGGAAGTTTTTGAGAACCCATCTGGGCTTGCAAGACTGACTCTGTACTAACAGATTTAACCGTATCAAAGTCATAACTTGCCTTAGCTTCCTTGTTTTTCTTTATGGTCTTTTTAGAGACCTTACTTACTTGATATTTATTAGTATTCCAAGCAATTATAGTGTTTCGAATTGATTTATTAAAAATTAAAGCTAAACCAACAACCAAGAGAACAACAATCAAGATCCAACGAAGGACCTCAAGCCATTTACGATGCTTTTTAGGAGTCTTATTTTTGTTATCTTTTCTCATTAGTTATCACCACTTTATTGATCTTCAGTAACTTGATCAATTTCTTCAGGTTCAACCAAAGCAAAGGTGACAATACGAGCAGTATCATCTAAACGCATGACCTTAACCCCTTGAGTTACACGACCAGTTTGAGAGATATTAGCAACTGCAGTACGGATAATAACACCCGTATCAGTTATGACCATAATATCCTCATCACCAGAAACTGTCACAATGCCTGCAAGGTTACCATTTTTATCTGTGATATTAGCTGTCTTAATACCTTTACCACCACGCCCCTTAGTTGGGTATTCAGTAGCTGAAGTACGCTTACCGTAACCTTTTTCCGTGATAATCAAGACTTCTTGGTCTTCAGTAATAGCTGCTGCACCAACGACTTGGTCACCGTCACGAAGGGTTACCCCTTTAACACCAGCAGCCATACGACTCATACTGCGAATAGTATCCTCTTTGAAACGCACACTGTAACCAAATTTAGTACCAATAATAATTTCTTCATTACCATTAGTCAAGAAGACATTGATAAGTTCATCACCTTCTCTAAGTTTCAAGGCAATCAAACCATTTTGACGGATATTTTTAAATTCTGCTTCTTTAGTTCGTTTCACTAAACCTTGGCGAGTTACAAAGACAAGGTGATTGTTATCTGATGCTTCGTCGCTCTTAGCATTAATCACTGTTTGAATTGTCTCACCTTCATCCAACTTCAAGAGATTAACAATTGGTAATCCCTTAGCAGTTCTACCAAATTCAGGAATATTATATCCTTTCAAACGGTATACCTTTCCTTTATTTGTAAAGATTAATAAATCATCATGTGTTGACATATGAATAAGTGAACTAATGACATCATCTTGTGTTGTTGCCATACCTTTGACACCACGTCCACCTCTATTTTGAGATTTATAAGTATCTACTGGCATACGTTTTACATAACCATTATTAGTAAGTGAAATAATAACATCTTCTACTGGAATTAAATCTTCATCTTCAATATCAAATGTACCTTGAATAATTTCAGTACGACGTTTATCACCATATTTTTCTTTCATTTCTAATAATTCATTTCTAATGATTTCTAAGATACGTTCTTCATTAGCAAGAATATCTTTTAAATCAGCAATTGTAATTAATAAATTATTTAATTCTTCTTCAATCTTTTCTCTTTCCAAACCAGCTAAACGTTGTAATTGCATTTCTCTTACAGCTTTAGCGTGTTTATCAGACATTCCAAATTCATCCATTAATCTTTGTTGAATGATTTCAGTTGTTCTACTTGTACGAATTAATTGAATAATTTCATCGATATGATCTAAGGCTTTCTTTAAACCTTCTAAAATATGTGCTCTTGCTTCTGCTTTATTTAATTCAAATTGTGTTCTACGACGAATAACTTCTTCTTGATGTTGTAAATAATATTGAATTAATTCTTTAAGTGTTAAAGTTTTAGGTTCATTATTAACTAAAGCAATATTATTGACACCAAATGTTGTTTGTAAAGAAGTTAATTTATATAATTGATTTAAAATAACTTCTGCTTGAACATCTCTCTTTAATTCAATGACAATTCGAATCCCTTCACGGTTTGATTCATCACGAACATCACTAATACCTTCAACAACTTTATCACGTGCTAAATGCGCAATCTTTTCGACTAATCTTGCTTTATTTACTTGATAAGGAATTTCATAAGCAACAATTCTTTGTCTACCCTTATGTTCTTCAATTTCTGTTTTAGCACGCATAACAATAAGACCATTACCTGTTTCATAGGCTTTTTTAATAGCGCTCTTTCCTAAAATATATCCACCAGTTGGAAAATCAGGTCCCTGAATATAATTTTCCATTAATTCAACTATTGAAATATCAGGATTTTTAGCTACTGCAAGAATTGCATCTATTACTTCTCCTAAATTATGTGGTGGAATATTAGTTGCCATCCCTACTGCAATTCCAGTTGAACCATTAATTAATAAATTAGGAATTCTAGCAGGCAATACAGATGGTTCTTGCTCTTCACCATCATAATTAGGAATAAAATCAATCGTATCCTCTTTTAAATCTCTAACTAGTTCACTAGAAATTTTAGACATTCTAGCCTCAGTATAACGTTGCGCTGCAGCGCCATCACCGTCAATTGAACCAAAATTTCCATGACCATCAACTAACATATATCGATAAGAAAAATCTTGAGCCATTCTTACTAATGCCTCATATATCGAAGAATCCCCATGAGGATGATATTTCCCCATTACTTCTCCAACAATACGTGCTGATTTTTTATACGGGGTTCCTGGTGTACAACCTAAATCACTCATGCCGTAAATAATTCTTCTTTGTACAGGTTTTAAACCATCACGAACATCAGGTAAAGCTCTAGCAACAATAACTGACATTGCATATTGCATAAAAGAGTTTTTCATTTCAGATGTTAATTTAACTTTTCTAATTCCACGTTCTTCCATTTTTTCTCTCCTTTATTAAATATCTAAATCAGTTACATATTTTGCATTTTCTTGAATAAATTCACGTCTAGGTTCAACTTTTTCTCCCATTAACATATCAAAAATCATATCAGCTTCCATCGCCTCATCTAAATCAATCTGATTTAAAATACGTTTTTGTGGATCCATTGTAGTTTCCCATAGCTGATCAGCATTCATCTCTCCTAACCCTTTATAACGTTGAATACTATACTTAGCACCTGAACCGATTTTTGTTTTTAAATCTTCTAATTCTTCATCACTATAACAATAATGTTCTTCTTTACCATGTTTTAATAAATAAAGAGGGGGTTGTGCTGCATATACAAATCCATTTTCAATTAATGGTTTTAAATAACGATATAAGAATGTTAACATTAAAATTCTAATATGCCCACCATCTACATCAGCATCGGTCATAATTACAATTTTATGATATCTTAATTTATCAAGATTAAATTCTTCACCTATTCCTGTACCAAATGCTGTAATCATCGAACGAATTTCTGC
>JAGZBF010000033.1:0-7609 GCA_018370025.1 Collinsella sp. | reverse complement strand
GACGAGATAGTCGAGAAGCGCGGTCTCAAGAAGGAGTAACATCGGGACTTGCAGCGACGGACCTCAGGACACTCTTACACCACGTCTGCGCGCGCGACCCCAGGGCATATGATTTATCCCTATTTTCGACGCGAATTAGACCGGCTTAAGCCCAAAACACGCCCGCAGCGTGTTAAGCAACGCCTCTTGCTTCTTCCTGCGGGCATCGACACGATTCCGGTACCGTTTTCGCATACGCTGGTGCATGCGCCATGCAAGCGCTTCCATCGCTTCCATGTCGCAGAGCATCTCGTTGTTGACCGTCGCGACCTCGATTCCCATAGTAATCAAGCCCGTGTTGCGCTTTTCATCATGGATACGTCCCCTCCGGGAGGAATGGCCCAGCTCACCGTTGTATTCCAGGTCAAACTGGGCTGCTTCCTGATACGCATCGCAAACTGCATGCGGCATCCCCGAGATTGCCTGCGCGCGGTCATCGAACTCGATCTTGCAGTCGGTCTTAAAGGGACCGCAGGCAAATCCGCCATAGGAAAACGGAAGCGAAAACAGAGCGAGCATGATGCACTCCATGGGTGAGCGCAGGTTTTCCGACAGATAGGGGCACAGACGCCGCAGCCGTTTGGCCGTGCTTCCTTTGCACGCCGCGAGGTAATCTGCCAGGCGATCGGGTGTCAGCACGGGCTCGACCTCAAAGTAACCGACATCTGGCGGCTGGTCTTTGTCCTTTGCCAATTTGTTTACGACAGGCGATGTGTAGGGAGGTAGATACTGCCCGCGATCGCTCAGCGAAATCTTGGAGCACAGTTCCTGGGCCAGGGCAAACGCCTGGATACAGCCGACTTCGCGCGCAACGGCTACGCAGAGGGCCTCGGGAGACAAGCTGTACACCCCCGGCTCCACCTCCAGAATCGAGCCGGCGGGCAACTCGGAGCATACGGACCAGCTCACGCCAAGAATACGGCGGCGCTGCGCTGCAGATCCTACCAGCAAGCACAAATCCTCTTGCACCTCGCCGCTTGCGGCCCCAATCCGCACCAAATCGGGAAGATAGATGTCCTCGGTCGAGGGCGACGACGTGCGCAGCACACGGCGCTCTTCATCGGGATTAAGATCCTTCCAGCTTATGTAGCCCATCTGCCGGCGCTCGGCGCGCATCATGCGCAGCGCCGAGGCACCCGTCAAAATTACGGAAGCAGCCAGCTGCTCGCTTGCAGGCTTGCCACGCTGCCCGATCTTTATTGCCATCTGAACCACCCCTACCAAACGCGTGCGATAGCGAGGCCATCAACGGCCGCAGCGCCGGCGCGCTTGAGTTCCGCCGAAGCCGCGGCCATCGTCGCACCCGTAGTGATAACGTCGTCGATAAGCAGCAGGCGCTTGCCCTGCACGTCCTCAACGGTCTCATACATGCCTCGGGCGCGTTCACGGCGTTCTTCACGACCGAGTTCACGCTGGTCGCCATGCCCGTACTTGACGAGAGCATCGAGCAGGGGAACACCCGACAGCTCGCAAAATGGACGCGCAATAGCCTCCATATGATCAAAACCACGCCGCCGAAACGCTGCCGCCGTCGCAGGCACAAACACCACCGCATCCGCACCGGACAGCACACCTCCATAGCGATCGGGCGCTACGACCTGGGCATGCAGGGCGGTGTCGTAGAGCAGCTCCGCCAGATACGGAGCCAGACGTCGCTCGCCCGCATCCTTGTACGCTTTAATGATACGCGGCAGCGGATGCGCATAGACGGCGCACGCCAGGCAGCGGTCGAGCGCCTCCGCCATTGCCGAAGACGTGCCCTCGACCGAACACTCAGTGCACAGCAAATCCCCAAACGGGGCGCCACATCGGGTGCAGCTATGACGTGGGTCGATGAGCGTGAGCGCGGCCAGGCAGTCTTGGCAAATAAGCGCACCGGCGCGCTCGCAGCCGGTACATCGTGTTGGCGACAATGCCTCGAGCGCCTCGTACGTCGCGCGCTCGGCAAACGGTAGCAATTCGTCCGCAAACGGTAGGGCACCGGCACTCTGCAGACGGCTCAATATGTTCAGATGGCTCTTCAAGACACAACCCTCCCTACGCTCGATCGCAGGGAGGGTTGTTGATTCGGCGCTATGATACCCCGATGCGCTCGGGGCAAGGCAGGTTAAATCCGCTCGCGGGCGTTATTCGCCGGCGGGCGGTTGTGGTGCGGACGAAGACGGGGTCGAGCCCTCGCCACCATCCTGGCGCGGCTTGCGGGAACGACGACGGCGACGGCGCTTTTGACCCTGGTCGGCCGAGCCCTCGCCACCGCGATTCTCGCGCGGCTCGCGCTCGTCGCGAGCGGCGCCACGCGAAGCCTTGGCAGCCGCTCCCCCGCCATCCCCGGGACGACGGCGCGTGACCTTGACCTCGCCATCCGAGACCTGATCGGCCACGGAGGGCACTGAGGGCTTCTGTTGCGCGCCCGAGGAATGGCGACGGCGCGGACGCGGCGCGCGCTCCTCCTCGCCACGTGACTTGCCGCTCTTGTCGACAGGCGCATCGGAGGCCGAGGCGCCCTTGGAAGCGGCACCGGCCTCGCGAGCAGCTGCGGCGCGGAAGGCGTCCTCGCGCTCCTCGCTCGACAGATGACGGCGGCGGCGACGTGTGGGGTTCATGCCGCCGCCGCGATTCTGCTGCTGGGGCTGCTGAACCTCGCGCTCGCGAGAGGCGTTCTTGCCCGCGGCTGCAACCTCGGTAGCATCGCCCGAGCCCGCGCGCTTGCGACGGCGACGGCCATCGGCCGCCCCCTCGGCCTCGGGTGTCTCGGCCTTACCGCGGCCTTTTCCGCGGCCACGGCCCTCGCCCTGACCCTGACCGGCGCGAGCATCGGATTCAGCATCGCGACGACGGCGCTTGGGCATCGACGTGCCGGCCAGACGGTCGGCACTCGACAGGCCATCGCCCACATCGACGCCGTTTTCGCGATCGAGCTCCATGAGCGCCAGGCGCATCTCGGGCGACTCGATGCGCTCGAGCACGTCGCGCGTCACGCAGTCGGGGCGGCAGTTGCAGCCCTGCTCGGCGGCCTTCTTTTTGCAGCCCTCCGAGCACGTCATATCGGCTAGGTTGACCTTAAAGACTTTGCCGTTCTCCAGGCGCAGCACCAGCTGCTCACGCGGCGTGTCATACTCCTGGATACGCGCCTTGCCAAGCGGCGTATCGATGAGCGTCTTCTTTTTGGGCGCACGGCTCTTAAAGTCCTTGTAGGCCTCGAACTCGTAGCGCAGGCAGCACATCAGACGACCGCACACGCCGCTGATCTTGGAGGAATTGAGCGGCAGGTCTTGCTCTTTTGCCATGCGAATCGAGACGGGCTCAAACTGTCCGCCAAAGCGCGTGCAGCAGAGTTCCTGTCCGCACTGGGCATAGCCGCCCACCAGGCGGGTCTCGTCGCGCACGCCGATCTGGCGCATGTCGACGCGAATGTGCAGCGTCGAGGACAGATCCTTGACGAGCTGGCGAAAATCGACGCGCTCCTCGGCCGCAAAGTAGAACACGGCCTTCTCGCCGCCAAACAGGTACTCGACGCCCACCGGTTTCATCTCGAGGTCGAGCTCCTTGACCAGGCGGCGGAAGTCGACCATGGCCTCGTCGCCCTGGATGGCCAGGTCATCGGCAAGCTGCAGGTCGATGTCGCTCGCCACGCGCAGCACGGGCTTGAGCGGCTGACCGATCTCGTCTTGCGGCACCTCGAAGGGATCGGCCGTGACCAGGCCGATCTCGGTTCCGCGCTCAGTGGAGCAAATGGCATAATCGGCCTCGAGGATATCCAGATCCTGCGGATCGAACCACAGGTCGCGCGAGGCGTAGGTAAACTTAACGGGTACGACTAACGGCATTTCAGTGCCTTCCTGATATCGAACAGCATGACCTCGATGGCCAGCTGGGGAGTAACGTTTCTGGCGATGTTGCGCTCGGCGGTCGCGACTGCCTCGAGCGCCTGGGTGGCACCCGCAACATTGGTCGCGGCGGCAAGCCGACCGATCGTGTCGCGCACGTCTTCGTTCACCACGTCGGCTGCCTCGTCCTGAAGCGTCAGCAGCACGTCGCGCATGAGCGTCCGCGCGCTCGCCAGCGCTTCCATGATACCCGAACGCTCGCGCGCGTTGAGTTCGCGCTTGTTGCGGTCCTCAAGCTGCTTCAATGCTCCACGCGACAGGTAGTCGGCGTTTTGCTCGAGCACCTTTTCCTGTGTGGACTTGACCTCGGCGAGCGGCGCCTTAACGGCGACGATGAGCGACTTGGCGCGACTGAGTACGTCGGCCTCGTCGGCGGCAATGAGCGAGTCGATGGCGCGGACCATCTGGCGGCGAGCATCCTGGCGCTCGGCGCTCTTAAGGAACTCGATGCCGCGTGTGGGGCTTCCCGCCACGGCGACCGCCATGCGGCAACGCGCGAAGTCCTGACCCGTCGCGCGACTCACGGCACGCGCGGCCACGGCGGGCGACACCAGCCGAAACGGCACGCACTGGCAGCGGCTCACGATGGTGGGCAGCATCACGTCCGCCGAGGTGCCCAGCAAGATGAACATAACGCCCTCGGGCGGCTCCTCGAGTGTCTTGAGCAGTGCGTTGGCGGTGTTGGCGCGCAGCTGCTCGGCACGGTCGATGATGTAGACCTTGGCCTTGGCGCGGATGGGCGCCAGCGGCACGTCATCGAGCAGCTCGCGGGTCTGGGCGATGAGGTAGCCCGTGGCGCTCTCGGGCGTGTAATAGTGCACGTCGGGGTGCGTATGGCGGGCGACGCGCACGCAGCTATCGCATGAGCCGCAGCCATCCTGCTCGCACAGGAAGGCCTGAGCGAGCGCCCACGCGGCGTCGAGCTTGCCCGCGCCGGGCGCGCCCAAAAACAGGTAGGCGTGCGATGCGCGGCCGCTGGCGACGGCGTTGGTCAAAAAGTCGCGCACGCGCTCTTGAGTGTCAAGCTTGGCCAGCAGGCTTGCCTGAGCGGGGGCCATGCTACTCAGCCTCCTGGGCAAGCGCGGCGGCGACGGCATCCTGGGGGATGTCGAGACCGTGCGCACGAACCAGCTCGACCGTCTGCGCGAAGACGTCTGCAATCGACGCAGTGGCGTCGATGAGCTTTACGCGATTTGGCTCTTCGGCGGCAATGCTGCAAAATCCCTGGTAGACGCGCTCCTGGAAGGCCATGCCCTTGGCCTCCATGCGGTCGGCCGCGCCGCGGGCAGCCATGCGCAGCGCCGCCTGCTCGGGCGTGATGTGATAGACGAGCGTGAGCGCCGGGTGCGTACCCGCGACGGCCAGGTTGTTGGCGTCGCGCACTATCTGGCGGTCGAGGCCGTCGGCAAACGCCTGGTAGCAGGTCGTGGAATCGTAGAAGCGGTCGCACAGGACAACCTTGCCGGCAGCAAGGGCGGGCGCGATGACCTCGTGCACCAACTGAGCGCGTGCCGCCTCGTAGAGCAACAACTCGCAGGTGTCGCCCATCGCCGTATTGGCGGGGTCGAGCAGCAGAGCACGGATCTTTTCGCTGATGGCGGTACCGCCCGGCTCACGCAGGGTCACAACCTGGTAGCCGGCAAGGTCGAGCGCACGGGCAAGCAGGCGCGCCTGCGTAGATTTACCGGCGCCATCGACACCCTCGAGCGTAATGAAGCTATGTTGAGCGGGCTCAAAAGCCATGGGCGCAGCCCCTTCCTACAAGGCGCGTAAATGCGAGTTATAGCAACCAAGCCATGATACCCCAGTGCTCGGTGCGTCCCCAATGGCTAAAGGCGCCTTTCCAAAGTTGCGGTGAAATAGGGACTGATTGAAGCTCTGAGACCGCCAAACAGTCCCTATTTCACCGCAACTTATGAAGGGGAATTTGGGGTGCTGGGTATAATCGTCATATTGCATTGAAATGTGGCGAAAGGAGTGGCAATGTCTCGGTATTGCGCCTCGTGCGGCAAGCTTCTTGCAGATAATGCCAAGTTCTGCACCTCGTGCGGTGCACCCGTTGAGCAAACAACCGCGAGCGATAGCCAGCCCGCTTTTGAGCAGACCGGTTCCCTCGATACGCCGCAAGCCAAGGCGGACGACCCCCTCGCCTATCGCCCCGACCCCGCCGCAAGCCCTGCGGCCGTCGAGACCACGCAGCGCATACCCGTCGCGAGCGGCTCGCCCCAACAGCAGCCGGCTCCCGCATACGCGCCTGCTTCGCCACAGACCCCCACTCCCAAAAAGAGCGGCACAGGGCCGCTTATCGCCGTTATCGTTGTGCTGGTGGCGATCATCATCGCCCTGGTCGTTTTCTTTGCGATCAAGCCTTTCGACAACGCCGCCACGCAGACGACTGCCGAGGTAGCTAAGCTGCACCATGACGTCGACGACGATGACCTAAAGCCTCTCGGCGATCCCAACAGCCTGTACGACGATGATGACGATGACGACGAGGATGGCGGCGAAGCAACGCTCTCTGAGCAGAACCTCTACCGCCGACTGAGCGAATACTACGACCTGCTCGAAGATCTCGACAGCCAGGTCCGTGGCTGCGCGCAGAACTTCAACGGCAACTATCTGGAAGAGGATCGAACCACCCGTCAAAATCTCGCCGACGTCGCCGAGCGCACGGAGGACACCATCGAGCAGTATTACGACATCGTCGAGGACCTGGAGGTCCCGACGAGCTCCAAGAACTACAGCTCCTGGAAGGACATCATCGCCCTGTACGACGACCTGGATCACCGCATTGACGCAATCTGTGATGCCTGGGAGATCAGCCTGAAATACGCCAAGCCTGCGGACCACAAGAATGAGATCGTGGCGCCGCTGTCGCGCGACAACGTGGCGGGCACCAATGACAATAAGTACCGCCTAGACTTTGAGGAGCGCTATCCCGGCGCCAAGCCTGTCGAGGTGAACTAGCGCTTTGTCGTTCCTGAGCCGGCAGTTAGGGACGTTCCTAAACTGCCGGCAGAAAAGGAACGTCCCTAACTGCCGGTACAGACGATATGAGCAGGACATAAAAACATTGAGAGCCCCTGCTGCATGAAAGACCGCGGATTAGGCCGACAATGGTGAGTGTCTAATCCAACCGCGGCGGCCACGCCGCATTCATGGAAGGGGCTCCCATGCTCGATACTACCACCTTCATCGGCCTCGACGTCCACGCCCGCTCGATAAAGGCAGTCTCCCTCGACGTCATGACCGGGGAGGTGCGTGCCGCGACCTTCGGCTACGACGCCGGCGCCGTCGCGGAGTGGGTCCGTTCCGTGGACCCCAGGGCCAGGTGCGTGTACGAGTCCGGGGTCACGGGCTTCGACCTGCAGAAGAGGCTTTCCGGCCTGGGGGTCGACTGCGTGGTCGGCGCCGTCTCGAAGATGATCAAGCCCAGCGCGGACAGGCGCAGGAAGAACGACCGCAACGACGCCGAGTTCCTCGCCCGCATGCTGTCGGTCGGCAACGTGGTCGAGGTGTGGGTCCCCGACGACGAGTGCGAGGCCGCCCGCGACCTGACCAGGGCGCTCGAGGACGCGAGGGACTGTTAGCGTCAATATAATTTTCACCATTTCCACCAACGCATTTTCGCCAATCGCGCCAACGCGGATACGCCGGATTCGCCAACGCGGATGTGCCGCTTT